>CAZRCE010000103.1:0-1679 GCA_964598465.1 uncultured Clostridia bacterium | reverse complement strand
CCGTCGGGCTGACGCTCGCGGAGGGGCGCGGTCTGAGGGGTTGCGATGTATCCCGGTCCTATACCGTTGCACTGAATGTTGTATTCGCCGTATTCGGAGCAGATGTTGCGGGTGAGCATTTTAAGGCCGCCCTTTGCCGCCGCGTATGCGGAAACGGTTTCTCTGCCGAGTTCGCTCATCATAGAGCAGATGTTTATAATTTTGCCGTGACCTTTCTTAATCATCGAAGGTATGCAAGCCTTGGATACGATGAAGGGTGCGTTGAGGTCAACGTCGATAACCTGTCTGAATTCCGCCGCGCTCATTTCGGTCATGGGAATACGCTTGATTATGCCCGCGTTGTTTACGAGAATATCAATAACGCCCACTTCCTTTTCGATTTGAGCAACCATTGCCTGAACGGCAGGCTCGTCGCAGACGTTGCAAACGTAGCCGTACGCCTTTATGCCGTCCGCCTTGTATGCCTCAAGACCCTTATCTACGAGTTCCTGCTTAATGTCGCAGAAAGTAATCGTCGCGCCTGCGGCAGCCATACCCTTTGCGATTGCGTAACCTATGCCGTACGAAGCGCCCGTAACGAGAGCGACTTTTCCGTCGAGCCTGAAATCTTTCATTTCCATAAAATTAAATCCTCCTTGATTTATCTTAGTTATTATACCAAAAACTGGTAAATAAATCAAGTACCAAACGAAAAAATTCACACAATAAGCATATATTTACTTATTCGCGGTTTTCTTTTTTCGGTTTTTGCTTTTTTGCGTCGCGCACGATTGCGAATACGACGAGTGCAATCTGTATAGCTAACAGTACCGAGCCGACGGACGTGAGAATTATCCCAATCGTTCGCGCGCTTTCTTGCTCGATTAAAATTGCGATACCCGCGCCCAAGCAACCAAAAATACAGCAACAGGCGACCAAACAAAGTATTTTAAGTAATGTTTCCTGCCATCTTTTGAATTTCTTTTCGGGTACGAATATCTCGCCTATATTAAGATAAACTTCGAAAAGCAACTGCATTAAAAAGTCCATTCGTCGCCGCCTTGTCAGATATCAAAATCCACTATTCCGCTTTCGGTGCGGTACAGTGCGCCCGTAACCTCCGCTCCGTCCGTAGGCGGCAAAAGCTTTTTAATTTTCGCAACCCCGTGCTTTACGTTTAAAATACTCGCCTTTACCGCGTCCCTTTCCGTACCGACGGCGCGCCTTATTTCGTCGGTGATAAACTTAACGAAACCGCCGTTTTCGCCCGCCGCCGCGCTCACCGCGCCGCAGCCCGTGTGACCGAGGACCACCACGAGCTTACAGCCGAGGTGCTCCACCGCGTATTCGATACTTCCGAGCTGATTATTATCGATGACGTTGCCCGCGACGCGGATAACGAACAAATCGCCTATTCCCGCCGAAAAAATGCTTTCGGGAATAACTCTCGAATCAGAGCAACAGAGTATCACAGCGTAGGGTTTTTGCCCGTTTTTGCTCGTGTAAGCGCGCTTTTCGGGCGAAATATCGCCGACGCTACGCACGGAATTTAAATAAATTTTATTTCCCGCCTTCAACCGCTCCAACGCGGTCGAGGCGGATAAGTATTTCTCTTGCATATTCATAGATTTTCTTCCGATACGAAAATTTGACGGCTCTCCGAAAAGTTAAGGGCGCTGACCCATTCCGCCTTCGAGCGT
>CAZRCE010000102.1:0-1739 GCA_964598465.1 uncultured Clostridia bacterium | reverse complement strand
GATAACGGTACTGCCTTTCCGCAGACGCGAAGTGACTGCCCGTCGCCGCGACCGCCGTCTTTATATAGCCCGCGTTGACCATAGAAGCCGCGAGCATTATACTCTCGCTCATTGTCGAGCACGCACTGTAAACGCCGAGAAAGGGTATATCGAAATCCCTAGCGGCGAAGCTTGCGGAAATTATCTGGTTGAGAAGGTCGCCTGAGAATAGAACGTCCACCTGCTCGCGCTTTAATTTCGCGTTGGAAATTGCCGTATCTATCGCGAAGGACAGCATTTTGCATTCGGCTTTTTCGAAAGTGCTCTCGCCGAAAGTGTCGTCCGCAAGCGGCTTATCGACGTATCCGCCTATAATGCCCGCCGATTCCTTAGGACCTGCTATCGTGCCCGTCGCGATAATCCTCGGGTTGTTTTTAAAGTAAATCGTATGACCGCGTAAAGTCTGTTGTATCTGCATATGTAAAAATAGTTTTTGTAAACGGCGGAAAAATTATACAGAAAAAGGCGGCGCGCCTCGCTATGGGGCGCGCCGCCGTCCTTCGAACTTATTTAAACCTTAATTCCCCAACAACGCCTGCGCTTTACGAGCTTGGGGTCGTAATTTTTCCACAAATTCTGCACGTTGCGGTTGGTTTCCAGCTCGGGTCCCGTTTCAAGGTACTTGACGCCCTTTGAAATCAGCCCCTGCAAAATCGAATTGACGATTAAAGCGACCGTGCCCGAATTGGAAAATTCCTTTCTTACGCCTATGCTCATCATATCCGCGACTTCGATATGGTTCATAGCGTGGATATAGGCGAACAGCGCGCGCGGAATAATACTGCCCTTTGCCTTTTGCAGAACTTTGAGCATCGACGGCATTAAAAAGCCGTACGCAACGACTTTATCGTCCTTTAACACTACGGCGGCAAGCTCGGGCACGAGTATCTGATAGATAGTCGCCATTTCCCTGCGCTTCTGCTTTTCGTTCAAAGGGCTCGTTCCGTACAAATCCGCGAACGCTTCGTCGAGGACGTCGAGGCACTGCATAATATAGCCGTCCAACTTCTTTCTGTCCTTTTTCAGAAGCGTCTTTACGTCGAGAAGGGAAAAGCCGCCCCTTTTCATTATCGCTTCGCAAAGGCGGGGAATACGCTCGTCTATTTTCTCGGGTACGGGTATGCGGTAGCAGTTCCAATCGACCACCTTATACGCGTTTAATTCAAGCATATGTTGCACGTAATAGGCGTGATTGTAAATTTCGATATACGTACTGTCCTCGTCGAAGCCATCTATGAGCATACCCTCCTCGTTGAGGTCGGAAAAGCTGATAGGTCCGATTATTTCGTCCATACCAAGCTCTTTTGCCCACTCGATAAGTTTTGCGAAAAGCGCCTTAGTCACTTCGAAATCGTCTATAACGTCGAAGCGGGTGAAGCGGAGCTGTTTAAGCCCCGTCTTTTCGTTCGCGCCCCTGTGCCATATACCCGCAATTCTGCCCGCTATCTTTCCGTCCTTATACGCGAGGAACATTCTGCAATCGGCAAAGCGGAACGCGTCGTTCACCTCTGGGTCGAACTCCGCGAACTCGTCGGCATAGAGGTTCGGCGCAATATGCTTATTGCCCTTATACAAATCTATGGGGAACTTGAAAAACTTCTTTTTGTCCCTTTTCGAGAAAATTTCTTTAACTTCTATCATACCTTCTGATTTTAACGCTTAGTCGGCAAAATGTCAAATATTGTCGAATAAATAATTGC
>CAZRCE010000101.1:0-1749 GCA_964598465.1 uncultured Clostridia bacterium | reverse complement strand
GGCTCAGCTGGTAGAGCAGCTGATTCGTAATCAGCAGGTCGCCGGTTCGCGCGAGCGCAGCGACGCTCTGCCGAGGGACTCCCGCTTGCGGGAAACGGCAGAATACGGCTATTAGCTCCATAATAACTACAAAATTTAATAATCGTGATGCTAATATGGCTCAGCTGGTAGAGCAGCTGATTCGTAATCAGCAGGTCGCCGGTTCGAATCCGGCTATTAGCTCCAAAAAAACGGGATACAGTTTAAACTGTGTCCCGTTTTTTTGCCGTTACACGGCTATTATTCTCAAGCACCTCTTATAAATTTAACAAGCAATGCCTGTTAATTAAGTAATTTCAATTTAATTAGAGTATAATACCAATTACACAACACTTATACGAGGTAAAATTATGAAATCCGTAATCTTCGACGCACTCTACGAGCATATAGACCCTAATCAGGACGGAAACTGCGATTGGTGCAAATTAATGGACACGGTAGTAAAAAACGACGAGCTGATAACGAAAAAAATTTCCGACGATAAAGAGCTTTTACAGCTTTATAACGAATTAAAGAACGCATTGGACGGCGTGGCAGCCGAAGAAACGGAAGCGTATTTCGTGCGCGGTTTCAGTCTTGGGCTACGGTTCGGCGAAGAAGCGGCAAGAATTTTAAAATAATTTATTTCGCGCTACTAATTTATGGAAATCTGCGCAAGATAAGGTTATGAACAGGAGAATTTCCGCATTTACGGGGTTTATGATTGTTTTCGCCGCGTTCCTCTTGCATATGGCGGCGGCATTATCCGGAATGCACGGCTTCGCGCTGGCGGATAACAAGGAAGCGACCAAGTGCGTTTATCTTACTTTCGACGACGGTCCGAGCGACAAGGTCACGCCGAAAATTCTGGACGTTCTGGACGAGGAAAACGTTAAGGCGACTTTCTTCATTATCGGCAAGCAAGCCGAAACGCGAAGAAATATCATTGAGCGAGAGTTCAATTCGGGGCATACCGTGGCGGTACACTCCTACTCGCACGCATACGGCGAAATTTATTCCTCGCCCGCCGCGCTTTTGCAGGATATAGATAAATGCAACGACGTTATTCAGAGCATTTGCGGAACGCGTTCGAACGTTTACCGCTTCCCCGGCGGCTCGTACGGGCTGAAAGAATCGCTTATCCGCGCGGTGACCGACAGAGGTATGCGCTACGTGGACTGGAACGCCTCGCTTTGCGACGCGGAGATAGTCAACCCATCGCCAGAAAGCCTTTTTAAGGCGGCGGTGAACACTTCGTCCGACAGGCATAATATCGTGCTTCTGGCGCACGACAGCACGACGAAAACGCCGACCGCGCTTGCATTGAAAAGCATTATCGGTTATTACAAAGAAAACGGATACAGTTTTGCAACCTTCTGATTGTTTATATAAAAAAAGCCGCCGCGGCAATTTTTGCCGCGGCGGCTTTTAAATTTTTTAATCGACCCCGTAAGTTTTACGGTATTCTTTCATTTTTTCGAGATATTCCTTGCCTTCGATAACTCCGCTTTCGATAGCTTCGATTATGTCCGCCATAGTGACTATCGAGTACACCTTTACGCCGAACTCCTTATACACTTCCTGCACGGCGGAAAGCTGACTTTCAAGCCCCCTTTCCATACGGTCAACCGAGATTACCATACCCGTAATCCGCACTTTTGCCGCCTGTTCGAGCTTGGGAAGCATTTCGCGGAGCGCCTTGCCAGAGGTCATAACGTCCTCGATAATTAT
>CAZRCE010000100.1:0-2306 GCA_964598465.1 uncultured Clostridia bacterium | reverse complement strand
CACGGTAACTTTGGTTCGGTGGACGGCGACCCTGCCGCTGCAATGAGGTACACGGAAGCAAGGCTTGAACCTCTTGCAATGGAGCTTTTAAAGGATTTAGACAAGGAAACCGTGCCTTTTTCTTTTAACTTTGACGACTCGCTTTTGGAACCCGATTTGCTGCCCGGAAGATACCCCAACCTGCTTGTAAACGGTGCAAACGGCATAGCCGTAGGTCTTGCGACCAACATTCCCACACACAATTTGGGCGAGGTGATAGACGGTTGCTGCGCATATATAGACAATCCCAAAATCTCTTTGAAAGAGATGATGAAAATAATCCCCGGCCCCGACTTTTCGACGGGCGGATATATTATCGCGAACGAGCTTAAACAGGCGTACGAAACGGGCAAGGGAAAAATAACTTTGCGTGCCAAATATGCCGTAGAGAACGGCGACGGCGGCAAAAAACTTATCGTCATAACCGAGCTTCCCTATCAGACCAACAAAGCTGACCTTTTAAGAAAGATAATGCTTTTAAGGGAGGCGAAAAAGGACGTCCTTGCGGGCGTGTCGGATATCGTGGACGAATCGGACAGAAGCGGTATGCGCGCCGTTATCACCTGCAAAAAAGACGCGGACGTCGATGCGATTTTGCAGTATCTTTTCAAATATACCGATTTGGAATGCACCTTCGGCATAAATATGGTCGCCATCGCGGGCGGCAAGCCGAGGCAGCTCGGATTACTCGATATCATAAGATACTACGTTACCTATCAGCGACAGGTCGTGGTAAGGCGCACTAAGTTCGACTTGAAGGAAGCCGAAGCGCGCTGCCATATCTTGGAGGGACTGATAATAGGCGTTCACAATATCGACGAGGTAATTAAAATTATCAAATCGTCGGAATCCACGCCCGCGGCAAGGGCGGCTCTGATGGAGAGGTTCGGGCTTTCCGAAAGGCAGGCTCAGGCGATACTCGACTTGCGTCTCGCAAGGCTCGCGAAGCTCGAAATCCAGAAGTTGGAGCAGGAGCTTGCGGAGCTGAGGAAAAAGATAGAGTATCTGAAAGCCGTTCTCGACAGCAAGGACAAGCAGATGAGTATCGTCAAGTCCGAAATGCGCGAGATAAAGAAAAAATACCCCTGCCCGCGCCGCACGCTCATAATGAACACCGTGGAAGAAATTCAGGTGTTGAGGCAGGATATACGCCGTCCCGAAACGGACTGGTCTGTCTGCATAACGGCGGCGGGAACGCTGAAATTTATAGATAAAATCGACTTCACGGCGCGCAGCCGCAAGCCCCTTTCCAACAAGCCCGAAACCTACTTCAAGCAGGTTCTCACGGCGAAATCGGAAAGCACGGTTATGTGCTTTACCAACTACGGCAACTGCGTAAGGCTCGATTTAAGCGAATATTCCGCGGTGGATTTCCGCGCGTCGGGCTTGAAGCTTAAAGACGTTTACGACGGGGCGCTTAAAGGCGAAGTGCCCGTAAAGCTGTTCTCGGTCGGCGCGGAACTGCCCGATGGCGATTTGCTGTTCTTCACCCGCGACGGCGTGGTAAAGCGTACGGCGTGGTCGGAATACGGACTTGCTAAGCAGTCCTTCCCCGCTCTTAAATTAAAGGCGGGCGACGAGGTAGTCAACGTCGAAAATTTCGTAAACGACGACAGCTACACAATGTTCTTCGTAAGCCGTCAGGGAATGTGCTTAAACGCCGCGCTCGACGACGTACCCGCGCAGGGCAGAGTTGCCGGCGGCGTAAAGGGAATGGTGCTCAATACGGGCGACGACGTCGTTTTCGCGACGCAGGCTAACGGCGACGGCGAGCTGATAATCGTCACGGACGCGGGAACGTTCAAACGCGTAATTTCTTCGATAATCGACCCGCTCGGCAGGGCGCGCAAGGGCGTTATGATTTCGGACAGCAAGTCCAAAGTGCTTTTTGCGGATTACGTAACCATACCTTACAGCCTTGCGGTCGTGGACGCTGATAATTCGCTTTTCGAGGTTGATACGGAAGAAATTTCGATAGAACAGCGCGTATCCAAGGGCAAAAAGCTCAGAAAAGAGGGCTTGGGCGAAGTTAAAAAGGTGTTTGCACTCAAATACCGCTCGCAATACGACGGTGGTATGCAGATGAAATTTTAATCGAATAAATTTCGATTTCTCTGAACGTCGCATAACTGTGTTGAACTGCACATATCTCGGGTCATTTACGCATAGTAAACTCCCCGTCGAAAATGCTCGTTCGCCTTGTTCCGCTCGTTTATAAAAACCGAAGAAATACTTTTTTTAAAGCGGCAGACGCGCACGGCGCGTCT
>CAZRCE010000099.1:0-2460 GCA_964598465.1 uncultured Clostridia bacterium | reverse complement strand
GCGATAAATCGCAAATTGGGTCGCGCTGCGCAAAAGCGTGGTTTTGCTTGCTACGTTTATTTTTTTATTTTCAAAAAGCGTGGTTTTGTTTGCTATCTAATCGTTTTAAGATTTTCTTGATTTTATATTATCAGGTCAGTCACTCGGGTCAGAAACAAGCGAGACAAGGCGCGTGAGGCAAACTTAAAGGAGCATACAATGACGTATGTGACTGAAAGTTGCCGCAACGCAACGCCGTATCGCGCAGTTTATAAACCGAGAATCGGCTTAGCCTTTGCTGCGCCAGGTAATTCTGCCCTTGGTCAAATCGTAAGGGCTCATTTCAAGCTTTACGTTGTCGCCTTCTATAATTCTTATATAGTTCATGCGAAGCTTGCCCGAAATGTACGCCGTAATTACGTAACCGTTTGAGAGCTGTACTTTGAAGTTCGCGTTGGGCAAACATTCTATAACTTTGCCTTCCGCTTCGATAACGTCGTCCTTAGACACCTGTTAATCCTCCGACTTATTCTGACTTTGGGCGTTTTTATAGCTTTTCAGCGCAAACGCTATTTCGTGATTCTTTGCCTTGCCGCCCGAAAAATTTACGAATTCCGTAACGAATGCGGGTTTTATCCGCAAATGCTTCAAATTCTTTCTTTTCGGACTTTCAAGCTTTTTCAGGTCACCGTCGGCAACCAGTACGAATCCGTCGTCCGCCCGAGTTACGGCATAAAGTGTTCCTTTATCCCTGCCCTGCAGGCTTTCGCATATCTGCCATACTTGCGGCGTTTCGATTTTCATAATTCCTTAAAGGGTTAAAATTTCAACCCCGTCCTCGCAGATAAGCACCGTGTTTTCGTAATGAGCGGCGGGCTTTTTGTCAGCGGTCGTAACCGTCCAGCCGTCGCGCTTATCGAAATCGACTTTGTAAGTGCCCATATTTATCATAGGCTCGATACAAATCGTCATTCCCGCTTTAAGCCTTACGCCCGTACCCTTTCTGCCGTAGTTCGGCACGGAAGGGTCTTCGTGCATCTCTCTGCCGATACCGTGTCCGACGAGCGCCCTTACCACTCCGTAGCCGTTCGCTTCGGCGTGGGTCTGCACCGCGTAGCCGATATCGTACAGCGGCGTGCCCGCTTTAAGTCCCTCCAAGGCTTTAAAAAAGCACTCCTCGGTGACTTTTACGAGCTTGCGCTTTTCTTCCGAAACGTTGCCGATTAAGAAGGTCCGCGCCGCGTCGCCGTTAAAGCCGTTCTTTTCCGCCGTGATATCCACACTGACTATGTCGCCGTCGCATATCACCCTGTCGGACGGTATGCCGTGCACGACGACTTCGTTTACCGATACGCACGAGCTGGCGGGATATCCGCAGTAGCCGAGCGACGAAGGATACGCACCGCTCGCCGTTATGTATTTATAGACGAGTTCATCAACTTCCTTGGTCGTCATTCCCGCGCGGATATTCTTCCCGACGTATTCGAGAGTTTCCTTAACTATTCTGCAAACGTCGCGCATGAGCGCGATTTCCTGCTCGTTCTTTACGGTAATCATTTTAAATATTTATCGAGTTCCGCGGAAATTTCCGCAAAAACCTCGCTCGGCGTGCTCTTACCGCACTTTACGGTAAAGAGCTTGCCTTGCTTTTCGTAATACTCCGCAAGCGGAGCGGTTTCTTTGAAATACGTTTCGAGCCTTGCGCCTACGGTCTGAGGATTGTCGTCCGCCCTTTGGTAAAGCTCTTTTCCGCACTTTCTACATTTCGTTTCACCGTTTAAGGTGGAAACGTGGTAGCTTTCGCCGCAGGTGCAAACGCGTCTGCCGCATATCCTGTCCATCAGTAAATCCAAATCGACGTCTATGTTGACGCATAAATCCACTTCGGAAAACTTCGAAAGCTCTTTCGCCTGAAACAGGTTTCTGGGAAATCCGTCGAGCATATAGTTCTCTTTTACGTCGGCTTCCGCGAGTCTGTTTTCGACTATACGGCAGGTGACCTCGTCGGGGACGAGCTTGCCTGCGTCGATATAGCTTTTCGCGAGCTTGCCTATCTCCGTGCCGCCTTTTATGTTGGCTCTGAATATGTCGCCCGTGGATACGTGGGGAAGGTTATAGCGTTCTTTAATGAAGCTTGCCTGCGTTCCCTTTCCGGCGCCGGGTGCGCCGAGAAGTATAATTTTCATATGCCGCCTTTTATAATTATTTGAGGAATCCCTTATAGTTCTTCATCATAATCTGCGATTGAAGCTGTTTGTCGAGCTCGAGCGCAACCGATACGACGATTAGAATACCCGTCGTAGAGAATACGCTTATGAGGTCCGTACCCCAGTTAAGTCCCGTCGCGATAATTCCGAGTATCGAGGGAATGAACGCTACGAGCGTGAGATATATCGCACCGAACAACGTTATGCGGTTGTTAATCTTTTTGAGATAATCCGCCGTAGGCTTGCCGGGGCGTATGCCCTGAATAAAGCCGCC
>CAZRCE010000098.1:0-2580 GCA_964598465.1 uncultured Clostridia bacterium | reverse complement strand
GCGGCGTGCTTTGGGTGTGCAAGAACTACGACGGCGACGTTATGAGCGATATGGTAGCGACGGCTTACGGCTCGCTCGGAATGATGAGCTCGGTTCTCGTTTCGCCCGACGGAAAATACGAATTCGAGGCGGCGCACGGCACGGTCACGCGCCACTACTATAAATATTTAAAGGGCGAAAGCACTTCCACGAACTCCGTAGCAACGATTTGGGCGTGGACGGGCGCGCTCGCAAAGAGGGGCGAGCTGGACGGCAACGCCGCGCTCACCGCCTTTGCAAAGAAACTAGAAAGGGCGACGGTCGAAACTATCGAAAGCGGCTATATGACGGGCGACCTTATCCCGCTGTTTAATGCGGATGGGGTTGCGACCCACAAGCTCGACTCGCGCGAGTTTTTATATAAAATTGCGGAAAAGTTATAAAAAGAAAGGGCGGTTGCGTTTAAACGCAACCGCCCTTTCTTTTATTCCGTTTCGCTTTCGGGAGGCTCTGTCTCCGTCGGTTTCGGTTCTTTTTTTCCGTCAAGCATTTCGCCCGTAAAGTCGGGAAGGAGGTGCGCCTTTTTCAACTGCCGCTTAAAGGAAGTCGCGTAGCATAACAGCATTGCCACGACGATACCTATTATTTCCTGCAAGACGTTTGCGGGCATCTTCATAAGTGCGGTTATAACGTCAACGCGCTCCCAGGTCAGCCTTTTAATAAAATATCCGAAAATTACTATGAGCGCTGGCAAGACGGCGGAAAGCGCGGCTAAAACCGCTTCTTTCTTTTCACTGCCGTTCTTCAGAAAGAATTTTTTAAGAAGGTTAAAGATAAGCGAGGCGGTAAGACCCTGCAATCCGTGTATTAAAAGGGAGGGTATCGCGTTGTAAGCCGTTCCGTTTATGCCGAACAAATCGAAGAACGTCGTTCCCACGCCGCCGACTATCATCGCTCCGAGCGGGTCTAAAAGATACGCCGCGGTATAAATCGCGAAATCGCACCAATAAATTTTTCCCGTAATTACCGGTATGCCGGGCACGTAACCCATCGCCACGACGAGCGCGGTTAAAAGTGCGGTGTAGGTTATCCATTTCGTGGAATAGTAAATCTTTTTCTTTGCATTTCCGTTGTTCATTTTCATAGTCCTTTTATTTTAGCGTATTGACATTATACGCATATTTTGATATTATTAAAATATCCAAAATAAGAATTCTTTATAATACCAGAGGGAAAGCGTGCTTACTTACGATTTGGGCGATAAAAATAAATATTACGCGCTGTACAAGTCCATTCGTCAGGACATATTGTGCGGTAAACTGAAATTCGGCGAGCGTTTACCCGCCAAAAGAAGCCTTGCGCAAAATCTTAACGTCAGCGTCGTCACCGTGCAGACGGCGTACGAACAGCTCCTCGCGGAAGGCTATATTACCTCGCGCGAGCGCAGCGGTTATTTCGTCGCCGACGTGCCCGCGGAGTTCTTCGGCGGGGCGGTATTGACCGAGGAAGAACCCGCTCGCGAAAAGCAGTACAGGCTCGACCTCGTAAAGGGCGTAACCCCCGCGGAGGCGTTTCCCTTTTCGGTGTGGGCAAAGCTTATGCGCAAGGTGCTTTCCGAGCAGGGCGAGCATCTTCTCGAACGCGTGCCGTGCGACGGCGACGCTCAGCTCAAACGCGAAATAGCTTCGCTTATCTACCGCACGCGCGGCGTGAGCGTAGAACCGCGCTTTATTATAATCGGTGCGGGCGCGGAATATCTTTACGGCGTTATCGTTCATCTTCTCGGCACGGAAAAGCCGTACGCGGTGGAAACGCCCGGTTACGGCAAAATCCGTTCGGCTTATAATCTTTACGGCGCGGACTGCGTATATATCCCCGTAGGCGAGAACGGCGCGGACTGCGCCGCGGTGGAAAAGTCGGGCGCGCGCGCCGTTCATCTTTCGCCCTCGCACCAGTATCCCACGGGCGCGGTAATGCCCGCGGCGAACAGGGTAAGACTTATCAAATGGGCGCAGGAGAGCGGGGCGTATATCGTAGAGGACGATTACGACAGCGAATTCCGTTTAAGCGGCAAGCCCTTGCAGGCAATGCTCGCTCTCAACCGCGACAGGGTGATTTACGTAAATACGTTTTCCAAAACGCTCGCGCCGTCGATGCGTATGGGTTACGCGGTGCTTCCGCCCGCGCTGTACGAAAAATATCTCGCGCTGTATAAAAATTTCGCTTCCGTAGTGCCTCTGTTCGAGCAGAAAGCTCTAGCCGCGATGATAGGCGAAGGTCATCTCGAACGCCATATTTCGCGCCTTAAAAACCATTACAGGCAGATAAGGGGCAAGCTCGTCGAAAAGATAGAAAGCCTGCCCTATGAAAAGGTTATAAGCGATACGGGAAGCGGGTTGCATCTTACAGTCGAGTTTCCGTCCGCGCAGTCGGATTTGCAGATAAAGGAGGAGGCTGCGCGGCGGGGAATAAATATAAAGTGCCTTTCGGATTATTCGCTCGCGGCGGGCAGCGCCCGCGAAAAGACGGCGGTAATAAACTATTCGGGGCTTACTTTAGAAAAGCTCAACCTTTTATAACTGAAAAAGCGCCGCGGCATTC
>CAZRCE010000097.1:0-2755 GCA_964598465.1 uncultured Clostridia bacterium | reverse complement strand
GTACTTGCCCATTCTGAAGAAATACGCTTCCTCTTTGGCGGGCTTTACTTCCCTGCCGCAGTCGGGGCACTTCCCGTCCACGAGCTGGCTCTCCGTCCAGAAGCTTTCGCACGGGGTACAATACATTCCCTCGTAAGAGCTTTTATATATATCGCCGCTTTCGTAGAATTTTTTAAACATTGCGGCGACCTGCTTTTCGTGATAGTCGTCCGTCGTCCTTATGAATTTATCGTAGGACGCGCCCATCAAATCCCATATTTTCTTTATTTCCGCGGCAACGCCGTCCACGAACTGTTTGGGAGTAACGCCGAGCGTTTTAGCCTTTTCTTCGACCTTCTGACCGTGCTCGTCCGTACCCGTCATAAAATATACGTCGTAGCCCTGCATTCGCTTCATACGCGCGATAGCGTCGGTTAAAACTATCTCGTAAGTGTTGCCGATATGCGGCTTGCCCGAAGCGTATGCAATAGCTGTCGTAACGTAAAATTTTTCTGACATTTCTCTCACCTCAAAGTGATTTTCTATTCCGTATAAATATAGCATATTTATACTTAAAAGTAAAACGTATTTTCGAATAATCGGGAAATAGGACAAATATTATACCGTATGAGCACAATTTTTACCGCGGTGTTTTTAATATCGACCGCGCTTATTATTTTTATAAACCCGCAAGGCTTTCTCCCCTCGCTTTTGGGCGGGGCGGAAAGCGGGCTTAAATGTGCGTTTACTCTTTTCTGCGTTTACGCCGTATGGATGGGGCTTTCCGCCGTCGCGGAGGACGCGGGCATAAACAAAAAGGCGGCTCAACTTTTGAAGCCGCTTTGCGGAAAGGTTTTTAAAACGCAAAATAGCGCCGCGATTGAAAACGTTTCTATGAATTTAAGCTGTAATCTTCTGGGCATAGGCGGCGCGGCTACGCCGTTTGCGGTAAAAGCCGTGAACGAGTTCGAAAAGGACAAAAACCGCTTCGCTCAGAACCTTTTATTCATTATAAACGCCACATCCATTCAGCTTATCCCAACGACCGTAATTACGCTTCGCGCCTCGGCGGGGAGCGCGAACGCAAACGATATAATTATACCCTGTCTTATAACCACCGCCGTTTCGACGGGGCTGGCAACTTTGATATATTTCGCGGTGAACAAGCTATGGCGTTCGTAATACCCGTTATTTTTATCCTTATTATTTCGTATGCGGCGGTAAAAAAGGTGAATATCTACTCGTCGTTCACCCGAGGCGCGGGCGAGGCGGTAAATTTCACGCTGTCGCTTATACCTATGCTCGCCGCCATATTTATGATGTGCGAGCTGTTCGAAATTTCGGGGCTTTCCGCGGCGATAACGAACGCATTATCGCCCGCGTTCGGCTTCCTCGGTATTCCGCCCGAGCTTACGAAGCTTATCTTAATCAAGCCCTTTTCCGGAAGCGGCTCGCTTTCCTATTTAACTAAAATTATAGAAGAATACGGCGCGGATTCGTATATAGCGCGCTGTGCGTGCGTGCTTTACGGGTCGAGCGAAACGGTTTTTTACGTTTCCGCCGTTTATTTTGCAAAGACGAAATCCGTTAAACGCACGCTTCCGATAGTCATTATTCTTTTCTCAACGTTCATTTCCACGATAGTCGCCTGCGCTCTTTGTAGAATTTTATAAATTACGTTGCAAGCGAAAACCGCGCTTTTTGCTTGCAGCCCCGATTTGCGCTTATGCATTCTTGTGATTCTCTAACATTATGCAGAAACGACGCGAACCGGAGTTCGCGCCGTCTCTATATGATAAGGGGGAAAATGATGAGCAAAATATGTATAAACGACTTATAAATCGTTTGTATATATAATTATATTCACCTTTTATAAAAAGTAAATTGAATTTTTAAAAAATTTTTTTAGTGTTGAAAATTAAAAAATATAATCAATTTTTGTAAAAAAGACACATTTTTTAATTATCGTCTGATTTTGGCTACCGCTTCTTTAAGGGCGGATAACGTTCTTTCCACTTCTTCTTCCGTATTGTATTTCCCGAAAGTGAAGCGCACGGCGGATTTAACCCGCCCCTCGTCAAGCCCCATAGCCGCAAGCACGGGCGAAGAAGTTACCGCTCCCGACGAGCACGCCGCGCCCGTTGACACCGCTATGCCTTTAAGGTCGAGAAGAAAGAGTATATTTTCGCCGTCGCAACCTTCGAACGAAAGGTTAGCGTTTGCGGGCAGTCTGTTTTCACGTCCGCCGTTAAGCGTACAGTCTTCGATGCCTTCGAGAGCGCCGCGCACGAACTTATCCCTGAGCGCCGCTATTTTTTCGTTGTTTTCCGCCGCTTGTTTACAAGCCTTTTCCAAAGCTGCGGCAAGCCCTACCGCGCCCGCCACGTTAGAAGTGCCCGCGCGCATACCGCTTTCCTGATGCCCGCCCGAAAGAAATCTTTTAAACTTTACGCCCTTTCTTACGAAAAGCGCGCCCGCGCCCTTCGGTCCGTAGAATTTGTGCGCCGAAACGCCCTTTAAATCGGCGGGAAAGAGCGACAGGTCAAGCACGCCCGCCGCCTGCACGCAGTCGCAGTAAAGATACGTATTCTTCGCCTTGCATATGGCGTAAATCTCTTTTATCGGGTTTATCATACCCGTTTCGTTATTTGCCGCCATAACGCATACCAGCACGGTCGCATCCGTTATCGCGCTCTCCACCGCCGACGGCAAAATTCGGCCGTCCTTATCGGGATAGACGAAATCGACTTCGAAGCCGAACGCCTTCATATCAGCC
>CAZRCE010000096.1:0-2770 GCA_964598465.1 uncultured Clostridia bacterium | reverse complement strand
CGGCGCGGGCTGAAATCAGCCCGCGCCGCCTTTTTGCTTTCCACTTTTTGGCGAATGCATATTTTGATGAAACATACTCAAAATATTTTTACGGAGGCGAAATATGCAATTTGATTTAACCAAGACTTACAGAAATCTTGCAAGGAGCTTCGCGGGGGAAAGTCAGGCGGGTATGCGCTACCAGCTTATTGCCCGCACTGCCATTCAGCAGGGTTATATGGAACTTGCCAACGTCATAAAAACGCTGGCTAAAAACGAAACCGAACACGCGAGAAGGTTCTTCGAAGAACTTTCAAAACGCGGCGAAAAGCTCGAAAATATCGACCTGGACGCGGGTTATCCCTTCCATTCGGGCGATATTTGCGAAAGCTTAAAGCTTGCCGCAAAGGACGAGCGTGAGGAACACGAAAGAATTTACCCTGCTTTTGCAAAAGACGCGGAAGAAGAAGGCTTTAAGGATATTGCCGCACTTTTCAAGCTCGTCGCACAGGTAGAGAAAAGACACGAACAGATTTTTAATTACCTGCACGAGGCTTTCGAAAGCGGTAACTTATACAAGAACGAAAGTCCTATTCTTTATATCTGCGGCGAATGCGGATATATGCACACCTCTACGCAGGCGTGGGACGTTTGCCCCCTTTGCAAATCCAGCCAAGGTTACGTCTATTTGCATATACCCTACGAAAAGGAGAAATTATGAAGAACAACAATTGCGAAAACAAGAATCAGAAGAACAAGGCGGAAAAGAACTGTGGCTCGTCGAAAAACACGAAAAACTGCAAATAATAGTTTTTACAGCTTTGACGACCCTTTCGGCAGCTATACGGGTACTAACGAAGACCCCTACGAAAAACCTATTCAGGACGTAGATGATTTATAATTCTGCCGAAAAATTCGCGGCGGGCGCAATCTTGCGCCCGCCGCGTTCATTTTATTTAAGATACCTTATTATCTTCGCGGGATTACCAGCAATTACGACGTTGGACGGAAAGGACTTCGTCACGACCGCCCCGCTGCCCACTATCACGTTATCGCCGAGCGTTACCCCGGGGTTAATTACCGCGTGCCCGCCTATCCAGCAATCGTCGCCTATCGTTATCGGCTTGCCGAGTTCGAGACCGCTCACGCGTACCTCCCGCTCTATCGGGTGGCACGCCGTATAAATTCCGACCTGCGGCGCGATAAGGCAGTTCTTGCCGATTTTTACTTTACACACGTCGAGAATGCACACGCCCCAGTTACAGTAAAAATTTTCGCCGACTTCGATATTCTCGCCGTAGTCGCAACAAAAACCCGCGTTCAGCCAGACGTTTTCGCCGCACTTGCCCAACAGCGCCTTTGCGGTTTTAATTCTGTCGCCGTCGGACAAATCTTCGTTAAGCTTTAAGCAGAGCGAAACCGCCCTGTTATGTTTGTTTTTAAGTTCTTCGTCGGAAGCGTCGTACAGCTCCCCCGCCAACATTTTTTCTCTTTCAGTCATATAAATAATTACGTTGCAAGTAAAAACCGCACTTTTTTGCCCGCCAACACCTTTCTGTATAAAAATTAATTAATGCGCAAGCAAAACCGCGCTTTTGCGTTAGCGCGCCCCAATTTGTTGCGCAAGCAAGCTCACCGAAGTGAATTTGCGAAATTATTTAATCGTGCGCCCTTAATATTTCGCAAAGAGAGCGAGGAGCTCTCAAGTCACGGAAATTAAAGACATCGTCGAACGTCTTTAATTTCGTGAACTTAAAATATATTATCTATAAATTCGTCCGCGTCGAAAAGTTCCAAATCGTCGATTTTTTCGCCCACGCCCGCAAATATTACGGGAATTTCCAACTCTCCGCAAAGCGAGATTACGAAGCCGCCCTTTGCCGAGCCGTCGAGCTTGGTTAATACTATTCCGTCAAGCTCCACCGCCTCGTCGAACACGCGCGCCTGATTTATTGCGTTGTTGCCAGTGGTCGCGTCGAGCACGAGGAATTTATATATGTTCGCCTGCGGGTACTCCCTTTCGGCTACGCGCGACATTTTTTTAAGCTCCTCCATAAGGTTGGCTTTTACGTGCAGTCTGCCCGCGGTGTCGATTAGTACGACGTCCGTTCCGCGAGCCTTGGCCGAGGACAACGCGTCGAACACGACGGCGGAAGGGTCGCTCCCCTCCTCGTGCTTGACAATCCTTACCTTTGCGCGCTCCGCCCAGACGGAGAGCTGGTCGCTTGCCGCCGCGCGGAAGGTATCCGCCGCCGCAACCGTTACCGATTTTCCCTCGCGGGTGAAGTACGAAGCGAGCTTGCCTATGGTCGTGGTTTTACCCACCCCGTTCACGCCGACGAGCATAATAACCGCGGGATATTTTATTTCGGGAATTTCCGCCTGCAACAGCTTATCCCCCAATATATCCTTTAACAAATCGACTACGTAGTCCTTATCTCTGAGCTTTTCCTGCTTGACCTCGTCGCGCAGTTCTTCCACCACTTCGTCGGCGGTAGTAACTGAAATATCCGCGCCGATAAGTATTTCTTCAAGCTCCTCGTAAAATTCGTCGCCTATCTTGTTTTTGGAAAACAGATTACCGAGAGCCCCGCCCAAAGCGTCCCTCGTCTTTTTCAGCGCATTTGCAATCTTTGAAAAAACACCCATAATCAGACCTTATATTCTAAATAATTTCGTTGCAAGCAAAAATCACACTTTTTGCTTGCAGCCTCAATTTGCGCATACCTGCGCCTTAGTAGGTGAGCGATTGCAATTATATAATAAGTTTGCCCTTAGATTGCAATCGCGA
>CAZRCE010000095.1:0-2982 GCA_964598465.1 uncultured Clostridia bacterium | reverse complement strand
CTGTTCCTGCCGTTCTGGTATGTGAAGCTGACGGCCAGCCATTACAAGCGTGACGACATAGCGTTCAGCTCGCTTTGGATAATCCGCGCAAGCTCTTTCCCGCTTTCGCTGTCCTTGTCGTAGAACACGGTCGCGCCGCGTTTTGAGGGGAGAGGGCAGGAGTTCTGATGAATGGATATGACCATATCCGGCGCGCATTCTTCAATGATTTCCTTGCGCTTTTTCATATCACGCATTTTGAACCCCTTGGAGGTGTTTCCGTAAAGTCCCGCCTGCGTAGTCCTCGTCATAACGCAGTTAAACCCCGCGCCCGCAAAACAGCTTTTAAGCTGTTTCGCAACGGCAAGGTTTAAGTTGCTCTCTTTGATGCCCGTTTCCGTGCCGAGCACGCCCGCGTCGATGCCGCCGTGCCCCGCGTCGATAACTATCGTGGGCATATTCGTCGAGTCCGCGTTCCCCACCGAGGAGGAAGCCACGCTCACGCAAACGCCCGTTCCCGCGCCGAGCGCAATCGCGCCCGCCAAAGCAATAATTCCGCTTTTTTTAAATACTAATAATTTCACGCTATATACTATGGTTTAATTGATTTTTTTATACCGCTGTGTTATAATTTTTATCGGAATATGTTCGATTTATTTACAAAGGTCAGCCCCGCTAAGGCGCAGGCTCTCGGACCGGTGACTCTCGCTTTCGTCGGCGACGCAGTCTATTCGTTATACGTTCGGCACAAGGTAGTACTTTCGTCCGATAAAAAGCCTTCCGATTTGCAGAAGATTTCTTCGTCGTTCGTTTCGGCGCACGGTCAAAGCGTTCTTCTTGCCGATTTGGAAGCAAAATTCACGGAGGAAGAAAGCGCGGTTTACCGCCGCGGCAGAAACGCGAAAAAGGGCACGAAAAGCAAGAACGCGACCGTCGCGGAATACAACCGCTCGACGGGCTTCGAGGCGGTGCTCGGCTATCTGTATTTAACGGGCGCGTACGACAGAATAAACGAACTTCTCGGAGAGGGCAACGAATGAAAACCGAGGGAAGAAACGCCGTTTTGGAGCTTCTGAAAACGGACAAAACGGTTGAAAAAATTTATATAGAAAAGAACCCTCAGGGTTCGCTTAACAAAGTCTATGCACTTGCCCGCGCAAAGGGCGTAAAGGTGAGCTTCGTGGACGGGAAAGTTCTCGACAAAGAGAGCGTGACGGGACGTCATCAGGGCTGTATCGCGCTCACGACGGACTATAAGTATTCCTCGCTCGACGAAATAATTTCCGCCCGCGGCGAAAAGGGCGGCTTCGTAATCGTCTGCGACGGCATAGAGGACGTTCATAACCTCGGCTCGATTATAAGGGTAGCGGAATGCGCGGGCGCGGACGGGGTAATAATACCTACCGACAAATCCGCAAGCGTTACGGAGGCGGTAATCCGCATATCCGCGGGCGCGGCTAACCATATGCGCGTAGCAAAGGTCAATTCCGTGAACAGGGCGGTGGACGAATTAAAGAAGAACGGATACTGGCTGTACGCGCTCGAAGCGGACGGCAAGAGTATTTACGAAACCGATTTATCGGGCAACGTCGCGCTCGTCATCGGCGGCGAGGACAGCGGGGTAAAGCGGCTCACGCGCGAAAAGTGCGACTTCACGGTTTCGCTTCCCCTTTGCGGCAAGGTCAATTCCTTAAACGCATCCGTAGCTCTGGGAATTGCCGCGTACGAGGTGTTAAAGACCAGACTATGACGGACGAACAACTCGTAAAGCTCTTTCAGGGCGGCGACAAGGCGGCGGGGGAACAGCTCCTCGTCGGGTATAAGAACAAAGTGCTTAAATCCGCGCGCCGTTTCTATCTTTTGGGCGGAGAAACGGAGGACCTCGTTCAAGAGGGTATGTGCGGGCTGTTTTCCGCGATGGTCAATTACAACTTCACCGTTCCCTTTTCGGCGTACGCTTCCGTCTGTATTACGAACAGGATAAAGGACGCGGTCAAGTCGGACGGCAGAATGAAAAACGTACCGCTTAACACCTTCTCGCCCATAGACGAGGACGCGGACAAAGTTTCGTCCGACCCCGAGCAGTCTTTGCTCGACAGCGAGGGCGTAAGCGAATTTTACGGCAAAATGAAGGAATGCCTTTCGGCGTTCGAATTTAAAATAACGTGCTTGTATCTCGACGGCGTTTCTCTTTCGGAGATAGCGGACGCCTGCGGCAAGCCGTACAAGGCGGCGGACAACGCGCTCGCCCGCGCAAAGCGCAAATTAAGAAAAGTATTCACGGAGGAATAAAGTGGCGTATCTCGCGTTTTACCGTACTTTCCGTCCTTCCACTTTCGACGAGGTGGTAAGGCAGGAGCACGTGGTAAGAATTCTGAAAAACCAGATAACGGGCGACAAAGTGGGTCACGCGTACCTTTTCTGCGGTCCTCGCGGAACGGGTAAGACTACGCTCGCGAAGATATTCGCAAAGGCGATAAACTGCGAAAATCCCGTAAACGGTTCGCCCTGCGGCGTATGCCCGACCTGCCGCGCCTTGGCGGACGGCTCGTCGCTTGATATTTCCGAAATCGACGCTGCTTCCAACAACGGCGTTGACGAAATGCGCGACCTCCGCGAAAAGGTGCAGTATCCGCCCGTCGCTGGCAGATATAAAGTTTATATCATAGACGAAGTCCATATGCTCACGCAGTCGGCGTTCAACGCGGTTTTAAAAACTCTGGAAGAGCCGCCCGCACACGCCGTGTTCGTTTTGGCAACCACCGAACCGCAGAAAATCCCCGCGACCATTCTGTCGCGCTGTATGCGTTTCGATTTCAAATTAATCCCGCAGTCCGACCTCGAAAATCTCGTTAAAAGCGTTTACGACAAGGTCGGCAAGGAATACGAGGAGGAAGCGGTTTCGGCAATAGCCCGCGCAGGCGCGGGCAGCGCGCGCGACTGTCTTTCGATTGCCGATACCTGCGCTTCGTATTCGCAGGGCAAGCTCACTTATAACGACGT
>CAZRCE010000094.1:0-3005 GCA_964598465.1 uncultured Clostridia bacterium | reverse complement strand
AACCAGCTTGGAAGGCTAGTGTTCTACCATTGAACTACACCCGCATTGTCTGCATAAGTAACAAACGTACGAGCGAAAGCGTTACGCAAAACTCAATGCTAAAAAATTATAGCAAATAGGATTTTTTATGTCAACTCATTTTTTGAGCTAATTCATATTATTTTATTTATTTTTAATAATGAAAATCAGCGCCTTAATTTGACGGTTGCAACTCTCGTCCCACCCTCTTTTTCCTTTGCCTCGGAAAGATAGGAGAATACCGAATGCGCGGCGACGTTTCCCTCGCCCGCGGCTTTTGCATACTGGTAGGGTCTGCCCGTGCAGTCGCCCGCGGCGAACACCCCGCCGATATCGGTTCTGCACGCCCTGTCCACGGTAACGTGACCGCTCTCGCACTTAAGCGACGGCATCAACACGGACGGCGCAACGGAAGCCTTTAACATAAATACTCCGTCCGCCTCCACCGTCCGGTCTTTGAAAACGACCCTTTCCGCCCTGTCCTTACCCTCGACGGAAAGGGGCATACTTGAAATCGTTTCCGCGTTTTCTGCTTTTAATTCCGCCCCTTTATACAGCGGGCAGAAATAGACCTTTTCCGCAACCTCCGCAAGAAAAGCCGCTTCGTGTTCGAGGCTTTTATCCGTGCAGACGACCACTATTTTTTTGCCCTTATACAAAAACCCGTCGCAGGTAGCGCAGTAGCTTACGCCCTTGCCGAGGAACTCCGTTTCGCCGCGAACGGGCTTTACCGTTTCCACGCCGACGGCTAAAATAACCGTCCTGGCTTCGTAAGTGTCGCCCCCGCAAAGTATGCCGAATCTGCCGCCGAGGTCGTAAATTCCGTTGACCTGTTTTTCGGTAATTCGAATACCCTCGCCGTCAATCTGCGATAAAAAAGCCTTGCTCATTTCGTCGCCGCTCACGCGGGTAAGCCCGGGGTAGTTTTTAATCTTTTCCGCGCGCGAAATTTTTTCCGACAGCTCCCTTTTGCCGAACCACACGAAGTTTACGTTAAGCGATTTTAAAGTAAGCGCGGCGGACACGCCCGCTGCGCCCGTTCCGATAATTGCGCAATCGTACATATTTACACCCATATATCTATTTTTGCCCGATTAACCCGCATATATGCGGCAAATAACGCGTTTTTAATTTATTTTAGCCGCGCCCTTGCGACGGCTTGCTTCCAACCGTTCACGCGCTCCGCCCTCGTTGCTTCGTCGCATTCGGGCGTGAATACTTTATCCGAAACCGCGTTGTTTTTAAGCTCCTCTATTCCGCCCCAATACCCCGACTTAAGCCCCGCGAGATACGCCGCGCCGAGCGCGGTTACCTCGGTAACCTTCGGGCGTTCGACCGTACAGCCGAGAATATCGGACTGGAACTGTAAAAGGAAATTATTCGCCGAAGCGCCGCCGTCCACGGCGAGCTTTACTATATTCGCGCCCGAATCGCGCCGCATAGCTTCCGCTACGTCGCCGACCTGATAGGCAATCGATTCAAGAGTTGCGCGCACGATATGCTCGCGCTTAGTCCCTCTCGTTATACCCGAAACCAGCCCGCGCACGTCCGCGTCCCAGTAGGGCGCGCCCAGCCCCGTAAAGGCGGGTACGACGTAAACGCCGCAACTGTCCGCAACGCTCGTTGCGAGCGCTTCGCTCTCCTCCGCGGACGATATCAGTTTAAGCTCGTCCCTCAGCCACTGCACCGCCGCGCCGCCGACGAACACCGAACCTTCGAGTGCGTAAGCGGGCTTATCCCCCGCCGCCGCGCAAAGCGTGGTAACGAGTCCGTTGGAGCTTTTAACCGCCTTGTCGCCCGTATTCATCAAAAGGAAACAGCCCGTGCCGTAAGTGTTTTTCATATCGCCGTCGTTCACGCAAAGATGCCCGAAAAGCGCGGCTTGCTGGTCGCCCGCGACGCCGCAGACGGGAATATCGATACCGAGCATTTTCGCGCCCGCCGCGCCGTAATACGAGCTTGACGGACGGACTTCGGGCAACATACTTTCGGGTATGCCGAACAGCTTTAAAAGCTCGCCGTCCCATTGAAGCTTATGAACGTCGAACAGCATAGTACGCGCGGCGTTCGTGTAATCGGTCGCGAAAATTCTGCCCTTGGACAACTGCCACAAAAGGAAAGTATCCACCGTGCCGAACGCCAGCTCGCCCCTGTCCGCCGCGGCGCGCGCACCCGCAATATTATCCAAAATCCACTTTATTTTCGTCGCGGAAAAATACGCGTCGGGAATAAGCCCCGTTTTGTCGTAGATGAAATCGGAAAGCCCCTCATCCTTTAATTTCCGGCAGTAGTCCGCCGTTCTTCTGCACTGCCAGACGATGGCGTTGCATACAGGCTCGCCCGTTTTCTTGTTCCAGACGAGCGTGGTTTCGCGCTGGTTCGTTATGCCGACCGCTTCCACTTCCGACGCGCCTATGCCCGCCCTTACGAGCGCTTCGGCAATAACCCCCACCTGCGAGCCGAGTATGTCTTTGGGGTCGTGCTCCACCCACCCCGCGTGGGGGTAAATCTGCCGAAATTCCTGCTGTGCTTTCCCCACGACAACGCCGCGCTTATCGAAAACTATCGCCCGCGAACTCGTAGTCCCCTGGTCGAGAGCAAGTATATATTTCATATTTATCCTCGCAAATACATTTTACTAATTATACCAAAACGAAAGCAAAAACACAATACCGCGGATTAAATTTGCGATAAATAAGACGGCGCGGCGATTTTTAATCGCCGCGCCGTTATAAAATCCGCGTGTCATTTCAAAAGATGCGTTCTGAGCGCGTTCACTACCGCGAGAAGCATAACGCCCACGTCGCCGAATATCGCCGCAATAAGCGGGAATGCGGGAACGGTTACGCCGAGAACCATTATGGCAACCTTCAAAAGCAAGGATACCACGATATTTTCGTAAACTATCCTGCGCGTGCCCGAAGCAATCCTCTTGCCCTTGGGGATAAGCGAAAGGTTATCAGAAACGAGGACTATATCGCTCGCCT
>CAZRCE010000093.1:0-3150 GCA_964598465.1 uncultured Clostridia bacterium | reverse complement strand
TGAACTTTCCGCAGATAGGACAGCAGACGTGATGCTCGTCTATATACTTTTCCATTTCCTCGTTGGACATTAAGTCGGGATTGACCTTGCCCTTCGAGTGGTTTTCGATAAGGTTGTCTGCGCGGTGACGGCTCTTGCATTCCTTGCAGTCCATTTTCGGGTCGGAGAAGGAGGTCGTGTGGCCGCTCGCTTCCCAAACGCGGGAATTCATAAGTATAGCCGCGTCAACGCCGTAGGAATTTTCGCTTTCCTGCACGAAGCGTTTCCACCACAGGCGCTTTATGTTGTTCTTTATTTCAACGCCGACGGGGCCGTAGTCCCAGGTGTTGGCAAGGCCGCCGTAAATCTCGCTGCCGGGGAAAATTATGCCTCTGTTTTTGCAAAGAGCCACGATTTTTTCCATCGTAACCGTTTTCTTCTTGTCAGCCATTGTGTACTCCTTAGGTTTTAGCCGTTATAGATAATTCTAATTAAACGGAGGGAAAAAGTCAAACGAATTGCCGCAAAAACGCAGTTTAATATATTTATATTAAATTTAAAATTTTCCATCGATAAATTAATGACATTGCGAGGTTGGTGTGATATAATGATAAAAGCAAGTTTATACGATGCGGAATTTGCGTTGACTTTACGTCGGAGGGATTATGCTCAGCGATATTGAAATTGCGGAAAGCTGTGAGCTTAAAGATATAAGGAAAATTGCCGCGAAACTCGGTCTTTCGGAGGACGAACTCGAACTTTACGGCAAATACAAAGCGAAAATTGATATTAAAAAGGTGAACCCGAAATCCAAACTCGTTCTCGTCACCGCAATTAACCCTACGGCGAGCGGGGAGGGCAAGACCACCGTTTCCATAGGTCTTGCGGACGGAATGTCGCTTATCGGCAAAAAGGTCTGCCTCGCTTTGAGAGAACCCTCGTTAGGTCCGGTGTTCGGTATAAAAGGCGGCGCGGCGGGCGGCGGTTACGCGCAGGTCGTGCCTATGGCGGATATAAATCTGCATTTTACGGGCGACTTGCACGCGATAACGGCGGCTAACAACCTGCTCTGCGCGATGATAGACAACCATATCTTCCGCGGCAACGGGCTCGGCATAAAGGAAGTGTATTTCCGCCGCTGTATGGATATGAACGACAGGGCGCTGCGCGATATCACGCTCAAATGCCCCGCGGGGAATATGGCGGGCTGCGAAAGCTACGAAAGGCAGGAGGGCTTCGAAAGAACCGCGGCGTGCGAGGTTATGGCTATTTTCTGCCTTGCGCGCGACCTTGCGGATTTAAAGAAAAGGCTGGGCGATATAGTCGTCGGCGTGGATAACGGGGGCAACTTCGTACACGCGCGCGATTTGAAAGCGGACGGCGCGATGGCGACGCTCCTTCGCGACGCGATAAAGCCCAACCTCGTACAGACCTTGGAGGGCACGCCCGCGATAGTACACGGCGGACCTTTCGCGAATATCGCGCACGGCTGCAATTCGGTGCGCGCGACTTACACGGCTATGACCCTTGCCGATTACACCGTTACGGAAGCGGGCTTCGGCGCGGACCTCGGCGCGGAAAAATTCCTCGATACCAAGTGCAGGATTGCGGGCATACAGCCCGACTGCGTAGTCGTGGTTGCGACTGTAAAGGCGTTAAAGCTTCACGGCGGCGCGGATAAAAACAGCCTCAATAAGGAAAATCTTACGGCTTTGAAGGCGGGACTTCCCAATCTTTTGAAGCACGTCGAAAATATGAAAACGGTTTACTCCAAACCCGTCGTGGTGGCTATGAACAGATTCGTCACCGACACCCCCGCGGAAATCGACTGCGTTCTCGGCGCGTGCGCGTCCGTCGGCGCGGAAGCGGTGTTCTGCGACGTGTTCTTAAAGGGCGGCGAGGGCGGTAAAGCGCTCGCGGAGGCGGTCGTAAAAGCGTGCGATAAGCAAAGCGAGCTTACCTATTCGTATTCGCTTACGGACGGTATCGTGGAAAAGATAAACGGCGTGGTTAAAAACGTTTACGGCGGCGACGGAGCGGATTTTTCTGACGAAGCGCTTAAAAAGATAGAAAATCTCGAAGCAAAGGGCGTTACGGGCTTGCCCGTGATTATCGCAAAGACGCAGTATTCGCTCTCCGACGACCCGAAAAAACTTGCCCGTCCCGAGCATTTCCGTATT
The DNA here is from genome assembly GCA_964598465.1 of uncultured Clostridia bacterium. GTDB lineage: Bacteria > Bacillota > Clostridia > Christensenellales > Borkfalkiaceae > Coproplasma. The sequence continues at coordinate 991 of CAZRCE010000093.1, read as the reverse complement.
TTCGTAAGAGATATAATATACAAGGGCGGCGCGGGCTTTATCGTCGCGGTCGCTGGCAGTATAATGCTTATGCCCGGGCTCGGCAAAACGCCCTGCGCGGAGCATATAGACGTGGACGAAAACGGCGTAATTACGGGACTTTCGTAAGATTTTTTAAATATCAGCGTAGCAAGCAAAACCGCGCTTTTGCGCAGCGCGACCCAATTTGTCGCTTGCGACCTCGGTAGGTGAATTGCCGCATTTTCTGATAATCTAGGGCGCTTAAATAATGCGGCAAGAGGGCAACGCCCTGAAAATCGTCGGATTTGTTTTTCGCCCCAAGAAAAAGAAATCGACGAGAAAGGAGTATCAATGGAACTTCCCGAAGCTACTAATTTTATCGAACAGTATATAAACGAAGAACTCGAAGCGGGTAAATTCGAAAGCGTAAACAACGAAATCTGCGTGCGCTTTCCGCCCGAACCAAACGGTTATCTTCACCTCGGGCACGTAAAGGCGCTTTGCATCAATTACGGCGTAAAGCAGAGATACGGCGGCAAGCTCAATCTGAGAATGGACGATACCAACCCTGCAAAGGAAGATTACGAATACGTAAATTCCATCGTGGACGCGGTAAAGTGGCTGGGCGTGGAATACGATAATCTGTTTTTCGCTTCCGACTATTACGATAGACTTTACGAAATCGCCGAAAAATTCATTACGGACGGAAACGCATACGTCTGCGATTTGTCGGCGGAAGAAATTACGGCTACGCGCGGAACGCTTACCGAGGCGGGAACGAAATCGCCTTACAGGGAAAGAAGCGTAGAGGAAAATTTAAAGCTTTTCCGTGAAATGAAAGCGGGGGCATATCCCGACGGCGCGAGGGTTTTAAGGGCAAAAATAGATATGTCCTCGCCCAACCTCAATATGCGCGACCCCGTCATATACAGAATAGCGCACGTGCCGCATTACCGTCAGGGCGACAAGTGGTGCATATATCCTATGTACG
>CAZRCE010000092.1:0-3272 GCA_964598465.1 uncultured Clostridia bacterium | reverse complement strand
ATACTGCCTCATCTGTTATTTTTTATCGATTATTTTTTAATAGATTATATCACACGGCTTTAAAAAGCGCAACCGACTTTTATAAATTACCGCAAATTTACTGCACAAAAAGCGCCGCCCGCGTTGACCGCGGGCGGCGCTGCAAATTTTTTTACGAAATACAGGTTTTCAATCTTTTTATAGCGCTCTTTTCGAGGCGCGAAACCTGCGCCTGCGATATCCCCACTTCCGATGAAATTTCGGTCTGCGTTTTACCCTCGAAATAGCGCAGGAACAGAATGTTCTTTTCTCTGCTGTCCAGAAGCGACATCGCTTCGTACAGCGCGGCTTTTTCCGTCCATACCTCGTCGTTGTTCTTCTCGTCGTAAATCTGGTCCACGAGCAAAAGCTCGTCGCCCGCCTTGTTATAAACGGGGTCGAAAAGCGAAACGGGGTCGGAAATCGCGTCTAAGGCGTACGCCACTTCGGAAACGGCGATATTCATTTCCTTTGCGATTTTATCGTAGGTCACGTCCTCGTCGCCGACCTCGAGCTTCTCCCTTACCTTTAAAATCTGATAAGCGGTATCGCGTATCGAACGGGAAACGCGCAAAGAATTTCCGTCCCGCAAGTATCTTTTAATTTCACCCAAAATCATAGGCACTGCGTAGGTAGAAAACCTTACGCCCACGGAAACGTCGAAATTGTCGATAGCCTTTATAAGCCCCACGCAGCCCGCCTGAAAAACGTCGTCCGCGTTGGCTTTTTTCGCCCAGAACCTCCGCACGAGCGATAAAACGAGCCTCATATTTCCGACTATAAACCGCTCGCGCGCAACCTCGTCGCCCGCCTTGATTTTAATCATCAGTTCTTCCTGCTCCTTCTGCGAAAGCTTGGGAAGCCCCGACGTATCCACGCCGCAGATTACCACTTTCTGTAACATATTATTAACCTCCTTAATATGTACGAAAGCGGAATTGCGGATTAAATCAGATTTGCCGCGATATGTCCCTTTTGAGTTTGTATATGATTTTCTTTTCGAGGCGGGATATGTAGCTTTGCGAAATGCCGAGGCTGTCCGCCACGTCCTTTTGCGTCATTTCCTCGCCGCCGTCCAGCCCGAAGCGCATGCGCATAATTTTCTGCTCGCGCGGGCTCAATTTGTTTAAGGAAGCCTTTAAAAGCTCGCGCTCCACGCCGCCCTCGATATCCGAGTACACGGCTTCGGCGTCCGTGCCCATAACGTCGGACAAAAGCAGCTCGTTGCCCTCCCAGTCGGTGTTCAACGGCTCGTCGAAGCTCACCTCCTGCTTTACTCGCGACATTCTGCGAAGATACATAAGTATCTCGTTTTCGATACAGCGCGAAGCGTAAGTCGCAAGCTTTATGTTTTTATCCGATTTAAACGAATTGATAGCCTTGATAAGCCCTATGGTGCCGACGGAAACGAGGTCGTCGCCGTCCACGCCCGAGCCTTCGAACTTTTTGGCTATGTAAACTACGAGGCGCAAGTTGTGCTCGACGAGCTCTGACTTCGCCTTTTCGTCGCCGCTTTCCAAAAGCGCGATTTTGTCGCGCTCCTCCTCGCCGGAAAGCGGCAGAGGCAAAGCCTCCGTTCCGCATATGTAATCCAAAGTATTCAGCCCGAAAAGGCTCTTTAACAGGCTCTTTATTTTTTCAAACATCGATACTCCTTTATAAGAAACTGTTTCCGTCTAATTATTCTCCGCGATATCGGGGTGAAGCACCACGCGGGAAATACCGTTCGGCGACACGCCGATTTTTACCTTGTTTATAACCGTCTTGTTTTCGCCGTCGTCTATCTCTATCCTGTCCGCGGTAAAAACCGCCATTTTTCTGCTCCCCGCAACAGTATGTATTTTGGTAAAAGTTTTTATTCCTTCCAAATCTACGATTTTTTCGGCAAGGGGTTTCGGGATAACGCTTACGGGCGCGCCGAGATGGTAAACCTTGTTGCCGCTGTCGTAAAATCCCGTGCCCTCCACGCTGTTTTCCCCCGCATATATGCGGCAGATAACGCTGTTTTTCGCGTGTTTTAACGCAAACTTGCTCCTTATCCGTTTTATCGCCAACGCGAACAGAAGCGCTGCGAAAAGCGGAATGCCGACGGGCACGGACGAGATTAAAAATCCCCCGCCCTCCTCGTAAGAAACGCCCGCGAGCGAGAATATGCCGAGAAGCGCGCCGCCCACCGCGAAGCTTATTACGAGGAACGCGAGCGTGAATTTCAAATAGCCTTTAACGCTCTTATACCTGCCCGCCACGGCGCACAGCGCCGCGCCCGAAGCGAGCTTTACCGCAATCGCCCAAAAGCCGTTTAACCCGAAAAGCGGGAACGCTACGGCGAAACACGCGCCGAGAACGGAAGACGCCGCAATGCGCAAAAGTCCGCAGGGATTTTTGCAAAAAGCCTTCGCTCCGCAAAACAAAACGAAATCCATACAGAAATTTTCTGCGAGCGCCAGCTCCACGTACACTTGCATCGTAAAGGGTATTATAAAAGCTTTTGCAAGCCGAATATTGTAATTTACCGTCGAAATTTGTCGAACTGCGTCGGAAATTACGGTTAAGCGGCGCGGCGGTATCAACCGCCGCGCCGCACTTTTACGCGCTAATTAACAGCTTGCGCCGTTATGCAAACCGTCTGACCGTTTAAAAGCTTATAAGTTATCTTATCGCCGTCAAACTCCGCTTCGCCAACGAAATAATCATTAATCAGCGGAACTAATTCCGCTAATATTTCCTCGGGCTTAACGGTCGGCTCTTTCGCCGCGCCGAAATAACCCGAAAAGTTTTCGCTTTTTGACATACGTACCTCCGCATAAATTTTTCCGATTGTGCGCACAATTCAGTGTAGTTATATTATACCGTGCGGAACCACGAAACCGCAAGCAAAATTTCGTTGTTCCGCACATAATATTTTGTAGAAAAAGGTCGAATTTATGAATATTTTGTCGAAACTGTCTGATACGCTTATCGAACTGGTAACCATAAAAGAAATAACCGAAAAATCTCTGGCTGAAAATACGGGTATTCCTTTATCGTGTATATCTCTTTATTTGCGCGGTTTGCAAGCCCCGTATATAGACGCTCTCGTCAAACTCGCAGACTACTTTAACTGTTCGGTTGATTATCTTTTGGGTCGTACCGATAAATACGAAGAAAAAACATATAAAAGTTGTCCTCCGTTTACGCAAAGATTTAACGAAATTCTTCAAGACAGAAATTGTACTACTTATAAATCTTTCGAAAAAACGGATATTTCTAAAAGC
>CAZRCE010000091.1:0-3317 GCA_964598465.1 uncultured Clostridia bacterium | reverse complement strand
AGTAGGTGAGCGATTGCAATTATATAATAAGTTTGCCCTTAGATTGCAATCGCGAGGGCAACGCCCTCTAACTCACGAAATTTTCTTTTTTGCGCCTAATTATCTGAAACCTTTTACAATAAGGGGCGCAAAGTGTCGCTTCGTTCGCGCGCAGAATAGAAAAGAAAATTTGTGAACAAATTACATTACCGTGTCGCCGCCGAGCTTGGATTCGACTTCGGAAAGTTTTACCGAAACTATCTTCGAAACGCCCTTTTCCTGCATCGTAACGCCGAACAGAACGTCAGCACTTTCCATAGTCGGCTTTCTGTGGGTTATGACGATGAACTGCGTTTGGGTTGCGAACTTCTTTAAGAACTTCGCGTACCTCGCGACGTTCGCTTCGTCGAGAGCGGCTTCGATTTCGTCGAGTACGCAGAACGGCATCGGGCGCATCTGGATAATAGCGAACAGTATCGCGATTGCCGTGAGCGCCTGCTCGCCGCCCGAAAGGAGCGAGATTTTGGAAAGCTTTTTGCCGGGAGGACAAGCGACTATTTCCACGCCCGCGTCGAGAGGGTCGTCGCAATCGGTGTAGTCGAGCTGCAATTCCGCCTTGCCGCCGCCGAAAAGCTCCTTGAAGGTGCGCTTGAAGTTTTCGTTAATAGTATCGAAGCCGGAGTTGAAAATTTTAAGCATTTCCGTGCGGATTTCGTCGAGCGCAATCGTCAAATCGTCTATCGCCTTTTCCAAATCCTCTTTTTCCGCGGTCATCTTCTCGTACCGCGCGTTGACTTCTTCGTATTCCTCCACCGCGTTGGGGTTTACCGCGCCGAGCATCGTGAGCTGACGCTTATAATTGGAAATGTTCGAAGCCGAAGTCGAGATATCGTAATCCTCGACCTTGTACTTTAAGCACCCCTCGTAATCCTCGTGATACTCCTCCTCTATGCGCTGCTGCAAATTTTCGAGGTCGGAATCTATCTTCTGCAAAGCCATTTCCTGCGCGTGAAGCTTTTCCTTTAACGCCTCGCCGTCGGTATAGGCTTTAAGGCGCGCCTCGTCCACGCGGCTGACCTGCTCGTTAAGCTGTTTTTTGGAATCTTCGAGCTGACGGATTTCGCACATAATTCCGTCGAGCACCGCCTGTTCTTCCTGCGAAAGCGCGGCGCGCGCCGCCTGTTCGCTTAAATTTTCGAACGAAGCCTGCAAATCGGGGAGCGTTGCCTGCAAGGAAGCGACCTTGCTGATAAGCCCTATCTTTTCGCCCTCGAGCCTTAAAACGCTTTCCTTATTAGCCTTAACCGCGCTTTCGAGCGAGGCGATTTCAACGCGGAAGGAATTGAGTTTTTCAACCTTCTCCGCGCGTTCGACGGTAAGGCGCTCGTATTTTTCGGAAATGTCGTCCATTTCGGAAGAAGCCTTGTCCGACTGCTCCGAAAGCCCCGAAGCGTTTTTGGAAGTCGAGGTGTATTCGTTATCGAGCTCGGCAAGCTTCATTTCAAGCTCGCGGCAGGAACGTGCGTAAGCGGAATATTCGCTTTCTTTGTCAGTAAGGCTCTGCAAAAGGTTAGACTGCTTTTCCGCCGCCGCGGCAAGCTCCAATCGCGCCGACTGTACCTTTTCGCGAAGCTCCTCGCGGGCGGCTTCCGCCGCTTTTTTATCGTTTTCGCAGGAAACGAGTTTTTCCCTGTCGCGGGAAAGCGACGCTTCCTTTAAAGCTACGTCGTCCTCGAGCTCTTTTATCGTCCTCTCGTGAGCGAGAAGGTTGGTCGCGTTTTCCCTGCGCGAGCCGCCCGACATCGAACCCGAAGTCGCAATGACGTCGCCGTCGAGCGTGACTATCTTGAACGCCCTCGGGTATCTGCCCGCAATGACCGTCGCACTGCGGATATCGTCACAGACTAGAGTGTTGCCGAGAAGATTATGTATGACGTTTTCGTACTTTTTATCGTAATTAACGAGGTCTATCGCAAGTCCCCTTACGCCCTTTTCGTGGGTTGCGGATTTAATCTGCTCGTTTTCGTAACGGGGACGGAGCGCTTCCACGGGCAGGAAAGTTACCTGACCGCCGCGCGTACTTTTGAGGAAATTGATTAAAAATTCCGCGTCCGAACGCGTGCTCGTAATGACGTTCTGCATCGCGCCGCCGAAAGCCGTTTCTATCGCGACCTCGTACTCCGCGGGGCAGTCCACGACGTCGGCTATAAGCCCCGCTATGCGCGAGCTTACGGCGGGATTGTTCTTCGCCGCGCTCATTAAATTCTTGACCGAATAGGTGTAACCGTTGAACTTGTCGCGCAGAGCTTTCTGCATTTCAAGCTCGTTTCTTTTCGACGAAAGATAGGATTCGGTGTCGTATATGCGGCGGGTAACGAAGCGAACCTTCTCGTCCGCGGCGGAAACGGCGGCTTCGGCTTTTTCCCTCAGCGCGTCCTCCCCGCTTAAAAATCCGTCGAGCGAATTCTGTTTGCCGACGCTCAGCTCGTAATCGACCTTTATCAAATCACGCTCGGATTTAATACGCTCCATTTCCTGCTCCAGCTCGGCAAGGCGCTCTTTCAAAAGCTCCTTTTTAGCCGCAAGCGAGCCGATACTTTCCTTCATTTCGGAAAGGTCCTTAAAGGTGTCCATAACGCGCTTTCTGTGTTCGCCCGTCATATATTCGTAGGCGGATATGCTTTCCGAAATGGCACTTATCTGTTCCTGCAAGGCTTCGCCCGAAACGCTGAGCATTTCCACGCGGGAGGTGTTCTTTTTCGCGTATTCCTCCGCCCTCTTTATTTCCTTTTCGATATCGCTTATACGCTTCGTGGAGAAAGTGATTTCTTCCTGCGCCTGTCTTAATTTCAGATTGACCGCGTTCGCACGCTCTCTGAAAAGCTTGCTTTCGCCCGTGCTGCGCTCTAAGCCTACGGTGTAATTTACGCGGCGTTCGTACAGCTCTTTAAGCTTTCCGTCCGCGCTCGCAAGCAGAGTTCTGCACTCCTCGTATTCCTTTAACAGCTTGTCCGACAGTTTTGCAAGGTCGGAAATCTGCGCGTTGAATTTATTGATTTTACCGTTGATTTTATCGCGTTCGTCCGCCGCGCCGTCGTGGCGGTATATGTAAGTATTGACTTCGTGCATACGCAGATTTGCGTACAGCTCGGCGTATTTCCTCGCGTTCTCCGCAGCTTTGGCAAGCGGTCCGAGCTGGCGCTCGACTTCCTGCATACGCTGAGCGAATACGAAAAGGTTATCCTTAGAGGCGTTCAGCCTGCGCTCGGCTTCGGCTTTCCTGTCCTTGAAAACGACGATACCCGTCGCTTCCTCGAAAATGGAACGGCGTTCCTCGG
>CAZRCE010000090.1:0-3705 GCA_964598465.1 uncultured Clostridia bacterium | reverse complement strand
CAGACGCGCACGGCGCGTCTGCCGCTTTAAAATATAATATATTTTATTTACAAAAAATTGCGAAAAAATCCTTAAAACGCGTTTACATAACGGCTTAAATATAGTATAATTTAGTTTGTATCAATATAAATTGGGGCAATAGCGTTACGGCTATTGCAGGATATATAAAGGAGCTTTATGGGATTAATTAAGTATATACTCGGTTCGGACAGCCGCAGGAGCTTGAAAAAGCTCAGTAAAACGGCGGATAAGGTAATCTCGCTCGAATCCAAGTACGCCGCGATGAGCGACGAGCAGTTAAAGGGTCAGACGGCGGAGTTGAAAGCAAGACTCGCCGCGGGCGAAACTCTGGACGATATTTTATGCGACGCGTTCGCGGCGTTAAGGGAAGCGAGCTGGCGAGTGCTCAAAATGAAGCACTTCCGCGTTCAGATAATAGGCGGTATTTGCCTCCATCAGGGCAGAATTGCCGAAATGAGAACGGGCGAAGGTAAAACCCTCGTTTCCACCCTTCCCGCATACCTCAACGCGCTCACCGGTCACGGCGTGCACATAGTAACGGTCAACGACTACCTCGCAAAGCGCGACGCGGAGTGGATGGGCAAGGTCCATAAATTTATGGGCTTGACGGTCGGCGTCGTAGTCCCCGGTATGGACGACGCGGAAAAACAGCGCGCGTATAAATGCGACATAATCTACGCGACTAACAACGAACTCGGCTTCGATTATCTTAGGGACAACCTTAAATCTTCCATAGCCGCAATGGTTCAGCGCGAGCTTAATTTCTGTATCATCGACGAAGTTGACTCCATTTTAATCGACGAAGCGAGAACGCCCCTCATTATTTCCGGTAAGGGCGGCGAGAGCAGTAAGCTTTACGAGGACGTGGACAGATTCGTCCGCAACCTCCACGGCGGTTTCGACGACGACAAAAAGGAAGCGGAATCCCGCCTTCCCGTAAAGAAAAAGAAGAATAAGGAGCTTACCGAAGAAGAACGGCAGGTAAACGCTCAGCTCGAAGCAATCCGCGCGGATATGGAATCGTGGGATTATATCATCGACAGAAAGGATAAATCCGTAACCATAACCGAACTCGGCGCGGAGAAAGCCGAAAGATTTTTCGGTATAAAGAACCTCGGCGATATCGAAAACGCCGACCTCAACCACCATATTCAACAGGCTTTGAAGGCTCACGAGCTGTTCGCCCGCGACGAGGATTATATCGTCACGCAGGAAGGCGAAATTATGATAGTCGATGAGTTCACGGGCCGTCTTATGGTCGGCAGAAGGTATTCCGACGGACTTCATCAGGCGATAGAGGCCAAGGAAAAGGTAAAGGTAAGGGAGGAGAACAAGACTCACGCAACCGTAACCTTCCAGAACTATTTCAGACTTTATAAAAAGCTTTCGGGAATGACGGGTACGGCAAAGACGGAAGAAGCGGAGTTCAGAACGATTTATTCGCTCGACGTCGTTGAAATCCCCACGAACAACCCCGTGCAGAGAAAGGACTTCGCAGATAAGATTTACGCCACCGTCGAGAGCAAGAAAAAGGCGATAGTCGAAGAAGTGACCGAGCGTCACAATAACGGTCAGCCCGTGCTCATCGGTACGGTTACCGTAGATAAGTCGGAAGAAATTTCAAGGCTTTTAAGAAGAAACGGTATAAAGCATAATATCCTCAACGCGAAGAATCACGAGCGCGAAGCTGAAATCGTCGCTCAGGCGGGCAGATTCGGCGCGGTAACTATCGCGACGAACATGGCTGGCCGTGGTACGGATATTCTGCTCGGCGGCAACCCCGAATACCTCGCGAAAAAGCGTATGCGCGAGGAGGGTTACGACCACGATATGATAGAGGTCGCTATCTCTTACGCGGACAGAGAGTTCACGGAGGAGGAGCAGAAAGCGCGTACCCGCTACGCCGATTTGTACTCTATGTACAAGGCGGAAACGGACGCGGAAAAACAGAAGGTTATCGGCGCGGGCGGTCTTTGCATAATCGGTACGGAGCGCCACGAATCCCGAAGAATAGACAATCAGCTCCGCGGCCGTGCGGGTCGTCAGGGCGACCCCGGCGCGTCGGTGTTCTACATTTCGCTTGAAGACGACCTCGCAAAGAGGTTCGGCGGCGAAAGGCTTAAAGGCATTTATTCTACCTTTATGGAGGAGGACGATTGCCTTCAGTCGAAGATGCTTTCGCACTCCATAGAGAACGCGCAGAAAACCATAGAGGGCAGGAACTTCGGTATCCGTAAACACACCTTGCAGTACGACGAGGTGATGAACGAACAGCGTAAGCTCATATATTCCGAAAGGCTCAACGTTCTCCGCGGCGGCGACGTTCACGAACAGATATTAAAGTATATTCCCGACTACGTCGCAAAAGTCGTAGGCGAAACGGTAAACGTGGACGCTATGCCCGCGCTCTGGGACGCAGACGCGCTGAACGAGGCGTTGCGGCAGAGGGTTTATCCCGACGAGTGCGATTACGAAATTACGGCGGATAAGCTCGAAAAGTGGGATTACGAATACGCAATCGATAAGATAAGCAGGGAAATCTGCAAGGCTTACGAACAGAAGATAGAAAATATAAGCAGGGAAACGAACGGACAGGTCGATTACAGACAGGTCGAAAGAAACGAGCTTCTGCGCGCGGTTGACAGAAACTGGATAGACCATATCGACGCGATGGACCAGCTCAGAAAGGGCATAGGCTTGCGCGGCTACGCTCAGCAAGACCCCGTAATCGCGTATAAGCAGGAAGGTCACGAGATGTTCGAGGAAATGATAGACCGTATCCAGACCATCGCCGTTTCCCGCTTGCTCAAAGGCAGGATAGTAAGAGTACCCGCTCAGGCACCCGTGCAGGCGCCCAGACCCGTTCCCGCACCCCAGCCCGAGCCTGAACCCGAGCCTCAGCCCGACCAATTACCTCCCCGCCGTGCGGGTACGATATACGCACCCATGCGCCCGAAGGAAAGGTTCGTTCCCGAAGGTACGCAGATTCACAGACCCAAGGACGGCAACGACGGCGAGAATAAGGAATAATCCGTTCAGAAAATTATAGTATGTTTAAAGCTGACGATTACAGATTAAAAATTAAAAGCTTACAGGACACGCTTTCGGAAGCGAAGTACGCGCTCGATATCGACAATCTTTCGGATAAGCTCGACGAGCTGAGAGCGGAGAGCGAAAAGCCCGAGGTTTGGCAGGATTTAGAGCGGTCGAAGCAGATAGGACGGCAGATATCCCTTAACGAAAACAAAATCGCGTCCTACGAAAAGGGTAAAGACGCCCTCGAAGAAGCGAAAACCTTCATCGATTTAATCGAGGAAGCGGACGACGAGAGCCTTATCCCCGAGCTTGAAGAAATGATTTTGAAAGCCGAAGAAGATATCGAGGAGATGCGCATACGCGCTCTATTGAAGGGTAAGTACGACGCGAACAACGCGATACTCAATCTTCACGCGGGCGCAGGCGGTACGGAAGCCTGCGACTGGACGCAGATGCTGTACAGAATGTTTCAGCGCTATTGCGAAAAGACGGGCTTCAAGGTTACCGAGCTGGACCTCGAAAACGGCGACGAGGCGGGTATTAAATCCGTTTCGTTCAAGGTTGAAGGCGAAAACGCTTACGGCTTTTTAAAGGCGGAAAAGGGCGTTCACAGGTTAGTTCGTATTTCCCCGTTCGACAGCAACAAGC
>CAZRCE010000089.1:0-3837 GCA_964598465.1 uncultured Clostridia bacterium | reverse complement strand
ATTTTGTAGGTGTAGGCGACCATTATCAGCTCGTAAACGACGATAAAGCACGCGAGCGTTATTCCGAAAACAACGAAATCGAAGTTATATTCGGGTACGATATCCACGTCCGCGAAAACTATCGTTACCATAATTTTAAGCAGTCCCCACTGATATACGCTTCCTATCGCGAAACCGAGATAGGCGAACGGACGGTAAACTGCAAGCAGTAAATTGTAGCATTCACCGTCCGTATAGCCGAAAACTTTCATCATCGCGACGGTTTTTGCGTTGGAATTTACGACCGTGGTAATCGCCATAAACAGCGTGGTAAACGCCAAGGACAAGCCTATTACCAACATTATCGCGCCCATCATTTCGCTCGAAAGGTCGCGCATAGAAGCCGACATCTGCGTCATAGCAGAAAAGCAGAATGCCGAAAATACAATAAAAAACACTAAAATTTTATTGCCCGAAATTGCGGAACGGCGAAGCTGACGCTTAAACGAATACCCCTCCCCGTCCTTGCCGTTCTTCTTTTTCTGCTTTTTATTGCCGCGGATTAGGTCGAGCACGGGGCGTTTAAGTCTGAAATACGCCATAAGCACGGCAAGCGCGCCGAAAACTACAGCGGGCAGAATAACCAAACAGACGAGCGTTTCGATATGGAAGTTTATCGCGACCTCGGGAAGCAGGTCGTTGCCGTTGGCGTTTCCGTTATAATAATACGGTATAACGGTAAACGCGAGAGCGTAACCTACGGCACAGCCCGCGAATACGCTTAAACCGAACGCCGCAAAATGCAACGCGATTTTGAAATCGGAATAGCCCATTGCCTTTAATATGCCCAGCTCGCTGCCGCGCGAATTGACGTAGTTGCCTATATAGAATACGAGCATTACTACGGAAGTCAGGAAAAGGCAGCCGCCGCTGACGAGGCAGGTTATAAGACAGCTGGAAAGCTGTGCTTCGTACAGCGGGCGCGCGTATTCCGAAACCAAATCGCCCACTGCGTGCAGGTCTATATCGTAGTTGATAAACATCGTGCATACGAAAACCGCGCAAAGACAGACGATAATTATGCCGACGAATTTAAAAATATCTCTGAAACCTATTACCATTCTATTTCCCACGCAGATTTTTTTTGACCGTTGCGCGATATCGCGCCTACCGCGCCGTCCTTCATTTCGATTACGGTATCCGCCGTTTCCGCGATATTTCTGTTATGCGTAACCATAACGAGCGTGAAGCGCGTTTCTTCGTTTAGTTTGATAAGATAGGCGAGTAATTCCCTGCCCGTCTTTTCGTCGAGTGCGCCCGTCGGTTCGTCCGCAAATAATACCGAAGGATTTTTTGCGAGAGCGCGGGCAACCGCCGCCCTCTGCTGTTCTCCGCCCGAAAGCTCGCGCGGGTATTTTTTAAGCTTATCGGAAAGACCGAGCGCGTTTATTATCTCCTTATAATTTCCGTTACCCGCAAGGTCCGCGCCCATTCTGACGTTTTTATCCACCGTCATATCGGGCAGAAGGTAATACTGCTGAAAGATAAAACCGACGCTTTTTCTGCGGAATTCGGTGAGTTCCTTATCCTTTAACGCCGTAATTTCTTTGCCGTCGTACGATACCTGACCATCGTCGGGGCGCTCCAAACCCGAAAGAATATTTAAAAGCGTGGATTTTCCGCAACCCGACGCGCCGAGAATAACCACGAATTCGCCGTCCGCAACGTCGAACGAAACTCCCTTTAACACCTGTTGTCTGTTTTCTTCGCCGCCGAACGACTTTCTGATATTTTTAACGCTTATCATTTGGCTTTCCCCTTTAAATTCTTAATAAGTGAAGTGCACACTTCCGTAAGCATACAGCTTATTTCGTTCTCGGTTAGATTGCAAGTACCCGTAACGCACAACACCGCAATTCCGTGCGAGTATATCCACATATTCTGATATAGGGATTTCGCTTCTTCCAAATTAAAGCCGTAGCTCGCCGTAACGGAATTTAAAATAGCGTCGTAATTTTCCTCTATTCCCAGCAAAGCGCTGTCCGCGCCATGCAGATTTTTGCGCGACATAAAGAGAAGCTCGAAAAGCTCAGGCTCGCGCATTGCGAATTTAATATACGCCGTACCGACGCCCTTAAAAGCGGGCGTCGTTTTAAGCCCTTCGTTTACGTATTCCGTATAAAGCGCGTTCGCCCGTTTTATTACTTCCGCTTGCAATTCGTCCATATTCGCGAAAGTCGAAAATACCGGTGCGACCGAACAGCCGAGTTCCTTTGCAACCGTGCGCGCGGAAAGCTCGGCTATCCCCCTCTTTCTTACGATATCGAAAGCCGCGGAGGCTATCCACTCCCTCGTGTATCTCGTTTTAGGCGGCATACCGTTCTCCTTTAAATAACATATATTATATAACAACTATTATTTTATGCTATCGCGGGCGTGTTGTCAAGTAAAAACAAGTAAAAAATAGCACCGTCGGAAAAGCGCGCTTCGTACGGGTTGTGTTTCCAAAATTACAGCACATAAAATATTTGCTTATAATTTTCAATTTTGATATAATATATTTGCGTAACGCTTTAATAAAACTTGAGGTGTTTATATGAAAAATAAACTGATTACCGCTATCGTAGCACTCTCCGCGACGGTAACCTGTGCTTTCGGGTTATCTTCGTGTGCCTTATTAGGCGGGGGAAACGAAAACGAATGTCAACACTCGTTCGGAGAATGGACAACGCTCGAAGACGCAGGATGCGAAAAAGACGGGTTAAAAGAGCATACTTGTAGCATATGCGACGAGACTATCGAGGAAGTAATTCCCGCTTACGGACACTATTACCGCGATTACGTCTGCGCGGTTTGCGGAAGTCTGGACGAAACCGCGCCCGAAACTGCGGGACTTCAATTCGAGCTTGCGGGGGACGGTGAAAGCTACGTAATTACGGGCGGAACGGTTACGGGGAGCATATTGGTAATTCCCGCGGTTCACGAAAATAAACCGGTGACGGCTATAAAAGCGGAAGCGTTCAGGGATATCGGTCCTAACGCCGAAACAAACAAATACCCTTTTGAAAGTGTTATAATTCCCGCAAGCGTCAAAGAAATAGGCGACCTTGCGTTTTATTGTAATGCAAATCTTAAATACGTTTACGGCGGAAACGGATTGACTAAAATAGGCAGTCAGGCCTTTTCTTACTGCCGCAACCTCTCAAAAGTAACGATTTCTAAAAGCGTCGAAAAAATAGACCCGTATGCGTTTTTCGGCACGGAGCTTTCCGAGCTTGTTATGGAAGATTACGACGGTTGGGTAACGTGCCGGTTTGAGAACGGAACATATATCAGCGCTTCGCTTGACGAGAGCAACGCTGCGGCTAAACTCAAACAGGAACACTCGGGAATGTACTGGAAAAACGTAAAAGATTAAAATTTGCTTTTTAAAAGCTCTTTAACTTAATTATACAACGAAAGATACGAACGGAAAATAATTAAGCGCCCCTACCTTGCAGCAAGGTAGGGGCGCTGTACTTATTTAGTGATTAACCTTCGATTGTGAATTAGTTCAATTCAGCGAAGTACTTAATCGTTCTTACCATCTGGGAAGTGTAAGAATTTTCGTTATCGTACCAGGAAACGACCTTTACGAGCGTCGTGCCGTCGCCGAGGGGCATGCACTTCGTCTGCGTAGCGTCGAAAAGCGAACCGTAGGTAATGCCGATGATATCGCTGGAAACCACTTCGTCCTCGGTGTAGCCGTAGGATGCGGAAGAAGCCGCCTTCATCGCCGCGTTTACGCTTGCCGCGTCAACCTCGCCTTCGCAAACTGCGATAAGCTGGGTAAGCGAACCGGTGGGTACGGGTACGCGC
>CAZRCE010000088.1:0-3880 GCA_964598465.1 uncultured Clostridia bacterium | reverse complement strand
TTTCGATGCACTCGGCAAAGTCCGCGCCCTTTGCAAGCGTTGCCTTGAAAGGATACAAATTTACGCAGACGATATCTATGGTGTTTATATTCAGTTTTTCGAGCTGGGACATATGCTCGGGGTTGGAGCGCATCGCAAGCAGTCCCGCGTGAACGTTGGGGTGCAAAGTTTTAACTCTGCCGTCGAGGCATTCGGGGAAGCCCGTGATTTCGGATATGCCGATAACTTTAAGCCCCGCTTCCTTTAAAGCTTTCGCCGTGCCGCCGGTCGAAATAATTTCGAAACCGCACGCAACCAAGCCTTTACAAAAATCAACTACGCCCGCCTTGTCCGAAACCGAAACAAGCGCCCTCTTTTTCATTTCCATAAATCTATATCTCCCAAAAATATTATTCTGAAATTTCCTCGACAACAACCTCTTGGGTTACAGTCTGTTTTTTCTTTTCCTTAACGCTTTTGACAAATTCAAATACTATAACCGCCAATATAACCGTAAAGCATACAAAATTTTGAATTGCGGACGATAAAGAAGCCGAATATACCGCAAATATAGCAACTAGTTCGGAAGAACTTGAAATGAAATGTGGATAATACCCATTGAATCTTTCACAATTCTTCGTATAATATGTATTCCAAACGGAGCAAACGACAATTAACGCCGCCAGAATAGCTACTACCGCCACCGCAATACACGAAATGCAGATTATTTTAAATAAAGGCTTTTTAACAAAAAGGTAACTCACACCAGCGCAAACGCCGAAAAACCCGAAAATCGAAGCAACCAAAAAAGCAATCGCTATTGGACGTTGGAAATCGATATAATTTTCTGTCGGCTGATACACGGTATTCCAGTTAACATAATCATTTTTATAATAAGACGTATAACTTAACATCTCTATCCCATTGTAAAGCAATGAAACAATACCAGTTAACGCAGCAAATAGCGCAATGCCGTATATAACTGTTAATACTTTGTTATCTTTCATTTTACGGTAACCTTTCTATCCGTCTTTTCGATTTTGCCCTCGCAAAGCTTCCTTACGCAGTAGGGCAAAAGCTCGTGTTCGACCGCAAGTATGCGCTGTTGAAGGCTTTCGGGAGTATCGTTCTCCTCCACGCTTACAGCGCGCTGCGAGATTATCGCGCCGCCGTCCGGAATTTCGTTTACGAAGTGAACGGTACAGCCCGAAACCTTCGCGCCGTATTCCAAAACGGCTTTATGCACGTTAAGTCCGTACATACCCGCCCCGCAGAACGCGGGAATGAGCGACGGATGAATGTTTATTATTCTGTCAGCGAAAGTCTTAATAAAGCTTTCGGGAATTATTTTAAGCCAACCCGCAAGCACGATATAATCCACGCGGTTCATATTGAGATAATAAGTAAGCTCCGCGTAGAGTTTTTCGAGGTCGGGATAGTCCTTTTTCGCATAGACCGCCGTGGCTATGCCGTGCTTTTTCGCTCTATCGATAGCGCCTATCCCGTCGCGCGAGGCGATGAGGCAGACGATATCGCAGAATTGTTCTTTTTCGTTCGCGTCGATGACCGACTGGAAATCCGTTCCGCCGCCGCTCGCGAATACCGCTATACGCTTTTTCAACGCAGAATTACCCCGCTTCCCTTTACCGTTTTACCGATTACAACGCAGCTTTCGCCCGTGCTTTCGAGCTGGGCTATCGTGGCTTCGACGTCCTTTTTGGCTACGCATACGACCATACCGATACCCATATTGAACGTATTGTAGATTTCCTGCTTTTTGAGCTTGGATTTTTCCTGCATTATCTTGAAAATTTCGGGGACTTCGTAGGACTTCGTATCTATCCTGCAACCTATTCCCTCGGGGAATATTCTGGGGATATTCTCGATAAAGCCGCCGCCCGTTATATGCGCGATACCTTTAACCTTTACCTTTTCGATAAGGGCGAGTATAGAATTTACGTAAATTTTGGTGGGCGTTAAAAGCGCGTCTATCACGCGGCAACCGAGGCGCTCGTCGTACTTTTCGAGTTCAGTCATATCCTCGCCCCAAAGCTTTCTTACGAGCGAGTAGCCGTTGGAATGAACGCCGCTGGACTTAATGCCGATTAAAACGTCGCCCGACTTTATCTTGCTTCCGTTTATAACCTTTTTCTTATCGACCACGCCGACCGCAAAGCCCGCGATGTCGTATTCGCCGTCGGGATAGAAACCGGGCATTTCCGCCGTTTCGCCGCCGACGAGGGCAGCGCCGCACTGACGGCAGCCTTCGGCAACGCCCGATACTACGGTTGCAACCGTTTCGGGGGAAAGCTTGCCCGTTGCGAAATAGTCTAAAAACATCAACGGCTTCGCGCCCTGACAAACGATATCGTTTACGCACATTGCGACCGCGTCGATGCCTATCGTGTCATGCTTATTCGCGAGGAAAGCGTATTTGAGCTTCGTGCCGACGCCGTCCGTGCCCGCAACGAGAACGGGTTCTTTCATTCCCTTGGGCATCTGAAAGAAACCGCCGAAAGAGCCGATATCGCCGAGAACGCCCTCGGTGTAAGTGGATTTAACGTGCTCGCGCATAAGCCTTACCGCTTCGTATCCGCGCGTTACGTCAACGCCGCTGTCCTTATAAGAAATAGCCATAATATTACCTCACATAAATTTCGGCACTCGTGACGCCGAATTCGTTATTCTAATTTGAGTTTGTCCGCTTCGTAGTCCGCTAAGGGATAGGGATATTCGCCGTTGAAACAGCCGAGGCAGAAATCGACTTTCGCCTTTTCGCAGGTCTTGACGAGCTGTTCCACCGAAAGATAGCGCACGCTGTCCG
Source organism: uncultured Clostridia bacterium (assembly GCA_964598465.1). Taxonomy (GTDB): domain Bacteria; phylum Bacillota; class Clostridia; order Christensenellales; family Borkfalkiaceae; genus Coproplasma. The sequence continues at coordinate 1,077 of CAZRCE010000088.1, read as the reverse complement.
CGCCGAGGCTTTCGCAAATCTGCTCCTCGTTTTTATACGCGCCGATAAGCTGCGAATAGGTCTGAATATCGATACCCAGATGACACGGGTGCTTTATAATCGGCGAACAAATCCTTATATGTACTTCCGCCGCGCCCGCGTTTCTGAGCATTTTGACTATCTTGCGCATCGTCGTGCCGCGGACTATCGAGTCGTCGATAATTATCACGCGTTTCCCCTCCACGTTGGAGCGGAGCGCGTTCATTTTTACGTTTAAGCTGTTTTCCCTCTGCCTTTGGTCGGGCTGTATGAACGTGCGCCCGACGTACCTGTTTTTAGCGAGGACTTCGACGAAAGGCAAGCCGCTCTCCTCCGCGTAGCCGCGCGCGGCGACGTTCGCCGAATCGGGCACGCCCGAAACGAGGTCGGCTTCCGCGGGGCAATACCTCGCGAGCAGTTTGCCCGCCTCCTTTCTCGCCTCGTAAACGCTGCAACCGTCCAACACGGAATCGTGACGGGCGAAATAGACGTATTCGAAAATGCACATACCGCACTTTTCGGGCAGGTCGTCCATCATATACGAGTGAAGCCCCTCGCTGTCGATAACGAGGATTTCGCCGGGCTTGACGTCGCGCATATAAGTCGCACCGACCGCGTCGAGCGCGCAGGTTTCGCTGGCGACGACGAAATCGTCTATGACCGTGCCGAGGCAGAGCGGTCTTATTCCGTAGGGGTCGCGCACGGCAATCAGCTTGTCCGCCGTCATAACGACGAGCGCGTACGAGCCTTTGAATTGCCGACAGGCACGCTTTATTCCCGTGATAATATCCCCCTCCGACAGACTGTTAATCATAACCGCCATTACTTCGGAGTCGATAGTCGTCTGGAATACCGCATTGGATTTTATAAGTTCTTCCCGAAGCTGCTTGGTGTTGGTGAGGTTGCCGTTATGGGCGAGCGCCATTTTGCCGCACTGGCCCGTAAACACGACGGGCTGGGCGTTTAAAAGCTGACTTGCACCCTTAGTGGAATAGCGGACGTGACCTATCGCAATATCGCCTTCGGGAAGCGAGCCGAGCGTGCTTTCGTTGAAAATTA
>CAZRCE010000087.1:0-3886 GCA_964598465.1 uncultured Clostridia bacterium | reverse complement strand
GCTGTACCGTTCGCTCGTTTCGGGCGCGTCGAAGCCCTTGATGAGCGTTACGGACAATTACCATTACCACACCGTTTCCGCGGAGTCGGAGGAAAAGCTCGACGAAATTCAGGCCGCATTGAAAGAAGCGGGATATCTGATAGAAATATAAGCGTTATTAAAAAGCGGGTTGCATCAGCAACCCGCTTTTATATTTTAAAATAAATTCGGTTGCAAGCAAAAACCACGCTTTTTGCTTAGCAGCCCCGATTTGCGAAAACTTTCGCCTCAGCGAAGTGAATGCCCGCGATAATATAAATGTTTGCCCTTGTAATCGCGGGCAGAGAGGCAGAGCCTCTAAAACTCACGGAAATTTCTTTCCGTAGAACAGGAAAGAAATTTCGTGAACTAATATAACAATACCGTGCCCTCGGGTAAAGAGAAGGAGGGGGAGTTTTCCACGCGGAAGTTCACCGTTTCCTCGCGGTAGGTTCGGTGCGAAGTGATATACACCCTCGCCTGCGGATACGCCGCGCGTATGCTCTCCGTCATCGACTCCCAAGCGATAAACTTGTTCGCCGCGTCGAAGTTCATATCTATGCACACCGTGCCGTACCCCTGCGAGAGTAGCTCCAAAAGCTTGGCTCTCAGGTCGAAAAGTATAAATTCCGTCGAGCGGGTTTCGCCCGCGCCGCGGCACGATTTGCAGGTTTTGGTAAGAAAGCCGAGCGGAGAAGTGCCCACGCGTTTGCGCGTAAATTCCGTCAGCCCGAGCTTGGACATCGGCAGAACGCGGCATTTCGCCTTGTCGTTTTTAAGCGCCAGTTTAAGCTCCTCGGTTAGGGCGGCGCGGTGGTTTTCGTCCTCCATATCGATGAAATCGACCACGATTATCCCGCCGATATTTCTAAGTTGAACCTGCCTCGCGATTTCCCGCGCGGCGAGAATGTTCGTCTGATAAACCGTCTGCTCCAGGCTGTCGTCGCCGATAAATTTTCCCGTATTTACGTCTATTACAGTCAGCGCTTCCGTCTTTTCGATAACGAGGTACGCCCCGCTGTCAAGCTCGACTTTCGGCTGAGCCATTTCGGCGATATGCTTGTCCAGCCCGCATTCCATAAACATATCTTTCTTTCCGTCGTGCCTAATTACGGGGATATTAGCGTGAATGGCAAGCGACTTCAAGTGCGCGTTCACGTCCGCTTCAAGCCGTTCGTTTCCGACGTGTATTTCTTCCAGCTCTCTCGCCAAAATATCGCGTAAAACGCGTATATGCAGGGGGGAATCGCTGTATAAAAGCGTACCTACGGGCGCGTTTTCGAAGGTTTTCTTCATTTCCTCGTAGAGGTTTCGGGCGCATTCGATTTCGTCTATCTTTATACTTCTCGCGGCAAACGGCGCGGCGGTGCGGACGATAAGACCTTCGCCGCCCTTCAACGCTCTGCCCGCGCTGAATAAAAGATTTCTTTTAAGCTCCGCGTCCGTAATTTTCCGCGACACGCCGACGAAGGGGGTTTCGGGCATAAAAATCGTGTACTTGCCGACGAACGACAAATTCGTCGTAACGCGCGCGCCTTTCTTGCCGACGGGCGCTTTCACCACCTGAACCATAAGCTCGTCGCCGACCTTGACGTTCAGCTTAGGTTCCGCGCGCATCTCGCCGTCGTACTTCGTTTCGTCGGGGATGAGGTCGCCCGCGGAAAGGTAGCAGTTTCTTTCCAGTCCGCAGTTCACGAACGCCGCTTTCATTCCTTCCAGTACGTCGCAGACTTTGCCTTTGTAGATATTCCCGATAATGCTTCCGCCGTCGTCCGGCTCGATAGTAAATTCCGTAAGCTTTCCGTGTTCCGTTGCCGCATAGCTGGCAAATCCGCACAGGTTGTCGAAATACAGCGTTTTCTTAGCCATAAACTCTCCGCATAGTCCACCGCCGCACGGCGGTAGTTGATTACTTAATGATTATAACATAAAAAATTGTTTTATCAAGAAAAAACCGAAATATATTGACAATTACGCGTAAATTTAATATAATAAACGGGTAATTTTAATTGAGGAGCACAAACAATGAAATACGATTTCAAAGGTATCACCACCGAAGAACTTTCCTATAAACTCAACAGAGTAAGGTTAAACCCGAATCAGAGGCTCGACATAAAGCCCCAGTTCGCGCGTCAGGTCAGAAAGTCCAACGAAAACGACAAGCTCGTGTTCGTTGCGCTTTCGGTTAAAATCGAATCCACCGAGGAAGAACCCAAGCCCTTCGATATCAACGTAACCATCGTCGGCGTTTACGAGCTCGAAGCCGCGCCCGACGCTCAGCAGGAGAGGGCTTTCGTAATCGAAGCGACTACTTCGCTCTATCCTTATCTCCGTTCGGTAGTAACCAACCTCACGGCTCAGGCTTACATCACGCCGTTGAACCTTCCCATTATCACGGGACCTATCTTCCCCGAGGACAGGGACACTTACGCATTCTCCGTAGGCGATAATAATTAAAACAGTTCACAAAAAAGCAGACGTTCGACGACGTCTGCTTTTTTCGTGATTTGAGAGCTTCTCGCTCTCTGCCCGCGATAATTAAGGGCGCACGATAATATAATCGCGGGCATTCACTTCGCCGAGGCGCAGGTATGCGCAAATCGGGTCTGCAAGCAAAAAGCGTGGTTTTTGCTTGCAACGCTATTTATAAAAAAACGATTTTTTGCGGTAACGCAATCATATTATATAATAAAATTGCGAATTTGACGGAAAATTGATTGACAACCCCTCTTTTTAGTGTTAGAATTTGAGAACACTACCGAGAGGGGTGTAATTTTTTTGTACGGAGTTTTCCATTATGAAAGCGTCAACGAGAGCTAAGATAACTTTTGAATGCACCGAATGCAAGCACAGAAATTACGACAGCTACAAGAATAAGCGTAACGACCCCGACAGGCTCGTTATTTCCAAGTACTGCCCTTTCTGCAAAAAGCATACCGAGCATAAAGAATCCAAGTAATAACCGCACGCGGCGGTAACTTTTTGCGCGGCGCGAACGGGCGCGGCGTACGGTGAGTGTTATGGCAAATAAAAACGAAGTAAAAAAGCCCAATATTTTCGTAAGAATGGGCAGAAAACTGAAAGAAACCTTTTCCGAGCTGAAAAGAGTAACCTGGCCGACCTTCCCCAAGGTGGTTAAATCCACTTGCGTGGTTTTGGTCGTAGTTCTGGTTTTCCTCGTAGTAGCTACGGGAATTAATCAGCTGTTGCAGTTCTTGTTGCAGCTCGTTACGAGTATCGGGGGCTAAACGATGGAAGAAGCGCAAAAGCCCTGCTGGTATATTCTTCATACCTATTCGGGCTACGAAATGATGGTTAAGGCTTCCTTGGAGAGGCTTATAGAAAACAACAATTTGCAGGAGCATATCTTCGACGTCAAAATTCCCATGGAACAGACCATCGAAGAAAAGAACGGCAAGCGCAAGGTAGTCGAGCGCAAGCTTCTGCCCTGCTACGTTTTCATTAAAATGATTTATTCCAACCAGCTTTGGTATCTCGTAACCAACACGAGGGGCGTAACGGGTTTCGTAGGTCCTCAGGGCAGACCCAGTCCCTTAAAGGAAGACGAGATAAGGAAGATGCGCCTTGAAGAAGTCGTGGTTGACGCCGATTTCGTAGTCGGCGACAAGGTAAATATCGACGCAGGACCTTTGGAGGGCTTCGACGGCGTTATTACCGAGCTCAACGATTTGGCGCAGAAAGCCAAAGTCAACATACAGATGTTCGGCAGGTCCACGGACGTTGAAGTCGAATATATTCAGATTAAAAAAATCGAAAATTAATTCGGGTTTCCGATTTAATATAGTGGGAGAGCAGATTAAATCTTTTCTATGGTCTGTTCGTTATAACCACCAAGGAGGATTTTAGT
>CAZRCE010000086.1:0-4037 GCA_964598465.1 uncultured Clostridia bacterium | reverse complement strand
GAGGCGCGCCGATAAGCTTGGAAACCGAATGCTTTTCCATAAACTCGGACATATCTACCCTTATCATAAGCCTTTCGTCGCCGAACATCGCCTCCGCCAAAGCTTTGGCAAGGTCGGTTTTACCTACGCCCGTAGGACCTACGAATATAAACGAGCCGATTGGTTTGCCCGCCTCGTTAAGCCCCGCGCGGGCGCGCCTTATAGCGCGGCTTACCGCGGAAACGGCTTCGTCCTGACCGATTATGCGCTTGTGAAGATTTTCTTCGAGGTGAAGGAGCTTTTCGCTCTCCTGCTCGGTGAGCTTAACCACGGGAACGCCCGTCCAGCCGCTGACTATCTTTGCGATTTCGTCGCTACCTATCTTGGGTGAGGTTTGATGATTTTCGCCGTTCCACTCGTTTTTGAGCGATTTTATCTGTTCCTGTACGGCGTTCATTTCCTCCATAAGCTTCTGAGCCTGAGAGTAATTTTCGCCGCGCGCCGCCTTGGTCTTTTCCATATTGAGGCGCTTTAATTTCTTTTCGAGCTCTCTCAGCTCCTCTGGCGAATTATAGCTGTCCAGCCTTGCGCGGGAAGCCGCTTCGTCGATGAGGTCAATCGCCTTGTCGGGCAAGAACCTGTCCGTAATGTATCTGTCGGAAAGGGTTGCGGCGGCGATTATCGCGTCGTCGGAAATGACGACCTTGTGGTGCGCTTCGTATTTATCGCGAAGCCCGCGCAGGATTGCCACCGTGTCATCGACCGACGGTTCTTCCACCTGAACGGGGGTGAAACGGCGTTCGAGCGCCGAATCCTTTTCGATATACTTTCTGTATTCTTCGAGCGTGGTCGCGCCTATCGTTTGGAGCTCGCCGCGGGCGAGCATAGGCTTCAAGATATTAGCCGCGTCCATACTGCCTTCCGAAGACGAACCCGCGCCGACGATATTGTGAATTTCGTCGATGAAAAGAATGACGTTGCCGTTGTTCTTAATCGTCGCAACCGCGTTTTTAAGCCTCTCCTCGAAATCGCCGCGGTACTTGGAACCCGCAACCATACTCGCTAAGTCGAGCGAGAAAACCGTCTTGCCCTTTAAAAGGTCGGGCACCTGATTTTTGACTATAGCGTGGGCGAGCCCTTCCACTACCGCGCTCTTGCCTACGCCCGGCTCGCCGATGAGCACGGGGTTATTTTTCATGCTGCGCGAAAGAACCTGAATAATCTTATCAATCTCTTTCTTGCGCCCGATTACGGGGTCTATCTTGCCCTCGCGCGCCTTCTGCGTGAGGTCCGTCCCGTACTGCATAACGTTATTTCCGAGCGAGGAATCGCCCTTGCGTTCCTGCTGGGACTGCGACTGCGAATACTGCTTCGCACCGCCCGTAAAGAACGACGACATATCGGCGAACGAATCGTCGTTATCGCCCGCGTCCTCGTCGGAATAGCCGCCCTCGTTGAGCGCAAGCTCTATCTTCGCGGAGAGCTGCGTCATATTTACGCCGAGTGCGCGGAGTATGCGCATTGCGAGGCAGTCGGGCGATTCGGTTACGGCGCATAAGAGATGCTCCGTCCCCGCGAGCGCTTCCTCGCCGCCGTATTCTATGGACAAGTCTATCGCCCTTTCGAGCATATGCTTCGTCCTCGGTGTGAACCCGTTAATGTTGGATTCGCGGTCGGCGGAATTAACGAAATACCGCCTGTACCCCTCCTCCGAAACGCGGCAGGAGGACAGTATTTTAAACGCCGTGCTTTCGGGCACTGTGAGCATAGCGTAAACTATGTGCTCGCTTCCTATATAGCTCGTACCCAAGCCCGTTGCAAGGTCGCGCGAGCGCGCGAGCACGTATTGAAGATTTTGGGAATATCTGTTCAATTCCACTTTCGTATCCTCCTTAAAATAAAGGTTTTGTTTATAAAAATTGCGTTAATTGCGGCATATAGGGGGGTCAATCGCAATTTAAAAGCGATTTTATCTTCTTTGCGGCGTACTCGGCGCGGTAAGCGTCCCTCTCCGCGGGGGTAAGCCGTCTGCCCGCAATCAGGTTCAGATTCGAGGGTTTCATTTTTACTATGAGGTCGTCGATTTTGTCCGTTTCGGCTATGGGAATATATCCGAGGCACGCGCCTAGCTTGACGTTGGCGCACAGCTTTTCGAACTCCTCGCTCGGCATAAGCGCACAGTTGGTAAGCAAGCCGAAGGAGCGCAGACACTTGTCTTTTATTTCGAGAGCGGGCGCGCCGCGTTTAAGCTTCAAACGCTCGGACTGTTCCATTTCCGCAATCGTGGCGACGACCTGTTCGACCTGCGATAAAATGTCCTCCTCGCTCACGCCCAGCGTCACTTCGTTGCTGACCTGATACATATAGCCGTCGAAGCCGCTTCCCTCGCCGTAAAATCCGCGTATCGTAAGTCCGAGCTTCGTCGCGCTGCGCATAACCCTAGGCATTAAGCCGTTTATGGTAAGCGCGGGCAGAAACAGCATAACCGAAGCCCTTAAACCCGTGCCGAGATTCGTGGGGCACGCGGTGAGATAGCCGAGCTGTTCGTCGTAAGCGAACTGAATAGACTTAGACATAAGCGCGTCTTTATCCGACATAGTCTTATACGCCGAACGCAGGGAAAAGCCTTTTTCTATGCACTGTTCGCGGAGGTGGTCCTCCTCGTTTATCATTATCGAAACGTTTCTGTTTTCGTTTATGAGCGCTGCGGAATAGTGCGGACTGCGTAAAAGTAACGGGCTTACGAGGTGGTTTTCCACGAGGTTTAAAGCTTCCTCTTCCGTTATCCCGTCAACGTAGTATAAACGGAACTCGTCGAGCTTGTTTATCGCGGAGGACACGGAACGGATAATTTCCTTAGCCTGCTTCTCGCTCGTAAGTCTTGCGGGGAAGGGATAGCCGTTCAAATTCCTCGCAAGGCGTATTCGGGAAGATACGACGGTATTACCGAGAGTTTCAGACATCGCCGCGCCCTCCTTTAAGCTTCTTTTTTATTATCTGCATCTGCGAGTTGAGCTTGCCCGCCAAAACGTAATCGTTTCTCTGCAAAGCGTTTTCGAGCTGTTCCTGCAACGATTTGAGTTTTAACCGAAGGTCGTGTTCGTCGGAGTGCGTGCCGACCCTGCCTATATGCTCGACGTTGCGCTGTATCTGTTCGATATAGGGAAGAAGCTCCTCCTTGAAGACGTCGTAACAGCTCGCACAGCCCAAAAGCCCCGTCTTTTCGTATTCGCCGAAGCTCATACCGCAAACCCCGCACTTCTTTGCCGCGGGCGCGGCGTTGCCGAAAAGTCCGTTTAAAAAGGCGTTCGCCGCCTGCGCCTCGAACTCGCCGTATTTATAGGCGTAGCACGCGTCGCAGAGATGAAGCTCGAAGCTGTCGCCGTTTATCGTTTCCACGAAATTGACGGTAGCGGGTTTTTTCTTGCAGTGCTGACAGAGCATTTTCCGTCCGACCCCCGTTATATTACTATACATATCTATTATAAAGCAAAATCCAATCCCGTAAACAGTTTTTATGCCGAATAAAATAATTTTTAATTGTTTATGCGATATTTTTTCGTTTGAATTGTTGAAAAAAAAAGCGCAGTGTGCTATACTCGTTAAGTAAGTGATTGCCCCGCTTGCTTTGCGGGGGACTTTGAAATTATTTTTGGAGGAAAACGTAATGCAATATTCAAAAGACGTTGAAAACATGATTTGCGTTGCCAAGGGCGTTTCCGGTAAATTCGAACACGGTCCCGCCCCCATTCCCGAAGAAGGTCAGTGGATTAAGGCGAAGGAAATCAAGGACATCAAAGGTCTTACACACGGCATCGGCTGGTGCGCACCTCAGCAGGGCGCGTGCAAGCTGACCTTGAACGTAAAGGACGGCGTCATTCAGGAAGCTTTGGTTGAAACCATCGGCTGTTCGGGTATGACCCACTCCGCGGCTATGGCGGCGGAAATTCTGCCCCATAAAACCATTCTTGAAGCGCTTAATACCGACCTTGTATGCGACGCAATCAACACCGCAATGCGCGAGCTGTTCCTGCAAATCGTATACGGCAGAACGCAGT
>CAZRCE010000085.1:0-4037 GCA_964598465.1 uncultured Clostridia bacterium | reverse complement strand
GTGTATCGCAATTTTCACAAAACTATTTTTGCCGCGTGATTTCCCATATATTATATATATGGTAAGCGGTCAGGCGTAAAACGCAGATGTGATATGGTTTATCCCGCCTTGATACACCTCGATTATATCGAAACGAACCACGCAGTCTATTTCCTTTCCCGCGAAATAATACCTTGCCGTCTGAACGTAACGCTGTCTGCGCCTTTTATCGACCGCTTCGTTCGGCGCGCCGAAATTATCGGACGAGCGCGTTTTGACTTCTATAAACGCAACCACTCCGTCCTTTTCCGCAATTATATCCACCTCGCCGAAAGGGCACTTGAAATTCCTTTTCAGAATTTTATACCCGTTCCTTTTAAGGTGCTTTGCCGCGCTATCCTCGCCCGCCGCGCCGAGCTTTCTCTTTTCGCCGTTTATTGCCATTTTTGAGTAAAGCTCCTGCGGTGAATTGGCGTAAGCCCGTGCACCTTTATCGCGGCGATATGCGCCGCCGTGCCGTAGCCCGCGTTTTTTTCGAAGCCGTAAAAAGGATATTCCTTTGCGTATTCCTCCATAAGCTTATCCCTGTAAACCTTGGCAAGGATAGACGCCGCGCCTATCGTGTAGCTGTTCGCGTCGCCCTTTACGAAACTGCGCTGCGGGAAAGAAATATCGAGCGTCATATTTCCGTCCGTCATTACGAAATCGGGCGAAACGGTTAAGCTTTCCACCGCGTTCTTCATACAAAGGCGCGTGGCTTGAAGTATGTTGATTTCGTCGATAATTTGCGGTTCGACGCGGCATATGGCGTAGGCAATCGCCTTTTCGCGTATTTTTTCGGCGAGAAATTCGCGCTTTTTCGCGCTCAGTTTTTTACTGTCGTCCACGCCCTCTATGATATCGTCCAAAGGCATAATCACCGCCGCGCAGACCACCGGTCCGGCGAGCGGACCTCTGCCCACTTCGTCAACACCGCAGATATTATTATACCCGCCGTCGCGGAGTTCTCTTTCGTATAAAAGCTTGTCCATTAACTAAAATACCCCGTCGCAATCGGACGCGTCGTCCAGCGTTATTCTGCCCAATCTGCCCTTGCGGAAATCGTCGATAACCGCGCGTTCGGCGCGCTCGTAATCGAAGTCGTTGCCGCGCAGAACGAAGCCGCGCCTTACGCAGACCGCGTTGAGCATTTCGAGCGGACTGCCGCCGTCTATACCGTAGCGTTCTTTAAGTCTGTCGGGATACTTTGCGTAAAGCTCCTCCAAAAGAGAAAGCGCGATATCGTCCAAATCGAGGATATCGTCGTTGAGGCTTCCCACGAACGCGAGGTGCGCCGCAAGCCGCTGATTTTCAAACGACGGCGGCGTAGTGCCGGGGGTATCCAAAAGCTCGAACGAGCCGCAGCGTATCCACTGCTTGCCGCGCGTTACCCCCGCCTTATTGCCCGTCTGCGCCCTTTTCGAGCCCGATATAAGGTTTATAACCGTGCTCTTGCCCGTGTTGGGAATTCCGCACACCATAAACCTGAAAACGGGCGTTACGCCCTTTTCCGCGCTCTTTTTCCTGCGCTCCTCGACGAGCGCGTTCACCGCGTCCATAGCGGTTTTTTTCGCGCCCGCGTTTACCGCGTTAAGCTTTATACAGCCCGCGCCGCTTTCGCGTATGCGCTTTACGAAGATATCCGCGCGTTCGTCGGCGAGGTCGCTTTTATTCAGAATATATAAGACGGGCTTATTGCCCGCCGCACTTTTAAGTATGGGATTGAACGAAGCCGCGGGGCAACGCGCGTCGAGAACGACTATGACCCCGTCGCACAACGCGACGTTTTCTTTCATCATTCTCAGAGCTTTGGTCATATGCCCCGGGAACCATTGAATGTTTTTCATAAATACCTCTCACAAAATTGCAGACGTTCGATGATGTCTGCAATTTTCGTGATTTGAACGCCACACCGTTTTTAATTAATTTTTATCTTGAAGTAAGTCGGGGCGGCGGGCGCGGGTTATCTCCTCGCTCTTTTTTTTGCGCCATAAATCTATTTCCGCGTGATTGCCCGAAAGCAGAACCTCGGGCACTGCCTCGCCCTCGTAAACCGCGGGGCGGGTGTACTGCGGATATTCGAGCATACCGTCCGCAAAGCTTTCGTCCACGAGCGAACCGTCGGAAATTACTCCGTCAACGTAGCGCGCAACGCAATCGCACACGACCATTGCGGGCAGCTCGCCGCCCGTTAAAACGTAGTCGCCTATCGAAATCTCCTCGTCGAAAAACATATCGAGCACGCGCTGGTCCACACCCTCGTAATGCCCGCAAAGCAATATAAGGTGCTCGTAAGAAAGAAGCTCGAACGCCTTTTTCTGCGTGAAGGTAGCGCCCTTGGGCGACATATAAACGCGCCGCGCTTTATGCCCGGGGTCAACGGCTTTAACCGCCGAACCTATCGGCTGGGGCATCATAACCATACCCGCGCCGCCGCCGAAGGGATAATCGTCGCACTTGAAGTGCTTGTTGTCGGCGTAGTCGCGGATATTTACGACCTCTATTTCGAGTTTGCCTTTATCGACCGCCCTGCCGATTATGCTCTCCTTTAAAGGCGCGAACATTTCGGGAAAGAGCGTCAGAACAGTAATTTTCATAATATAAAATAATCTCGTTGCGGGCAAAAACCACGCTTTTTGCTCGCAGCCCCGATTTGCGCATACCTGCGCCTGAGCGAAGTGAATTTGCGAAATTATATAATCGTGTGCCCTTATTATTTCGCAAAGAGGGCGAGTAGCCCTAAAATCACGAAATTTTCTTTTTGCAGAATAGAAAAGAAAATTTGTGAACTTAGTATAGCGCTACTTCGTCAAAGCGTTTACCGTTGACGGTAACGATTTTCTTTTCCGCGTCGATATCGAGGATAACGCCCTCCGCCGCGGCGAAACGGATTTCCGACCCGCCCGCTTCCACGGTGTAAATATCCGTCTTTGCGGGGGTTATATCCGTTATCGTACCTATTTTTTTGCCCTTGTCGGTAACTATTTCGCAACCGATTACGTCCACGAGGTAAAACCTGCCTTCGGGAAGCTCGGGCGCGTCCTCGCGCAGGGCGTAAACGTCCTTGCCGCGCAAAAGCTCGGCGGCGTTTCTGTCTGCAATTCCTTTAAGCGTCAAAAAGGCGCAATCCCTTTGCGGGCGCACCTTTAACAACGCATACTCCGCCCCGTCTATAAACACGCGGGGAAAGTCCGATAAGTCTTCCGCGCTGTCGGTAAGGTATTTCACCTTAACCTCGCCGCGTATTCCCTGCGGTTTTAAGACGGTGGCAACGAATAAATATTTTTCCATGTTCGGGTTTCGCAATTATGCGTTCTTTTCCTTGATTTCCACGACGTATTTTTTACTGTCGCGGGGGGTGGACGCCCTGACGAGGGTACGGAGAGCTTTGGCGATTTTACCCTGCTTTCCTATTACCTTTCCCATATCGCTGTCGGCAAGGAAAACGGTCACTTCGATGACTTCGTCCTTTTCTTCGACTTTGTATTCAATCTCGTCCTTCTTCTCGGCGAATCTCTCTACGATATACTTAATCAGTTCCAGCATTTTTTACGCCATTAACCCTTTTTCTTCTTTTTGTCGTTGGTCTTGGGTGCGGAAAGCTTCTTGCTCTGCTCCATTGCGCCCGCCTTTACGAGATAGCTTTTAACCGTTTCGGTAGGCTGTACGCCCTTTGCAAGCCACGCCTTTGCCTTTTCAACGTCGATATTGATTTCAGCGGGGGTTTTAAGGGGGTCAACGTAACCGATTTTATCGATATATTCACCGGACTGCGCCTTGCGCGAATCGATTACTACGATACGGTAGAAGGGGGATTTCTTGTCGCCCATTCTCGTAAGTCTCATTTTAACTGCCATTGTATATTCTCCTTTGCCGAATTTCGGCTAAAAAATTATTAATTGATTTCAATCAACGGAAAATGCGCCTTCCGCTTTTAAGCTGCTTCATAAGCTGTTTCGTCTGTTCGAACTGCTTTAAAAGCTGATTGATTTCCTGCACGCTCGTGCCCGAGCCCGCCG
>CAZRCE010000084.1:0-4114 GCA_964598465.1 uncultured Clostridia bacterium | reverse complement strand
GTGGAAAAAGTCCTCGAAGCGGACGCGTCGGCGGCGCTAAGCGGGGTCGAAAGCGTGCTTTCCACGGGCAAGAGCCTCGGCGTTCTCGTAAGGGATTTATTAAACTATCTCAACAACCTCGCAATAGTAAAGCTCTGTACGAACGCGAAGCAGATATTAAATCTGCCCAACGACAGATTTTCGGAGCTGAAAAAGGTCGCTGATATCGCGGACGGACACAAAATTCTCCGCACGACGGAAATTCTCGCCGCGGCGGAAGGCGCTTTAAGGTATTCGCTCAACGGCAGAATAACGCTCGAAACGGCGATACTCAAATGCGCTATGCCCGAAAGCGATTACGATATCGACGCGCTTTTAGGCAGAATATCCGCGCTCGAAAAGAAGTTAGAGGAGGGCGTGCGCGTGCAGATAGCCGCCGCGCCGAAACCCGAATACAAAGCGGAAACGCCCGCATACGGTGCGCCGAAACCCGAAATCAAAGAGGAGAAAAAGGCGGAACAGCCCGCCCCCGTAAAGGAAAGGAGCGCGCGGCTCGAAGAAGAAGTCGGCGCATCGCCCTTCGATACGGCTTCACCCTTCGAAGAACCCGAACCCGAAATACGGAATATAAAGAAAGAGGACGTTCAGCCCACGCTGTGGGAACAGGACGGGGCGCAAACGCCGTCCTCTACGCTTTCGGAAGCGGATAAAAAGTCGGTGTTCGCAAAATTTTTGCGGCTTTTCAGAACGACCCGCCGCAACGCCGTGCTGTTCACCCTCTGTATGGATTTGGAAAGCTCGTTCGAGGGCGACAAGTTCGTGCTCTCGACTACGGTGGACGCGGTGTATAAATCGCTCACCCGCGCGGAGAACGAAAAGATAATTGCGGACGCGCTCGCCTCTCTCGGCGTGTTCTCGCACGAAATCAGACTTAAAGAAAAGGGCGAGGACAAATTCGACCTCGCGGTAAAAGAGCTCAAAGAAAATTTCAGCGGAACTGATATAAATATAAAATAGGGGTGATTTATGGCTTATAAAGGCGGAAATATGGGCGGTATGCAGAACATAATGAAGCAGGCCCAGAAAATGCAGGAGCAGATGCAGGAAGCGGATAAAGAGCTTGAAGAGCTCGAAGTGGTCGGCACTGCGGGCGGCGGCGAAGAAGGCGACGAAACGGTAGTCGTCTATATGAACGGCAAGAAGATAATAAACGGCATCGAATTCGGCAGTAAGATATCGGGTATAGTCGATTTAACCGACGAGGACGACGTCGAAATGCTCGAAGACCTGATTATGGCGGCGATAAACGACGGATATAAGCAGGCGGACGAGATTTACAAGGAAAAGATGGGTCCTTTCGGCAATATGGGCGGACTCGGCGGCTTACTGTAAGGGGCGGTAATGGAAATATTTATCGAGCCGATAGGCAGACTTATAAACCAGCTGTCCAAGCTCCCCGGGGTGGGAAAAAAGACGGCGCAAAGATACGCGTATAAGATAATCGATATGCCCCGCGAGGAAGCGGAGGAGTTTGCGCGCAGTATAATCGAGTGCAAAGCCCGCGTGCGCTACTGCACCGTCTGCGGAAACTTTACCGAGGGTGAAATCTGCGATATATGCAAGAGGCGCGACAAGAGCGTTATCTGCGTAGTCAAAGACCCGCGTGACGTCATCGCAATGGAAAAACTGCGCGAGTTCAAGGGCGTTTACCACGTCTTACACGGCGTAATATCCCCTATGGACGGCGTAGGTCCCAACGACATAAGAATAAAGGAGCTTTTAGCACGCATCGACGGAACGGTAACCGAAGTTATTATGGCGACCAATCCCGACGTCGAGGGCGAAGCCACGGCAATGTATATAGCCAAGCTTTTAAAACCGCTCGGCGTAAACGTCACCCGCTTAGCCCACGGCATACCCGTAGGAAGCGAGCTGGAATATACCGACGAAGTTACTTTAACCCGCGCTTTTATCGAGCGCAAATCAATAAATTGAGGAATACGACAATGAAGATTTCCGTACTCGGTTGCGGCAGGTGGGGCTCGTTCATCGCCTGGTATCAGGCGACCGTGCTTAAAAACGAAGTGGTAAGCTGGGGTCCCGAAGGCGAACCTTCCTACGAAATATTAAAGAACACGGGCAAAAACGAATACGTCGAGCTGGACGAGAGTATAACTTTAACCTGCGACCTCGGATACGCGCTCAAAGCGAGCGACGTTATCATAATTTCCATATCCTCGCAGGGTCTGCGCGGCTTTATGCAAAAGATAACCAAGTTCCCCGTCGCGGACAAGACCTTCATTCTCTGTATGAAGGGCATAGAGGACAATACGGGCAAGCGCCTTTCCGAGGTTCTGACGGAGAGCGGAATTTCGCCCGATAAGATAGCGGTATGGGTAGGACCGGGACACATTCAGGCTTTCACGCAGGGCATACCCAACTGTATGGTTATCGACAGTGCGAACCCCGAACTCAAAAAATATCTCGCGGACAACTTCAAGAGCAATTTGATTCGCTTCTATTACGGCGACGACCTTATCGGCACGGAAATAGGCGCGGCGGCGAAAAACGTAATGGGCATAATCGCAGGCGCGCTCGACGGCTGCGGCTACGTCAGCTTAAAAGGACCTTTAATGGCTCGCGGCGCGAGGGAAGTGGCGCGTCTTATCAAGGCGATGGGCGGCAACGAGCTTTCCGCTTACGGGCTTGCCCACCTCGGCGATTACGAAACCACGCTGTTTTCCGAATATTCGCATAACCGTGCGTACGGCGAAATGCTCGTCAAGGGCAAAAAATTCTCCAAGCTTGCGGAGGGCGTAACGACTTCCAAGGCGATAAAGCTCCTCGGCGAGAAGTACGGCGTGGACATGCCGCTCACAAACGCGGTTTACGAGGTGTGCTTCGAAACGGACGTTTTCGGTTCGGGCGACGGCGCAAAGAACTGTATGGATATAATTTTAAAGCTTTTCGGCAGAGAAACCAAGCACGAATTTTAAATGAGAACCCGCACGAAAATAATCTGGATAGCCGTCTGCGCGGCGGTACTGACGGTATTTATAATTCTCGGCGCGCGCTATGATAAAGATTATTTAATTATAAGCGGCGTAGCCTTTTTCTTCGTCGGTCTGGCTATCCTCGGTATAATAGAAAAAGTCAAGACCGTGAGATATATGCGGCACGAGCTTAAAGAGCTCGCCGAAGAAGACCCCGAATGTCCGGGGAACTTGCGCGAACTCGCCGAGATGAGCGTCGGGCTTACCAAGGACGCAAAGGAAAAGTTAAAAGGCGCTCCCATAGGCGATAAAATCAAGGTCGTGGCGATTTTCGCCTCGTTCGGGCTTTTCTTGCTAACGATGGCGGTCGGCGTGTTCCTTGCTAATCTGGGCACGGTCGGCGACGGAAGCGTAACTGATATCGCAATAACCGGTTTTATATTGATGGGAATAGGCGGAGGCGGATTTTTTCTCGAAATAATCCTGCTCGTCGTAATATCTTCAATCGCAAACCGAAAGTAATAGCGAAGTTAGTAATTGTATAAAATTAACAAAATGTTGTTAATGATAACTTGTAACGCCGATTTGCGTTAAATTGAAGAAAATCGTTGCAAACTGCGGGTTTTTGTATTAAAATTTTTCGGTAAACTATCGTTAAAAGCAAAAACCGCGCTTTTTGCTTTTAGACTCGATTTGCGAGGCAGCGGCTCGCTTAGGTGAATGCCCGCAATTATATTAATAGGTTGCCCCTAAGATGGCGGGCAGAGGGCGAAAGCCCTTAATATCACGGAAAAAAACAATTCGCATAATAGAATTGTTTTTTCGTGAGGAGGAAAAAATGTTAAGAGAAGATTTAAGGAACGTAGCAATTATAGCGCACGTTGACCACGGCAAAACCACGCTCGTGGACGCAATGTTAAAGCAAAGCCACACCTTCCGCGAAAATCAGGCGGTGGAAGAAAGAGTAATGGATTCGGGCGACCTCGAACGCGAAAGGGGAATAACCATTCTCGCGAAGAACACTTCGCTCACCTATAACGGGGTAAAAATAAACGTAGTCGATACGCCGGGCCACGCCGACTTTTCGGGCGAGGTGGAGCGCGTAATGATGATGGTAAACGGCGTTCTCGTTCTCGTTGACG
>CAZRCE010000083.1:0-4191 GCA_964598465.1 uncultured Clostridia bacterium | reverse complement strand
GTCGCCGCAAGCGCGTCCTCGATGCGCAGTTTCTTTTCTTTCATCTCGACTTCGGTAGCCGCGCCGACGTTAATAACCGCAACGCCTCCAGCGAGCTTAGCAAGCCTTTCCTGCAATTTTTCCTTGTCGTATTCGGAAGTCGTTTCCGCAATCTGCGCTTTAATTGAAGCAACTCTCGCCTTGATATCTTCCGCCGCGCCCGCGCCGTCGATAATGGTGGTGTTGTCCTTGTCAACCTTAACCTGAGCTGCTCTGCCGAGCATATCCGTCGTTACGTCCTTAAATTCGTATCCCAAATCGGAAGAAACCACCGTGCCGCCAGTAAGAATTGCTATATCTTCGAGCATAGCCTTTCTTCTGTCGCCGAAGCCGGGGGCTTTAACCGCAACGCAGTTCAATACGCCTTTCAGCTTATTCACGATAAGCGCGGCGAGCGCGTCGCCCTCGACGTCCTCGGCGATTATAAGAAGCCTTGCGCCCTGCTGAGCGATAGGTTCGATTACGGGGAGAATTTCCTGTAAGGAAGAAATTTTCTTGTCTGTGATAAGGATATAGGGATTATCGAGAACGGCTTCCATTTTTTCGGTATTCGTAACCATATAAGCGGAAGCGTAGCCTCTGTCGAACTGCATACCTTCGACGGTGGTCAGCTCGGTAGTCATCGATTTTCCTTCTTCAACGGTAATTACGCCGTCTTTTCCGACGATTTCCATCGCGTCGGCGATAAGATTGCCTATCTGTTCGTCGCCAGCGCTGTTGGAAGCGACCTGCGAAATCGCAAGCTTGCTTTCAACGGGCTTGGAAATGGCTTTGATTTTTGCAACCGCCGTTTCGACCGCTTCCGCAATTCCCTTTTTAAGTATCATGGGATTTGCGCCCGCGGCGAGGTTTTTAAGCCCTTCGCGGATAATCGCCTGAGCGAGAACCATAGCGGTGGTAGTACCGTCGCCCGCAACGTCGTTTGTTTTGGTGGAAACTTCTTTAACGAGCTGTGCGCCCATATTTTCGAACGGGTCTTCAAGCTCGATTTCTTTCGCTATCGTAACGCCGTCGTTAGTGATAAGGGGAGCGCCGTACTTTTTATCGAGCACAACGTTTCTGCCCTTAGGTCCGAGCGTGATTTTAACGGTATCTGCGATAACGTTAACGCCCGTTTCCAAAGCTTTTCTGGCTTCGTCGCCGTATTTTATCTGATTTGCCATAATTAATTCTCCTTAAAAATTAGTCTACGACCGCCAGAATATCGCTCTGGCGGATAATAGTATATTCTTTTCCGTCAACTTTGACTTCCGTTCCGCTGTATTTGGAAAGAAGAACTTTGTCGCCGACTTTAACCTGCATTTCGATTTCTTTTCCGTCCACGATACCGCCGGGACCGACGGCAACGACTACGCAAGTCGCGGGTTTTTCCTGTGAAGCGGTGGTAAGATAAAGCCCGCTTTTAGTCTTTTCTTCGGCTTTGATACCTTCCACAACCACTCTGTCGAATAAAGGTTTTATATTCATATAAATCCTCCAAAATTTTATTATTTACGAATATTTTATAAACTTGACCAAATAAAGTCAAACATAAAATTGCAATTTAAGAAAAATTATGGTAGAATACGATTGTACGATTTAAAAGGAGTGATTTCGCCGTATGGATAAGTGGGACAAGCGGTTTATGGAGCTGACCGAGCACGTCGGTACCTGGTCGAGTTGCTATCAGGAAAACAGACACGTAGGCGCGATAATCGTAAAGAACAAGCGCGTTCTTGCGACGGGTTATAACGGCGCGCCGCAGGGCATAAAAAACTGCGTCGATAAGGGCGAGTGTCTGCGCAAAAAAATCGGTATAGAGAGCGGTACGCGCCACGAAATCTGCTACGCGGTCCACGCAGAGCAGAACGCTATCATTCAGGCGGCGAGAGTGGGGTGCAGCGTAGAGGGAAGCACGCTTTACTGCACGCACCAGCCGTGCGTTATATGCGCTAAAATTATTATTAACGCGGGCATCGTTCGCGTCGTTTATAAGGAAGGCTATCCCGACGACTTTTCGATAAAGCTTTTCGAGGAAGCCGGCGTCAGGATTGAAAAGTACGATGCAAAATAAAATAATTAGAGTTTTAAGATTATTGCTCGTCGTTGCCGTTTTTATAATCTCGGTATGTTGCTTTTTGCCCGCCTGTAACGGTGAAACCGAGCCGCCTAACGACAACGGTTTGAATTTCGGCAGATATTATTTCGGAAGAAGGCAACGGAGTTTATATCGAAATCAAAGAAGATAATAAAGCGTTCTTTCAGAATTTGTATTTTTCCTGCATAGACTCCGACGAGTCGGAGGAAGAAGGCAATATAACGAACGAAGTGCTGTTCACCGAAATGCAGGGTGAAAGAAGTTACAGGTATTTCAGCGACGATAAAAATCTCGTTTTCCCCGTAGATAATACGCACGGTATCGGATTTACCTATAACGGCACGAACGAATTGGAATTTAACGGAGTTAGATATATTTTAAATAAGGAGTTCAATATGAAAAATCCCATAGCTACAATCGAATTCGAGAGCGGCGAAAAAATAACTTTGGAGCTTTATCCCGAAAAAGCGCCCAACACCGTAAACAATTTTATATCGCTTGCGAACAGCGGATTTTACGACGGTATTATTTTTCACCGTATAATAGAGGGCTTTATGATACAGGGCGGTGACCCCGCAGGCTTGGGAACGGGCGGCCCCGGCTATACGATTAAGGGCGAATTTGCTCTGAACGGTTTCAAGCAGAACGATATCAAGCACGAGCGCGGCGTAATATCGATGGCGCGTGCGTACGCCCCCAACAGTGCCGGCTCGCAGTTTTTCATTATGCACGCAAACGCTTCCCATCTCGACGGACAGTACGCGGCGTTCGGTAAGGTTACCGAGGGAATGGAGGTCGTTGACAAACTTGCTTCGCTTGCCACCGATTACAACGACAGACCCAAAAACCCGCCCGTAATGAAGAAGGTTACGGTAGAAACCTTCGGCGTGGACTATCCTCAGCCCAAGAAGTTCTGATATGAATAAAAAGCATTTGGCGTGGGTGCTTACGGGCGTACTTGCGGCGGCTGTTATATGTATCGTCGTAGGAATTATAATTTATTTCGTTTCGCAAGGTATAGTCGTTCCGAAGGACGCGCCTGATTTCAGCGAGCTTAATTCGGCTCGCGCGGCAAAGATTTTGACGGGCTTGGTTATTATCTGCGTAGGCGCGGCAAGCGCTATACTGCCGTTAATTGCGTTAATCGTACTTTTAATCGTGCGGTTAGTAAACAAACTTGACAAATAATTTGAATAAATAATTTTTACGGAGTTTAATATGACTGATAACAGCGTTTACTCGAATCCTTTGATTACCCGATATGCAAGCAAAGAAATGGCGGAGGCGTTTTCCGACGATAAGCGTTTCAGATTATGGCGCAGGCTCTGGATTGCGCTTGCCGAATCCGAAATGGAAATGGGGCTGAACATCACTCCCGCGCAGGTTGCGGAAATGAAGAAGTACGCCGAGGATATAAACTACGACCTTGCGGAAAAATTCGAAAGGGAGGTGCGTCACGACGTAATGGCGCACGTTAAAGAGTTCGGAAGTCAGGCGGTTTCCGCTATGCCTATAATCCATCTCGGCGCGACGAGCTGCTTTGTCGATTGCAATTCCGAACTTATTATAATGTCCGACGCGTTGAAAATAATCAAAGCGAAGCTCGTAAGCGTTATGAACAAGCTCAAAAAATTCGCGCTTAAATACAAGGATTTGCCCACGCTCGGCTTTACGCATCTTCAGCCCGCTCAGCTCACCACGGTAGGCAAGCGCGCAACGCTCTGGTTGCAGGATTTGGAGATGGACTATTATAACCTCGTCAATCTCGAAAACAGCCTTAAACTACGCGGAGTTAAGGGTACTACGGGCACGCAGGCGAGCTTTTTGGAGCTTTTCAACGGCGACGGCGAAAAGGTCAAGGAGCTTGAAAAGAAAGTCGTTTCAAAGCTCGGCTACGATAAGGTTTACGGCGTAACGGGTCAGACCTATCCAAGAAAATTCGACTATAACGCACTTTGCGTTCTCTCGCAGATTGCGCAGAGCGCGTATAAATTCTCTAACGATATCCGCATTTTGCAGAATATGAAAGAGGTGGAAGAACCTTTCGAGAAATCGCAGATAGGGTCTTCGGCAAT
>CAZRCE010000082.1:0-4311 GCA_964598465.1 uncultured Clostridia bacterium | reverse complement strand
ATTAGTGTTTTGGGTGCTATCCCTTTTTAAACTGTGGGTATTATGTCAGTTTAAAAAGGGGTTGATGTGATACTATATCATAGCAACAGCATGTTGCTTGATTTTCCAAAGCTGCAATGGTATAATAGTGATACTATAATTTATAGGTTGGTGATTTACATGGAAACAAAGGACGTTATATTCGAACTCAGAAGCAAAAACGGATTATCTCAGGACGAGCTTGCGGAAAAGGTCTTCGTTACGCGGCAGGCGGTATCCCGCTGGGAAACGGGTGAAACCGTACCCAATACGGAAACTTTAAAACTGTTGTCAAAGCTGTTTGACGTTTCTATCAATACTCTTTTAGGCTCTCCGCGCAAGTTGGTTTGTCAATGCTGCGGTATGCCCCTCGACGATTCTTCCATCAGCAAAGAAACCGACGGCTCGTTCAACGAAGATTACTGCAAGTGGTGCTACACCGACGGGAAATTCGTTTACGTAAGTATTGAGGAGTTAACGGACTTTCTTGTTGGGCATATGTCAAACGAAAACTGGCCGCCGGAGCAGGCCCGCGCCTATTTTGAGGAGAATTTGCCCAAACTCAGACACTGGAATCAGGCAAAGTGAGGTTGTATTTTTATAGCACCAAAGAAACACGGGCGACAGCTTTCCGCTGCCGCCCGTTTTCGTTTAACTTACACCCAATAAAATTCAATTTTTTACTTTATATCTTTTCTACGTATAACCTTTTGTATAAGCCTGTTAAAGTAATAAAGCGCAAACCCTAATGCAAATATTCCCGCTAAAATACAAAAAATAAATAATACCGAGTACCAAATACCGACTTTTTCATAATTCATAAAAAAGTAAATATAGTTGCCGGTAGCCGAGCCGAAGATTAACACAAAGGTTAAATACAATAACGGTATTGCGGCAACCGCAGGCACTGATTTTATAGTCGTTTCGGAAAGGTCGCATAAAAGCAAATAATAGACTAATACAAGCAGCGGATTTACAATATGCAAAAACGCAAAGCCGCCGCTCATCTGAAATTGTTTTGAAAAAGCAATACACACAAAAAACACTATCAAGAGTAAAATCGTCGCACAAAGAAATAATATTTGCGGTACGCGTTTATTAAAAATTAGGAAAACCCCGCAGGCGGCAAAAAATATACCGTCAATAAAACTGCTTAAAAAAGTAAGTTCATAAGTTTCTGCAAGGTGTTCGCGATAGGTAAACAACGCAGTAAAAACAAGTACGAAAGCTATAACGAAAGAAAAGCAGATTTTGATTATTTTTAATGCTTTTTTACTCATTTTATATTGTCGTCCTTTAATAAAACCCGTTCCAAATCGGCAACGGTAATCGTTTCGTATTTCGTTGTAAACAGTTTCTTTAATGCGTAAAGATAAACGACGCTCCAATAAAAGTCCGCAAGCTTCATCGCAGAACCCTCAACGATACTTTTTTCTTTTTGCCCTTGCTCGATTATTTTCGCCGTGTACTGATATATTTCCGATTGATAGGTAGTGCTGTCTGACATAAATTGGTTTTTTTCAAAAAGAACCTGCGTAGTTAAAGTAACCTTTGCCGCGTAATTTTCGTCTTGTCCCAATTTTCCGATTACCGTCTTTGATAGCTTATGAATTTTATTTTTTGCGGAAATCGGCAAGCTAGACAATATTTTTAATTCTTTAATCTCTTTTTCATTATTGCAAACGGCAAAAATCTCTTTAAATAAATCTTCCTTCGACTTAAAGTAGATATATAGCGTACCTTGCCCTATACCGATATAGTCCGCAAGGTCGCTTATTTTTGTGCCGGCAAAGCCGTTTCGCGCAAAATAAAGCATAGCATCGTGCAAGATTTTCTTTTTGGTTTCTTCTCGTATCTCTTGACATCTTTCGGGTGTTTTAGGCATAATAAACACACTCCTATCTATGAATGAATTTTTATTCATTAATAGTATAACAATCTGTTCAAAAGAAGTCAAATGTTTTAGAAGATACACTTTTAATTATTAATTTCTTTAAGGCGGGGATTGCAGTCTGTTGCAATTCCGCCGCAACTGTGATAAAATTTTATTGATGAATTACTTGTTTTTCGATATAGAGTGTGCAAGCGTATTTAAAAACGTCGCGAAAATCTGCGCGTTCGGCTACGTTTTGTGCGACGAAGATTTCAATATAATAAATAAAGAAGATATCCTAATCAACCCCAAGGGCAGATTTCACTTGACCGACGGCAGGGGGGAGCACGGGCTTGTGCTTCCTTACGAATACAAGGAATTTAAAAACTATCCCGCGTTTCCGTCCGTCTATAAAAAGATAAAATCCCTCCTCGAAAATCCTGAAAATCTCGTTTTCGGACATTCGGTCATAAACGACGTCAAATACCTCGAGCTGGAAACGCGCAGGTTTCGTCTGCCGTCGTTTACTTTTTCGTTTTCGGACAGTCAGGTGCTGTATATGGCGAAAATAAACGACTTTTCCCGTCAGTTCGGTCTGGAATACATAACGGGCGATTTGAACGTCGAATTTACGCCGCACCGCGCCGCCGACGACGCTTACGCGACTATGAAAATAGTTGAAGCAATGTGCCGCGCCGAAAATCTTACCTATCCCGAGCTTGAAAAAAAATACGGCGTAATCCGCGGCTCGGTAAAAAAGTACGTCATAATCCCGCCGACGAGCAAGGGCTACAAAGCCTTTTGCGCCGCCCGCGACGAAAAGAAGCGCGAGCGCGGCAAGGCGCGCTGTGAATTTTACAATTTAGTCAATTCGAAGCACCCCAAGCGCGACGGTGCGTTAAAGGGATTAAGCGTCAATTTTTCGAGAAATCTCGAAGAACGGCTTGACCTTTCGTTGCCGCTCGTAAAAAAGCTTTACGAAAAGGGCGGCAGATATTGCGGAAAACTTTGCGATTGCAATCTTTACGTCTGCGCCGAGGACGACGATTCCGTCCGCACGCAGAACGCGAAAGCAAGGGAAAATCTTAAAATTTTAAGCATAGAGGAGTTCGGAAAGCTGTTAAATGATTGAACTTCCCTCGGCGTTTATAGCGCAGATGCGCTCTATGCTCGGCGCGGAAGCGGACGAATTTTTCAAAATTTACGCCGCGCCGTCCGTTTACAGAGCGATAAGAATAAATCCGTTAAAGATAAGCGCGCAAGAATTTAAGGCGATTTCGCCCTTCGCGCTGACCCCCGTCCCGTGGGAAGAAAACGGCTTTTTCGTTTCCGACGAAAAACCGGGCAAGCATATTTTCCACGCCGCGGGGCTTTACTACGTTCAGGAGCCTTCGGCAATGTGCGCCGCGCCCATGCTCGGCGTAAAAGAGGGCGAAAGAGTGCTCGATTTATGCTCCGCACCGGGCGGCAAGGGTACGAGGCTCGCTCAATCGACGAACGGCGTAGGAACGGTCGTTCTCAACGAAATAAATTATTCCCGCGCTCGCGTGCTTTCGCAGAACGTCGAGCGGCTGGGAATTAAAAACGCCGTAGTCACCTGCGCCTCGCCGTCCGATTTAAGCAAAATTTTCGCGGGGTATTTCGATAAAATTTTGGTTGACGCGCCGTGCTCGGGCGAGGGTATGTTCCGCAAGGAAGAAGCGGCGGTTCGCGATTGGAGCGAGGAAAACGTGCGCGCCTGCGCTATCCGTCAACAGGCAATCTTAGCTTCGGCTATCAAAATGCTCAAACGCGGCGGCAGACTCGTTTATTCGACCTGCACCTTCAACACGCACGAAAACGAGGAGCAGATTGAACGCGCCGTGAACGCGGGCGGAGTAAAGCTCATTACGCAGAAAAAGCTTCTGCCGCACGAAATGCAGGGCGAAGGACATTTCGCCGCGCTTTTGGAAAAGACGGAGGAAGAGGACTGCGAGGTAACGCCCTTTAAGCCTGTTTTCACGAATAAGCTGCGGCTCAAAGCATACCGCGAATTTGAAAGGGAAACGCTTAAAATTTCTTTCGACAGACTGCACGCGGTGGGCGATACGCTGTACTCTATCCCCCAAGATATGCCCGAAATACCCGTAAGCATACTCCGTGCGGGCGTATGCTTGGGCGAATTTAAGGGCGATAGGTTCGTGCCCTCGCATTCGCTCGCAATTTGCCTTAAAAACGGTGAAGTCAAGACGGTCGAAGTGGACGAGAGACAAGCTCTCGATTATCTTGCGGGGCGCACTTTTTCCTGCGACGAAAAGCTTTCGGGCTGGTATGCGGTGACCTTTAACGGCTTTCCGCTCGGCTGGTGCAAAGCGGTGGGGGGAACGGCTAAAAACCACCTTCCCAAAGGCTTGAGAATTTAAGTTACAAAAATATTAAAG
>CAZRCE010000081.1:0-4504 GCA_964598465.1 uncultured Clostridia bacterium | reverse complement strand
ACTCTCGTTTTCAGGCTGTATTTTGTAGGACAGTATTTTCGTCCTATAAAGATGGTCGAGGCGACGGGATTTGAACCCACGACCTTATGGTCCCGAACCATACGCGCTACCAACTGCGCTACGCCTCGATATATTTATTATATATTCATTTGATTTTTCAGTCAATCGAATTTATCGATACTTAAACTAATTTTATTAAAAACCTGTTTAAAGTTTCGGGGCAATTCCTGCTCGAATTGCCCCGTAAATATATGCTCTAATTTATCACTCTTTCATTCCCTTGTTTTTGCGGCGTATCTTTACTTCCTTTTCGAAGCCGTATTCGGACGGCTTATAATAAACCCTGTCCTTCAATTTGTCGGGCAGATACTGCTGTACGACGTAGCCGCCGTCGTAGTTATGCGGATATTTATATAAGGTCGAATTTTTTTTATCTTCCTTGCCGCCGAAAGAATTGTCCTTTAAATAGGGCGGAACGCCGTCGTCGTCGCGAACCTCGCGCGCGTCCTTTTTCGCGGCGTTCATAGCCGTAACGACCGAGTTGCTTTTAGGCGCTTCGCAGACGTAAATTATAGCGTTGCTTAAAGGAATTAAACCTTCGGGATAGCCCGTCTTTTCGAGAACGTACATTGCCGAGCTTGCCACGACGAGCGCGTTCGGGTCGGACATACCGACGTCCTCGGACGAGTGTATAACGAGGCGTCGGGCAATCATCATCGGGTCGCAACCGCCCTCGATAAGGCGCATTGCGTAGTACAGCGCGGCGTTGGCGTCGCTTCCGCGGAGCGACTTGCAGAACGCCGAGAGATAGTCGTAATAGTCGTCCTCGTTATAGGACAACGCCTTGCGCTGAATGGACTGCTCGGCGTCGGAAAGCTTTACGAAAATTTTGCCGTCGGCTTCGGGCGGGGTCGTGAGCACGGCAAGCTCCAAAGCGTTATACGCGGTGCGCAAATCCCCTCCCGCCGTTTCGGCGATATGCTCCAAAGCGCCCGCTTCGAATTCGACTTTATATTCGCCAAGACCGCGCTTTGACTTCACGGCTTTTTGCATTGCCCCCAATATATCCCCTTTCGAAAGCCTTTCGAACTTGAATATGCGGCAACGCGAAACGATTGCGGGGGTCATCGAAGCGTAAGGGTTTTCCGTAGTAGAGCCGATAAAAATAATCGTGCCCTGCTCTATTGCGGGGAGCAGTGAATCGGACTGCGTTTTGTTGAAGCGGTGACATTCGTCGAGCATTAAATACGTGCGCTTGCCGAACATTTTAAGGTTGTCCTCCGCTTCCTGCACCGCCTTTTTGACGTCCGCAACGCCCGCCTGAACGGCGTTCAGTTTGATAAATTCGCCGTGGGTAGTCGAGGCTATTACGTTTGCGAGCGTTGTCTTGCCCGTGCCCGGAGGTCCGTAAAAAATACAACTGCCCAGCCTGTCCAAAGAGATGGCGCGACGAAGAAGCGAACCTTCGGCAACGATATGGCGCTGACCTATAAAATCGTTGAGATTGTTCGCACGCATTCTTTCGGCGAGAGGACGTGCCTCTCCCTTGCTTTCGTTAAAATCGAATAAATCCATAAGGTTACTTTAAAAGTTCCTTTATTTTGTCCATATTGTTTGCGGCGGCTTCGTAGCCCTCCACGAACGCCTTTTCCATATCCTTGACGGCGTACTGGCTCATACCCAACATAAGCGGGCGCAAAGTGAGGTCGCAAAGCTCACCTTCCGTTTTCTCGCGCAGTGTCGTCTGGTTATAGTCCATTATATCGAAAGTGCGCAGAACGAGCTGTACTATATTGGGCACTTTTTTAACGCTTTCCGCAGTGTTTGCAAGCGCGTCCACCGCAATCACAACGTCCGCACCCATATCCTTTACCTGACGGACGGGGATACGGCAGAGAACGCCGCCGTCCACCAAAACCATACCGTTATGCTTTACGGGGCGAAAGAGCGTGGGTATCGCACTGGAAGCCTGCACGGCTTTCGCAACCGAGCCTTCGGAAAAGGTTACGAGTCTGCCGCTCAACAAATCGGTAGCTACGCAGCAGAAGGGTATATTCAAATCTGCAAAGGTTATATCGCCTAAATTATTCAGAAGCAGTTTGAGCATTTTATTGCCCTTTAAAAGCCCGCCCCTCGATACGGGAATTGCCGAGATATCCAAAAGGTCGAAGGTCTTTAATTTGAGGACGGCGGAGAGCATAGACTCCACGCTCATTCCTTTGGAATAGCACGCGCCCACGACAGAACCCATAGAACAGCCCGCGATAAAGTCGGGCTTTATGCCCGCCTCCTCTAGTGCGTTAAGAACGCCGAGATGAGTCACGCCGCGGCTTCCGCCGCTGCCCAAAGCAAGTCCTAATTTTTTACTCATAATCAGTTACCCGTTAAAATATTTATTAATATGAAAATCAAACGCACGGGCGTAAAGCTTATCGCCGTTTTAGCACTGTTGGGCGTAGCGGCCGCCGTTATCGCCTATCCCGAAAGATACGTTAAAGTCTGCCTCGACGGCGTTCTTTTGTGGGGAGAGTGCGTACTGCCCTCGCTCTTTCCCTTTATGGTCATATCGTCGCTGTTAATCAAGCTCGGCGCGGCGGAAACCGCTGCCAAACCCTTAGGTAAAGCGGCGAAGATTTTTAAGCTGTCGCCCTCCGCCGCGCCGCTGTTTTTAATGAGTGCCGTTTCGGGATATCCCGCGGGGAGCAGACTCGTCGCCGATTACCGCAGAGCGGGGCTTATAGACGACAGCGACGTGGAAAAGCTCGCGCTGCTTTGTTCGACGTCCGGTCCTCTCTTTATAATAGGCAGCGTGGGCTATAAAATGTTCGCGAGCAGAGAAACTGGGCTTATACTTTTCGCCGCGCATCTGCTTGCGGTAACTATTATCGCGCTTGCGTTTTCGCTATCCAAAAAGCCGTGCGCGGTAAAGCCGAGACTTATAAAAAAGCAGAGCGGAAATATACTTTACGAAGCCTTCTACGGCTCGGTAACAGCCGTGCTTTGCGCCGGCGGATTCATATGCTTTTTCTATACCGTATCCGCAATCGCCGCGGACTTTAATTTATTATTGCCACTCCGCTTGATTTTAGACCCGCTTTTGGGCGTAGAAACTTCGGAAGCTTTATGCCGAGGTATTATTGAGGCTACGGGCGGGTGCGCGCAGCTTGGCGGAATAAATTCCCCGCTGTCCGCGCCGCTTGCGGGATTTTTGATAACATTCGGCGGTTTTTCGATAATCGCGCAACAGCTTTCCTACCTTTCGGAATTCGGTGTAAAGCCCGCGCGGTTTATGCTGTTTAAGCTCGCGCAAGGAGCATTATGCTTTGCCTTAACTTTTTTGTTTCTTCTTATTCAATAGCAACCGAGGAGCTTGAAGGACAGGCTGTTTTTCTTAATTTCCCTTAACAGCGCTTGCGCCTTTTCGGTCGAGCAGTCGGCTTCGATTTCTATGAAAAACCGAAATTCGCCGACACTTTCCTTTATGGGGCGGGATTCGATTTTCGTCATATTGATTCCGCGCTCGGAAAGCACGCCCAAGAGCTTGTACAGCGCGCCCGCCTCGTGCTTGCAGGTTGCCGAAAAATAAATTTTGTCCGAACGGGTAACGATTTCCGCGCCGCCCTTTTTAACGAGAAGGAACTGCGTGTAGTTGCTCTTTTCGTCGGATATGCAACCGTCGCCGTAAGCAAAGCCTTCGCGCTTTGCGCCAGAGCTCGCGATGCCAGCGTCCTCCTCCGTTACGATAAAGCCGTAGCAGGCCGAAGTTGAAGGAGTTTCGATAAGCTCCGCGTCGGGCAGATTTTCCGAAAGATAGCGCGCGCACTGGGCGAGAGCCTGACCGTGCGAATAGACCCTCTTAATGCTTTTTATGTCCGCGCCGTTTTTGGTGACTAAGCAGTGTTCGATTTTAACCGAGGTTTCCGCGCACGCGAAAATACCATCGGTCTGCTGTAATATGTCTATATTCTGCGTAACGCCGCCGTTTAAGGAATTACCTATCGGGAGCACCGCGCAATCGACTTCGCCGCCAAGAAGGGCTTTTACGAGCTTATAAAAATTAGGCAGAGGCACGCACGCGCCGCCGAAACGACGGGCGGCGATTTCCGAATAACTACCTTCCGGTCCGAGATATCCTACCGTCTTAGACATACCGCGCCTACACTTTGGAGGCGATATCGAGTATCAGCCTTTCCGTATCGCACCAGCCGAGGCAGGGGTCGGTTATCGACTTTCCGTAAACTTTATCCTCCGACTGGTTTCCCTCCTCCAAAAAGCTCTCTATCATAAAGCCCTTTACGCTGCGCTTGAAATCTTTATCGTACAGCCTGTTCTGCATTACTTCTTCGCAAATTCTTATCTGCTGTTTAAATCTCTTGCCGCTGTTCGAGTGGTTTGCGTCGATGATTATTGCGGGGTTTTTAAGCTCGGTTTTAGCGTACCCTTCCATCAACTGCATTACCGTTTCGTAATGGAAGTTGGGAATATCGTTGCCGTAGCCGTCCAC
>CAZRCE010000080.1:0-4521 GCA_964598465.1 uncultured Clostridia bacterium | reverse complement strand
GAGGACCGCGTTCGCGAGATACAGAAAATCGCGCAAGACCCCGTATCTTTGGAAACGCCCATAGGCGAGGAGGAAGATTCGCACCTCGGCGATTTCATAGAGGACGACAGAGCCGTTACTCCGTCGGACAGCGTTTCGACTACCATGTTAAAGGAAACGCTTTTATCCGTTCTCAACAGTCTGACCCCGCGCGAGGAAAAGGTTCTGCGTTTAAGATACGGAGTTGACGACGGCAGACCCAGAACGCTCGAAGAAGTGGGCAAGGAATTCAACGTCACCCGTGAGCGTATCCGTCAGATAGAAGCAAAGGCTTTAAGAAAGCTCCGTCATCCCTCGCGTTCGAAGCACCTTAAAGATTTCCTCGACACCTGATGGGCAGGATAGAAACGCTTTGCTCGTACCTCGATAAGTGCGGCTCGTTCGCAGATATCGGTTGCGACCACGGTTACTGCACGCTGTATATGCTTAAAAACGCGCTCTGCGACAAGGCGTATATAACGGATATAAGCGCCAAATGCCTCGCCAAAGCCGAAAAGCTGTTAAATAGTTTTATCGCGTCGGGCAAATGCGAAAGCGTATGTTGCGACGGGCTTGAAGGCTTGCCGAAAGATATAAACGCGGTTTTAATCGCGGGCATGGGCGGCGAGGAAATTATAAAAATACTGAAAGAGGGCTTCATTCCCGAAAAATTCGTTCTGCAACCTATGAAGAACGCGCCGACGCTTCGGCGCTTCCTGATAGATAACGGTTGCAAGATTACGGCGGACGATATCTTCAAAGACGGTAAATATTATTTCGTTATAAAGGGCGAACGCGGCGGAGCGGAAAGCTACGGCGAACGCGAGCTTGCATTCGGTCGCGACAGCCTTAAAAATCCGTTGCTCTCCGAATATCTTAATGCGGAAATAGCGAAAAAAGAGAGCTACTTACATAATTGTACCGACAAAAAAGATATCGATAAGCTCGCGGGCGAAGTCCTGTTTATGAGGAGTTTACTTAATGAAGGTTGAAGAATTTCTGCGCTTTCTCGAAAATGAAGTCGCGCCGTTAAAGCTTTCCGCAGATTTTTGCGCGAAGTACGGATTGTACGACAACAGCGGCATAATTTTAAACAGCGGAGAGGAAGTGAGCGGCGCGCTGTTTTCCCTCGATTTATCGGAAAAGGCGGTTGATAAAGCGGTCAAGCTCGGCTATAAGCTTATAGTTACGCACCATCCCGCGATATATTACGGTATAAAAAATATAGACGAAACGCAGGACTCGTCCGCGCGCGCAATAGCGAAGTGCGTGAGAAACGGAATTTCCGTAATTTCTATGCACCTCAATTTCGACGCCGCGGCGGAGGGGATAGATTATTTCCTTATGCGCGGGCTTGGCGGTGAAAAGGCGGCCGTTCTCGCATCGGTTGATGGCGGAGCGTACGGCAGAGCATACTCCGTCGAAAAGGCAACCTTGCAGGGCTTCGTCGATAAAATCAAAAAGGAATTCGGCACGGATAAAGTGATTTTTTACGGCGACGCAAACAAAGCGGTAAGAAAAGTCGCTTCCTTTTGCGGCGCGGGCTGCGACGACCAAGCGATAAAATTCGCCAAGTCCGAGCGCGTGAGCGCACTCGTTTCGTCCGATTTAAAGCATCACGAAATAGCCGAACTCGTCGCCTCGGGCATAGCCGTCGTTCAGATGACGCATTACGCTTCGGAAGCGTACGGCTTTAACAAAATTTATAACAAATTAAAAGAAGAACTCAGCATTCGCACCCTGTTTTTCAGGGACGAAAGGTTCGTTTAAGAATAAAGGAGTAGCATATGTCACAGATTGAACGCCTCTTAGCCTATCAGGAAGTGGATTCGCGCTTAATGAAGCTCGAACAGGAAACGGCAAATTCGGAAGAAAGGAAAAAACTCGTACAGTACAAGAGCTTTCTAAACAAAGCGAGCGAAAAGCTCGACCAGCTCGAAGGCAAGGCGAAAGAGCTTTTTTCCATTTTGGACAGGCTCAACAAAGAGTATAGTGAAATCGCGGAGACGCTTAAAGATTTCGAGCAGCTCGACGAACTCGTCGAAGGCGGCGCGGATATTTCCTTCTATATGCGCAGCGTTTCGTCCATTACGGACAAAATTAAGGCTTTGAAGGGCGAAATTAACTCTCTTACGGCTGCCGTAAAGGAAAAAGTAGAGGAGTACAAAGCACTCAAAAACAAGGTCATCACCATTCAGAAAGAGTATCCACAGGTTCAGGCTGCCTATCAGAATTTAAAGCAGAGCAAATCCGCAGAGGCGTCAAAGATTTCCAAGGAACTCGAAGAAATAGGAAAGGACATCGACAAGGAAGTACTTAAAAAATATCATACCAAGCGGAGCGAGCGCATTTTTCCGATTATCTGCGAAATCAAGGGCGACAGGTGTTCGAAGTGCGGTATAGAGCTTTCTCTCGCGTACAGGGAAATGGTTTCTTCCGGAAAAGTGATAGAATGTGAAAATTGTCACAGATTTTTGTTTAAAAAGTAAATTTTTTGTACTTTTTGCACAAATTTGTCGAATTTTGCTTGACAAAGTCATTTCGGTATGATATCTTGGCTTTACCACTTTTAAGGGTGGCTTCGATAGTTCCGACGGAAAAGTTGGGCTATACAGAAAGAAAATTACCGATTGACGAGTAGCGCCAATCGGTTTTTTCATTTTTACAGAGATAGATATGGAAAATTTCAAAGGTAAAAAATTGCTCGTTCTCGGTGACAGTATAATGTTCGGTTCGGGTAACGACGGCTTCGGTATAGGCGAATATTTAGCAAAAGATTTGGGCTTCGAGCTCGTAAAATACGCCGTGGGCGGAGCTCGCGTCGGCTACGACGAGGGTAAAAGCTGGGTTGTCGAGCAGGTCAGACAGGTCATAGAGGATAATGTCGAGGCGGATTATATAGTTTTCGACGGTTTTACGAACGACTGCAATATAACCGAAGGCTCGGTCGAGCCCGACGTTCCTTTTGGAAAAATTTCGGGCGGTTATACGGGGTTCGATATTTTCGCGGTACGAAAGGAAGGCTCGGAATTTTGTCACTGCTTCGAAGAAGTCATATGCGCGCTTTTAACGCGCTTCCCAAAAGCAAAAATACTGTTCGTGCGTCCGCACAATATGGGCAGGAGGACGGACGAGCTGCAAAAGCTCTACGGCGAAGCGGCTATACGTATTTGCGAAAAATGGGGCGTGCCTTACGTCGATTTGTATAAGGAAAGCGGGCTTAACACCTTCCTTCCCGAACACAGGGATTTATTCACCTGCGACAGCTACGGCTGGGGCAGGGGGGACTGCACGCATCCAAACGCACTCGGCTACGAATTGAAATATATGCCTCTCATCGAGAGCAAAATAAAAACTTTATAAAGAGGTCAATATGAAAGTTTTAATGATAAACGGAAGCCCGCACGAACGCGGCTGTACTTACACTGCGCTTGCGGTAATTGCGGAAGAACTTAAACGGCAGGGCGTGGAGAGCGAAATCGTCTGGCTCGGCACGGGCGCTATACATAGTTGCGCGGGTTGCGGAGCGTGTCAGAAGCTCGGCAAATGCAGGTTCGACGACGATATAGTAAACGCGGTAGGCGCAAAACTGAGCGAAGCGGACGGCTATGTATTCGGCGCGCCCGTTCATTACGCTTCGCCCGCGGGCGCTATGGTCGCGTTTATGGACAGACTGTTCTATTCGTTCGGAAGATTAATGAAATTCAAGCCCGCCGCGGCAATAGTTTCGGCGAGGCGCGCTGGAACTACGGCTTCCGTGGACGTTCTGAATAAGTACGTACAGATAAGCAGTATGATTACCGTGCCGTCAACTTACTGGAATATGGTTCACGGCAATTCCGCAGAGGAGGTTTACGAGGACGAGGAGGGCGTAACCATAATGCGCGCAATCGGCTCGAATATGGCGTGGCTTTTAAAGCTTCTGGAAAGCGCCAAAGGCACGGAGCTTGAAAAGCCCGAAATAATAAAAAAGGCAAGAACGAACTTTATAAGATAAAAAAAGCGGCTTAAAAAGCCGCTTTTTCGTTACCCTGCAACCGCGAATTTCATAATAAGCTGTTTCGTTAAAATGGGCATACTCAATACGAATTTTCCGTTTCTTATTTTCGTTTTCTGCTTGAATCTGAACCCGAGAATTCCTATTTCCGCTTCGAGCTCGCCCGTTTGGTCGTCGCAGGTATAGTTCGTCTTATACGAATGCTTTTTGCCGTTTATTTTTTTGAAGCTGACTTCCAGCTCCTTAGCGTCGAGAATATTTATTCGGATATATTCGTAGTCATCAAGAAAATCGTCCCCGCCGAGTGTTGCGAAAATGCACTCGTAGGAGTTGATGTAGGGGTGGGTGAGGCTCTTAATCGACGACGAAGTGTCAATTTTGAAAGCGCAAAGCGACAAAATGCATACTGCGGCAATCAATATTATGGGTATTATTCTTTTCTTCATAATAAGAGTATGCCGAGATTTAGAAAAAATATTAAAAAACGCGCCGCGAACTTAAAAGTC
>CAZRCE010000079.1:0-5055 GCA_964598465.1 uncultured Clostridia bacterium | reverse complement strand
CCTAAAATGAGTTGCAAAATGCAAAAAGATTTGTTAATATAATTCTCGACTCGCGGCAGTCCGCTGATATTTCAAGAATGCCGTAATTATTTTCGGAGGTCATTATGATAAAAGGTTTAGTTGAAGCCGTTGAAAAAGAGGGTATGAAAACTGAAGTTCCCCAGTTCAACGTAGGCGATACCGTTAAGGTAGGCTTCAAAGTAATCGAGGGTACGAAGGAAAGAATTCAGAACTTCGAAGGCGTAGTAATCGCGAAGAAGCACGGCGGAATTAGGGAAAGCTTCACCGTAAGGCGTTTGTCTTTCGGCGTAGGCGTAGAAAGAACTTTCCCCGTTCATTCTCCCAAAATCGCGTCGATAACCGTAGTAAGAAAGGGCAAGGTAAGAAGGGCTAAGCTTTACTACCTGCGCGGACTTACCGGTAAAGCCGCAAAGATAGCGGAAATCAAATAATTTAAAAAAGCTCCCGCCACGCGCGGGAGCTTTAAATTTACCGAGGATTTTGCGATATGTTATCGAAAGTGACGAGTTACGAACTTATAGGTCTGGAAGGCGTTCCCGTGGAAGTGGAAACGGACATAAACAAGGGAATGGTTTCCTACGACCTCGTGGGGCTGCCCGACGCGGCGGTTAAGGAGAGCAAGGAGCGCGTATATTCCGCTATCAAGAACAGCGCTATGCGCTTCCCAGTAAATAAAATTACGATAAATCTCGCGCCCGCCGATATAAAAAAAGAGGGCGGTCATTACGATTTGCCGATAGCGATTTCCGTTCTCGCTGCAAGCGAACAGCTTTTGGCGGATACGGGCGGCTTCGTTATGCTCGGCGAGCTTGCTCTCGACGGGGCTTTGCGCGGAGTTTCGGGCATACTTCCCGTTTTGATTTCCGCGAAGAACCACGGCTATAACAAATTCGTTATCCCCTACGCCAACGCCAACGAGGCGAGCTATATCGAGGGGATAGAGGTGTACGCGGTTAAATCGCTGACCGAGGCGGTCGCGCTGTTAAAGGGCGAAAGCGAAATCGCACCCGTAAAGGCGCGGAGCTTTGCAAGCGATATAAAAAAGGCGCAGTACAACTGCGATTTGAGCTACGTCAAGGGACAGCCGCTTGCCAAGCGCGCGCTCGAAATTGCCGTTGCCGGCGGGCACAATATTTTAATGTCAGGTCCTCCCGGCACGGGCAAAACTATGCTTGCGCGGTGTATTCCGACGATTATGCCCGATATGACGTTCGAGGAAGCGCTCGAAGTCACTAAAATCCACTCCGTTTCGGGCGAGCTGAACGAGGAGGGTATAGTTTCCCTGCGCCCGTTCAGAACGCCGCACCACACCGCGACTACGGTATCGCTCTGCGGCGGGGGAAACGGCAAAATCCGTGCGGGCGAAATTTCCAAAGCGCACAGGGGCGTGCTGTTTTTAGACGAGCTGCCCGAATATTCGCGCACCGCGCTCGAATCGCTCAGACAGCCGTTAGAGGACGGCGTAATCACGGTAACGCGCGCGGGCGGAGCGGTAACTTTCCCCGCGGACTTTATGCTCTGCGCGAGTATGAACCCCTGCCCCTGCGGCAATTACGGCTCGACCGAAAAGCAGTGCACCTGCACGCCGTCGCAGATAAGGAAATACCGCGGCAGAGTTTCGGGACCCCTTCTCGACAGAATAGATTTGCAGGTGGAGGTCGATTCCGTCAAGTACGACGACCTCGCTTCCGAAAAGCTCGAGGAGAGCAGTGCGGAGGTTAAAAAGCGCGTCGAACGCGCACGGGCTATTCAGCGCGAGCGTTTTATGGACGACGATATCACCGAAAACGCGAGCATGGGTGAAAAGCAGATTAAAAACTACTGCGCGCTCACGCCCGAATGCGAAAGGATATTAAAGACCGCGTTCGAAACGCTGTCGCTTTCCGCAAGGGCGAGGTCGAGGATAATAAAAGTGGCGCGGACGATTGCCGACCTCGACTTGTCCGAGGATATAAAGCCCAAACACGTGCTGGAAGCGGCTTCGTACCGCCGCTTCGATATAAAAGACGTATGAGAAATTACTCCCGTTTAGAGACGAATATCATAACCGCGGACAGTTTAACGGAGCTCAGCTATAAACAGAAAGTCGCGTTAATTCGGCTTTCGCACTCGGATACGCCGCAAAAATATGAGGACGAGCTGATTAAAACGCTCGGCGGCGGAGTATATAATAAAATGAGAGCGAAATTTTCCGACGACCGTTACAGGGAAAAGGTTGCGGAAAATCTTTATAAGAAAGGCTTGGAATGTGTCGTGCGCGGCACGGATTCGTATCCCGCCAACCTCGCGGCTATTCCCGTACCGCCTCTAGTTCTGTACTGTAAGGGAAATATAAATTTGCTCGAAAGAACGCGCTTTGCGATAGTCGGTTCGCGCAGAACCTCGCCGCAGACGGCGCTCGTATGCAGGGAAACCGCGCGCGAGCTGTCGGAGCATTTCGCAATAGTAACGGGCGTTGCCGAAGGCGCGGACAGCGCGGCTGCCGAGGGCGCTTTGGAAAACGGAAATCTGATAGCCGTCTTGCCTAACGGGCACGACCGGTTCTATCCCGCGGCAAACGAAAGCCTGATAAGGCGCATTGCGGATGAGGGGTTGTTGATATCCGAATTTACTCCCGAAACCGCTTTGCAAAAACATTCATTCCACCTGCGCAACAGAGTAATCGCGGGCTTGTCGGAAGGAGTGCTCGTAGTTTCCGCGCCGGAAAGAAGCGGCGCGCTGATAACGGCGGGTTACGCCGCGGACTACGGCAGGGACGTTTTCGCGTTTCCCTACAACGTGGGCTATGCGCGCGGCGCGGGCTGTAACAACCTTATAAAAAACGGCGCGTTCCTCGCGGAAGGCAGCGAAGATATTTTTTCGGTTTACGGATTGAAGAAAAACGAGAGCGCGGCAGTCACGCTCGAGGGCGACGAAAAGACGGCGCTTCTCTTTTTAAAGGAAAGGGGAGAGGCGCACATAACGGAAATCGCCGAAAAGCTCAATAAAGCCGAATTCGAAGCGAGCGCCGTTTGCAGTATGCTGGAAATAAAGAAACTTATAGTTAAAACGGGCGGCAACAGATTTGCCCCAGTAAAATAGCGTTAAAGGGTATTAACCCCCATATATATGCGCACAAACGCGCAATTCAGGAGTTTTTTATGGACCTTATAATAGTAGAATCGCCCTCCAAGGCGAAAACGATTTCCAAATATTTAAAGGGAAAGTTCAAGGTGGACGCTTCGGGCGGACACGTGCGCGACCTTCCCGAAAAGACGCTCGGCGTCAAGATATCGGAAAATTTCGAGCCGAAATACGAAATTACTCCCAGCAAAAAGGAAATTATAAAAAGACTGACGGAGGAGGCGAAGAAGGCGGGCAAAGTATATCTCGCAACCGACCCCGACCGCGAAGGCGAAGCGATAAGCTGGCATTTGCAGACCGTGCTCGGTATGGACGAAAACGGCGCGCACAGGGTGGAGTTTAACGAAATTTCGCCAAAAGCCGTGCAAAACGCGCTTAAAAATCCCCGCAAGATAGATTACAATCTCGTTGACGCACAGCAGGCGCGCAGGGTATTGGACAGGCTGGTGGGCTATAAGCTTTCCCCGCTCCTGAACAACCGAATACAGAACGGACTTTCCGCGGGGCGCGTTCAGTCCGTAGCTCTGCGTTTAATCGTGGACAGGGAGCGCGAAATTTCCGCGTTCGTACCCGAGGAGTACTGGACGCTCTCTGCGAATTTGCAGGATAAACAGGCAAAATACTCGCCCTTCAAGGCGGTTTACACTTATAAAAAGAACGGTGAATCGGTGACCAAAGAGGACGCGCTCGCCGTCGAAGAAAAGATAAAGAACGCGGAATTTACCGTAACGAAGGTAAAGAGCGGCGTAACCAAACAGCACGCGCCCGCGCCCTTTACGACTTCTTCTTTACAGCAGGACGCTTCCAATAAATTCGGAATGTCCTCGCCCGAAACGATGCTCGTTGCACAGCACCTTTACGAGGGTATGGACGTCGGCGGCGACCACATCGCGCTGATAACCTATATCAGAACGGATTCCGTAAGAATTTCGACCGAGGCGCAGCAGGCGGCTCTCGAATTTATCAAAACCACCTACGGCGAAAAGTTCGTTCCCGAAAAGCCCAACTACTACGCCACGAAAAAGGGCGCGCAGGACGCGCACGAGGCGATAAGACC
This sequence comes from uncultured Clostridia bacterium, assembly GCA_964598465.1. GTDB lineage: Bacteria > Bacillota > Clostridia > Christensenellales > Borkfalkiaceae > Coproplasma. The sequence goes on along the minus strand of CAZRCE010000079.1, from coordinate 854 downwards.
CATTAATCTCGCAGTCACCCCCGCGAGCGTAAAACAGTATCTCGACAGAAAGCATTACAACGTCTATAAGCTCGTTTACGACAGATTTATCGCTTCGCAGATGGCGGAAGCGCAGTACAATTCGATGCAGATTGAGGCGGAAGCCGCGGGCTATACCTTTAAGGCGAGCGGGAAAGCCGTGTTATTCGCGGGATATACCGCCGCGTATCAGTACAGCACGGATAATTCCGACGAAGAGGAAAGCTCCAAGCATCTGCCTCTTTTAGAGCAGGGCGACAAGCTCGACTTACATTCGCTTTCGTCCGAGCAGAAATTCACGCGCCCTCCGCAGAGATATACGGACGCGTCGCTCGTAAAGACGATGGACGAAAAGGGCATAGGCAGACCTTCGACCTACGCTTCGATTATCTCCGTGCTCACGAAAAGGCACTACGTCGAAAAGGACGGCAAGGTTATGGTGCCTACGGAAGTAGCGTACAAAATTACCGATATGCTCGTGCAGTATTTCGACGATATAATGGACGTCGGATTTACGGCGAAGATGGAGGAGGACCTCGACAAGATAGAGGAAGGCGGCGTTGACTGGCACAAGATTATTTCCGATTTCTATCCCTCGTTTGCGGACAAACTCAAAACCGCCGCTTGCGACGGCGACGAAGTTACCGAAATTATCTGCGACAAATGCGGAAGCCCTATGATAAGGCGCACGGGCAAGTACGGGAAATATCTCGCCTGCTCGAATTATCCCAAATGCTCGAATATTGTAAGCGAAACGGAAACGGAAATTTCCGAAATGCGTTGCCCCAAGTGCGGCGCGAATATGGTGGTAAAGAGCGGCAAGTTCGGCAAATTCC
>CAZRCE010000078.1:0-5169 GCA_964598465.1 uncultured Clostridia bacterium | reverse complement strand
TCATCGTGCCGGGGTCGATATTGATATAGGGGTCGAGCTTCTGCGAAGCGACCTTGTACCCCCTGCACTTTAAAAGTCTGCCGAGTGAAGCCGCGGTAATACCTTTACCCAAGCCCGAAACAACGCCGCCCGTAACGAAAATGTACTTAGTCATAACATAATCTCCCGCGGCAGTTCGCCGCTTTCTTTTTCGAATTAGTACAATATAAAATATTGTAACATAAAAGCGGCGTAATTGCAAGATTATGCCGCTTGAAAATTTTATAAAAATTTTAATTGCGAATTAAGGTTTTTGCCTAAGCTTAAATTTCCACCTCGCCCGTAAACGCGAGCGTTGCGCCGCCTTCCATAAACACGGCTTCGTCGGTATAGACGATTTTAAGGTCGCCGCCCAGAAGGTGAACGGTTATTTCTTCGCCCTCGTCGCAAAAACCGTTAAGCACAGCCGCAACCGCCGCCGCGCACGCGCCCGTGCCGCAAGCCAAGGTTTCGCCGCTGCCGCGCTCCCATACGCGCATTTTCAGCTCGTTGCGCTTTATAACTTTTATAAACTCCGTATTCACTCTTTCGGGGAAGTAAGGGCTGTTTTCGAATACGGGACCGATTTTCTCTATTTCGATTAAGTCGGGGTCGGTAAATACCACGCAGTGCGGATTGCCCATTGAAACGAGGGTTATTTTATATTCCTGCCCGCCGAAAGCCGCGGGATATGCAACGACCTTTTCGCCTTTTACGGTGGAAGGTATTTTTTCGCCGTTCAGTTCCGCCGCGCCCATATCCACGCGGGCGGAAGCGACCTTGCCCTTTTCGTCGAAGGAAAAATTAAGAATTTTTATTCCCGACAGCGTTTCCACCGTGCAGCTATCCCCCGCAACGTAGCCTAGGTCGTGCGCGAGCTTACCCACGCAGCGTACGCCGTTGCCGCACATTTTCCCTTCCGAACCGTCGGCGTTGAACATTCGCATACGGCAGTCGGCTTTATCCGACGGGCAAAGCAAAATTATACCGTCGCCGCCTATGGAAAAATGTCTGTCGGAAAGTTTTACGGCGAGCTTTTCGGGCGACGCTATTTCGTTTTTAAAGCAGTCGAAATAGATATAATCGTTGCCCGCGCCGTGCATTTTATAGAATTTCATATTAATTGCCCCGAAAATTAAACAACCTAACCCGTTCGGTTTAGAAACGAGCAAGACGAGGAGCGCGAGCACCGACCGCAAGGAGCGTACACGGAAGTACGCGACTAAGGCGGTGCGGAGCGCGACAAAGTATTGCGAAGTTTATCAGTCGAACGTTATGCAGGCTTCGCGCTCTGCGCCTACCGACACGTACTTAATCTTGCAACCGCAGAGTTTTTCAAGCAAACGGATATAATCCAAAGCCTCTTTGGGTAAATCGGAGGGCTTGCGGCACTTGGAAATGTCGCAGTGCCAACCCTTTACCTTTTCGAAAACGGGCTTGCATTTATCGAGAACGTCGGTGAAAGGGAAATCGTCGATAATCTTGCCGTCAAGCTCGTAGTGTGTGCAGATTTCGATTTCGTCGTAATCGTCCAAAACGTCGAGCTTGGTCAGCGCGATTTCGTCCGCGCCCTGACACCTTATGCCGTAACGCGAAGCAACCGCGTCGAAAGGACCTACCCTTCTCGGTCTGCCCGTAGCCGCGCCGTATTCGCCGCCCAGCTCGCGCAGTCTTTCCGCCTGTTCGCCGAAATATTCGCAGGTGAAAGGTCCTGCGCCGACGCAGCTCGAATACGCTTTCATTATGCCTATCGACTTGTCGAGCTTGAGGTTGGGCACGCCCGCGCCGATGGGCGCGTAAGCGGCTATCGTGGACGACGACGAAGTATAAGGGACTATGCCGTAATCGATATCGCGGAGCGCGCCGAGCTGAGCTTCGAACATAATCTTTTTGCCCGCTTTATGCGCTTCGTTGAGGTATATTCCAGTATCAATGACGTATTCTTTTAGTTGTTCGCCGTATTCTTTAAGATACGCTATCATTTCGTCGGCGGTTACCGGCTCGAAGCCGTAAGCCTTAATCGTAAGGTTTTTCCAATCGACTATATCCTTGAGCCTTTCGTACATAAGCTCGGGATTTAAAAGCTCGCCCATGCGCAGAGCTTTCTTCATATATTTATCGGCGTATATGTAAGCGATACCGCGGCGGGTAGAGCCGTAGGGCTTGCCCGTAGCTTTGGTCAACCTGTCCTCCTCCATAACGTCCTGCAAGACGTTGTAGGGCATAGTGATAATCGCCTTGTCGCTTATTTTAAGATTTTCGGGAGTGATTTTAATTCCGCCTTCCCTCAGCTTTGCCATCTCGCCGACGAGGTGCTTTATATCGATGCACATTCCCGGTCCGAGAACGTTTACAACGTCCTCCCTTAAAATGCCCGAAGGGAGCAGATTTAAAATGAATTTGCCCCTCTCGTTTATGACGGTATGACCCGCGTTATTGCCGCCCTGATAGCGGCACACTACGTCGTACTCTTGGGAAAGAAGGTCAACCATTCTTCCCTTTCCTTCATCGCCCCAGTTTATACCGCAAATACTAGTAAGCATCGCTTTACACCTCGTGAATTTTAATACTCTTATATTATAAAATAATATACTCTCATAGTCAAGTTAAAACGCGGCACGGATAGCCGTGCCGCGTTATTTTTATTAGTCCGTTTTGTCTATAATAATTTTAAACCTCTGCTCTTTCCCGAATACGCAGGTTATTGCATTCCCCTCGCGGGAAAATTCCCCGACGAAATAATCCTTCATTAGCGGGTATAATTCCTCCGCCAACGAAACGGCGTCGATTTCTTTATCGGTGCTCGTAAGTTTTTCTTCGTTACTGTTCATAATTCTTTTATCCTTTTAAATTTAATCACTTCTTTCGCGAAATTCAAGTGTGATTATATTTTAAGTCCTGCTTCTTAAATAGTCAACCTGTTAATTCAAAAAATGGGACACAATAATTGTAGAAAAAAGACTTTGTTTGTCGAATTATGTCGAAAACGCTAAAAGAGGGAAAATGCAAACTCAAAAATTCAGCGAAACACTAAAAGATTTATTAGACGAAAAGAATTTCACAAATAAACAGTTTTCAAAATTAGTTGGAATTTCGGAAGCGTGTTTATCTTTATATATCAAAAATTATTACCCGCCGTCTGTTAAACACCTTGTAATTATTGCCGAATACTTTAATTGTTCAACTGATTTCCTTCTCGGCAGAGAACCATATAACGATAATTTATCTTTTAAACCCTGCCCTCCTTTTAGCGAAAGGATTTGCGCCCTTGAAACTTTTATGGGATTTAAGCCGAAAGATTTTTACACTTGTCCCGATATTGCGAAAAGCAGTTATTTCAGTTGGAAAAAGGGTGAACGCCAACCCGCTCTCGATAACGTTTTGGCATTAGCCGAAATTTGTAAGCGCCGCGTGGATTTTATTCTCGGCAGAGAAAGTTAATTTCTTTAAAATTATTTTATATACTTATCCTGCACGCCGGGGCGGGTTACGAGGTAGATATACCAAATATAGCCCGCTATCGGAATAAAAAGCACGAAGATATGAAATCCGCTTTTGCCGATATCGTGCATACGGCGGATTATCAGCGTTATCGAAGGCAGCAGCTCCACCACGCAGAACAGCGAGAACAAGACTATCATTATAATGCTGAAATTGTTTATCTGCGGCGAATAGCAAGTAAGACTTACGATAAGAAGCGCGAGCAGGATAACCATAATAATCGAGTTGCCGAGCACACCCCACCAGAACTCCCGCCTCGAAGAAGTGCCGCGGTAATCGAACGCCCTCGTCCAGAATTTATTAAAACCGTTTTTAAGTTCCATAACTTTAATATGAACGAAAACGCCCCGCGAAATTCGCGGGGGAGGCGTGTCGCCTCAGCCGAGTTTTTTATTGCTTAAACACATACAAACTAAACGCAAAAAAACTAAGCGCCCCGCGGCATACAGCCGCGGGGCGCTTTTAAAATTTCGTTAATTATTCACGCTGTATAACAAGTCGAAATAGGTCGGATACGGCCAGTAATCGGTAGCGGTCAGCGTTTCCATTTTATCGACGCACTTTCTCATTTCCTCCATTATGGGGATAATCTTATGCGCCATTGCCTGCGAAGCCGTGCGGACTTCGGAAAGCTTTATTTCCTTTAACTCGCTTTCGAGCTTTACCACGAGCATACTCACATCGTCGTTGAGCGTAGCGAGGGTCGTTATAGTTTCCTTTTCGCCGCGGCAGGGAAGCGCGTCGTTTACCGCCTGTTTAGCCGCGACGTTCGCGCAGAGGTTTGCAACGTAGTCGGATACGGCGGGGATTATATCGCGTTTAACCATTTCGAGCATCGTAAGCGCTTCGATATTGATTATCTTTACGTAATTTTCAAGCTGTATATCCGCGCGGGCTATCGCTTCTTCCTTGGTATAGACGCCCTGACGGACGAATACGGAAATGTTTTCTTCCTCGAAGCAGACGGGGACTGCGTCGGCGGTGTTCTTGTGATTTAAAAGCTTGCGCTTTTCCGCTTCGTGCTCCCAATCCGGACCGTAGCCGTCGAGATTGAAAATTATGCGGTAGTGCGCCTTGAGCTCGCGCGCGACGAGCTTAGCCGCCGCCTTTTCTATATCCTTTGCGCTTTCCAGTTCGTCGGCGAATTTTTCGAACGCGTCCGCGACTATGGTATTTAAAACTATGTTCGCGTCGGACACGTTAGCCTGCGAGCCGACCATACGGAATTCGAATTTATTGCCCGTGAAAGCGAACGGCGAGGTTCTGTTTCTGTCCGTCGCGTCCTTGGGGAAAATGGGACTTTCGGGCACGCCTATGCCGCCGGCAGCCGCCTTTACGGGGACGTAATTCACACCCTTCACTATGCTGTCAACGAGCGAGCCGAGCTGGTCGCCGAGATATACGGAAATGATTGCGGGGGGAGCTTCGTTTGCGCCGAGCCTGTGGTCGTTGCCCGCGGAAGCTACGGAAGCCCTTAAAATTCCCTGATAGTCGTCAACGGCTTTGATAACCGCCGTAAGCACGAGCTTGAAAAGAGTGTTTTCCTCGGGCGTGTCGCCGGGGTTTAAAAGGTTGTAGCCGTCGTCGGTGGAAATCGACCAGTTGTTGTGCTTGCCGCTTCCGTTAATGCCCTCGAAAGGCTTTTCGTGC
>CAZRCE010000077.1:0-5304 GCA_964598465.1 uncultured Clostridia bacterium | reverse complement strand
ACGACTACGGGAAGCATACAGCTTATCATACCCGTCGCCATACCTTCGGTAATGGTGAGCGCGGAGCCTTCCTTTGCGGATTTGGCTATGCCCTTCGTGGGCTTGTAGTCGTAGCTGGTGTAATATTCGGAAATAATACCTATAATTATACCCGCCGCAATGCCGAGAACCGCCGCAATCCAGGGCGAGAAGTTACCCGCTTTGAAGGAAAGAACGTTACTTAATAATTCCCCGTTGAAATCCTTGAACATAAAGAAGCTTAACAGGAAACACCCGACGACGGAAACGCCCGCCGAAATCCAGGTGGCTATATTCAACTGCATATGTACGTTCGCGTCTTTCTTCAAAGGCTTTAACAACAGATAGAAAATACCTATTACGCAGCCGATAAGTCCGCAGCCCGCGAATACCATCGGGAACAGAAGCAACGCCTTTAACAGCTCAACCTGACCCGTAAGCAAAGCGTTCTTCGCGTAAAGCTCGCAACCGAGAATTACGCCCGAGAGCATTGCGCCGACGAAGCTTTCCAGAAGGTCGCTTCCCAAGCCTGCAACGTCGCCTACGTTATCGCCTACGTTATCGGCGATAGTCGCGGGGTTGCGGGGGTCGTCTTCGGGAATGTGAGCTTCGGTCTTACCTACGAGGTCCGCGCCCATATCCGCAGCTTTGGTATAGATACCGCCGCCTACGCGGTTGAAAAGCGCGATAATCGAGCAGCCGAGCGCATAGCCGGAAAGCGTCATAGTGAAGCCTGCGTCAAGTCCCGTCCAATATTTCTGAGGGTCGTGATTGATAACGGCTTCTATCTGACCCGCGCCCATACCGAAAATGAGGTAAACGATAAGCGCGCCCAGAAGCGCAAAGCCCGCCACGCAAAGACCCATAACCGAGCCGCCCTTGAAAGCTACCTTCAAGGTCTTGCCGACGTCGCGAGTTTCGTTAGCGGCGTTGGTTACGCGTACGTTTGCGTAAGTTGCTATCTTCATTCCGACGAAGCCCGCGCCCGCGCTCATTACAGCGCCGATTATGAACGCGATACCCGTCTGCCAGCTTACGAAAGCCATCAGAAGAACTGCGACAACCGAGCCGATTATAGCAACGATTTTGTACTCGTACTTAATGAACGCGTTTGCACCGACGCGGATTGCCGCGGCGATTTCCTGCATTCTTTCAGTACCCTCTTTCAACTTTTTCGTAGTGAAATAGTTGAGAGCCGCGCAAGCGCACGCGAGAATTACCGCCGCGCCTACGATGATTAAAAGAAGTTCAATCATTTTTTGTCTCCCTTTTTGATTTATACGGCCGCGATTATAATAAATAAGTCACGCACGCGCCCGCACATAAGAAATTTTAGCACAATAATGTCGAAAAATCAATATATATTATCATTAAATTTTCATAATTATAATCCTTTGCGCAGATAAAGCCGAAAACAAATTGTTGCAAAAATTAATATAATAAGTTATAATAATCTCGTGACGGCGGAAACTGAAAATAAACCGCCCGACTAAGGATAATTATGGACGGTAACCCGAACGGTTTAGTTTAATTTCTTAAAGGAAAAACTGCCTTGTAAACGATATTGCGCGGAGGTTTTTCCGCGCAATTTTTTATTTACGAGGTGACCGTATGGTACAGTACTTTACAACGAAAAACGCAGGCACGCCCGAAAAACTCGAAACTTACGAAAAGCAGTGCTGGGTGGATATGGTGAACCCGACGGACGGCGAAGTCGAAACGGTGTGCGCTTTATCCGGCGTACCCGAGGATATGATTAAAGCCGCGCTCGACGAAGAAGAACGCGCGCGTACCGAATTCGACAACGGTTGCAGTATGTTCGTAGTTGACTGCCCGATTATAGAGGAAAACGAGGACGGCGCGGATATTTACTCCACCCTCCCCCTCGGCATCGTCTATAACGAGGACTGCATAATTACGGTATGCCTGAAGGGCAACCCCGTCTTAAAGGATTTTATCTCGGGGCGGACGAAAATTTTATGCGACAAGCCTGTGTGGTTTATTTTAAACTTTATGATGGGCAACGCGAAAAGGTTTTTATATTGCCTTAAACAGATTGACAGAAAGAGCAGGCGCGTGCAAGCCGAGCTTTCGCGCACGCTTAAAAACGAGGATATATTACAGCTTCTCGACCTCGAAAATTCGCTCGTCTATATTTCCACCTCGCTGAACGCAAACCATAAGGTGCACGAAAAGCTTTCCAAGACGGAGGGCGTAACCGCCGGCGAGGAATACGGCGATTTGTACGACGATATGATGATTGAAAACAGTCAGGCTATCGAAATGTGCAAAATATACAAAGACACGCTCTCCGTTTCGATGGACGCGTACGGTTCGGTCATTTCCAACAGCGCGAACAATTCGATGAAAACGCTGACTATTATAACAATACTGCTCGCCATACCTACGATGATTGCGGGGTTCTGGGGAATGAATATGCCCGTACCGTTCCAGGCGCAGAACGGCGACACCAATCAGCTATGGTTCTGGCTCGTAATTTCCGCAACGCTGATTTTGACCGTGCTCGTGGCGGTTTTAATGATTAAGTTCACTGGACTTTACAGGACGCAAATTAAAAAACCCAAAAAGAAAAGGAACAAAAAATAGATGCCGATTTTACAGTACAGATGCCCGCGCTGCGGGAAGAAATTTGAAGAACTCGTTAAAAAATTCGACGATAAGGTAACCTGCCCCGATTGCGCCGCCGAGTGCGCGCGCGATTACAGCGGCGAAATGTACTCCTCCACGGGAAAGCCGACGAAAAAATGTTCGGGTAACTGCAAGACCTGCGGCGGTTGTAAATAATAAATAACGCGTAACTGATACGGCGCGGCGATTAAAAATCGCCGCGCCGTTTTTTGTTTTACTTTGTTCGAATTAACTTTAAATCTTTTCGAACGTTAAGCTCGAAACGCTCAATTTATCGAGCTTTACCACAAACCAACGCTGGTAAGGCGCACAGGTATCGCCAATCGCCGCGCAGGAAAAGGGTACTTCGTCTATAAATCTTATTTTTAAATCACCGTTTTCATAATCTACGCTTTTCAACAGATTTTTTCTGATATTGAAATCCGAAAAAGTGTAAATGATTAGCATTTGCTTATCAAAATCAACTGTAAGTTCCGCAACGCCTTCTATAAAAATCTCACCGTATTTTTCCGAACTGTCAACCAAGAATTTTCTTTCGGTAAAACTTTCATCTAATTCCGTAGGATTGCCGTTGCGAAAATCTTCCCTTATCCATTCTTTGGCGTTATCGTACAGTACTGCGTTATATTTAACCGTACAGCCCGCAAACAGAACGCACGCACAAGCTAACAATATAAAAAACGCAGACAACAGTTTTTTCATCACTACCCCTCTCATTTAAGTTATTGTATGAATTGACACCGTAAATCTAATAAAATAAGTTTTCTTAAGTTAAGTTTACCATATTTAGGTACTATGTCAATATCTGTTCGGAAAAAGTCAGTGGTTTCAAGTAACCTACTTTTTTTCAAGCCCTGTATAAAATAAATTTTTACAGTCAATAATTTCCCCGCTATGAAGGCTGTAAAGTTGTTTACAATTTTATTTTCGGCGGCGGTTATGTGCCTCGCCCTCGCGGTGTTGCCGCAAAGGCTCGCGTTCGGCGGCGCGGACGGCTATACCTTTTACGTCGGCGATACTTCTAAAAACTGCCGCGTCGTGACGAGCGAAATCTGCCCCGAAATTACGCGGCTCACTTTAAGCGGGGTGTGCGGGGAAGCCGCGACCTATAAGGAGCTTGACCTCTACGCCTTTCTTTCCTCCGTCGGCGGGGAAATTAAATTTACCGAAGAACTTTCGGACAGCGTGAATTACTACTGCTCGGCAAAGCTCCCTTACTCAATCAATCTTTACGGCGAAGAAATCAACCTGCACGTTTGCGTGAAGGCGGACGGCGTGACCGTCGCTTCCCCCATAATTTTCGGCGGATACTGAAAAATTAAAAAAACCTTGTATAAATTTCAGACGCTAAGTCAATACACGATAAGCAACCGTTAAGCGGTCAAAATAAAAAAGGAGAATAAAAATGAATCAGGAGAAAAATCCAAACAAGAAGAAAGTTTTACGCTATTACTTAATCCTTGCCGCGTGCATTCTCATTATCGCGGCAATCACCGTAACCGTAATTTTTGCGGTTAACAGGGGCAACAACTCGCTCGTCATCGACGGCTCGCAGACAGAACAGCCCAACGACAATCCCGACGACGGCAAAAAACCCGACGACGGCAACCAGGACAATAAGCCCACCGTCAATACCAAGACGGACTTTTTAATCCCCATAGAAACGGTTAGCCTTACCAACAGCTTCGTATTCGGCGAGGACAAGACCTTAAACTACTGGCACTACCACACGGGCATCGACCTTACCGCGAACGAAGGCACTAAGGTATTCGCGAGCATCGACGGAAAGGTTGAAAGCATAACTACGGACAAAATTCTCGACGGAACGGTTATTACCCTTTCGCACGAAAACGGACTTAAAACCGTTTATATGTTCGTTGACGCCAACACCTCTTTAAAGGTAGGCGACAGCGTAAACCGCGGCGCGGTTATCGGTACGGTAGCGGCGGCAGGCGGCAAGGAATACAAGGAAGGAGCGCACCTTCACTTCGAAGTCCTTAAAAACGGCGAATACGCCGACCCCGAAGATTACCTCGATATAGACAACAAATAAAACTATTATTAAAACCGCCCGCGGAAAAGCGTTCCGCGGGCGGTTTTTTCATTTAATAGAGAGAACTTAACAATTATGCGGCGGACTTTGTTAGAAAATGTTATTTTATGTTATTTATGAAAATTATCAACATTAATTTTTAGAATTAACATAAAATTCACATATTTTATACTTATAAACATATAAATATGTTATAAACTAACAGTTAAAAAATTTTTAAAAATGTTAAAAATGTTATTGACTGACAAAAAATATGGTGCTATACTTCTGGCGTACTCGGGAATGACCCGAATAATAACGATAAAAATGCGGCGAAAAGGAAAATTTACGCCGTTTCCGAAAGGAGGTAGAGATAAATGATATACGAACAACTCGCTAATTACGACCAGGACGTTGAAGAATTGGGAATATCCCCTCTCTCTTACGTCGTTCTCGGCAGCGCAAGATAAAAAGACGGAAATTAACTGTAACCAAACCGGATACTTACTTTTATGGAGGTATAAATAATATGGACATTTACGAAGAATTAGCGGTTCTTGACGGCGAAGTAAAGGAGCTTGGGATTTCCCCCCTTTCCTACGTTT
>CAZRCE010000076.1:0-5329 GCA_964598465.1 uncultured Clostridia bacterium | reverse complement strand
CGTCGTCGTTGCCGGGGATTACGTAGTCGATAAGGTCGGGGTCGCAGTTCGTATCCGTGATAGCTACGATGGGGATATTGAGCTTGCGCGCTTCCGCAACCGCGATATCCTCGTTATGGGGGTCAACCACGAACATAACGCCGGGCATCTTGGTCATATCCCTGATACCGCCGAGATTGGTCTGAAGCTTGCCCATTTCTTCCTTTAACTTAGCGACTTCCTTTTTGGGAAGAAGGTCGAATTCGCCGCTTTGCTCCATTTTCTCGAGCTTGACCATTCTGTCGATACGCGAACGGATAGTCTTGAAGTTGGTGAGCGTGCCGCCGAGCCAGCGCGAATTTACGTAGTACATTCCGCAACGCTCCGCTTCTTCCTTAACCGCTTCCTGCGCCTGCTTCTTCGTGCCTACGAAAAGCACGGATTTGCCCGCTTTAACCGTGTCCGCAACGAACTTGTAAGCTTCTTCGATAAGACCTACGGTAAGTTGCAAATCGATAATGTGAATGTCGTTCCTCGCCGCATAGATGTACTTGGACATCTTGGGGTTCCACTTTCTCGTCTGATGACCGAAATGAACGCCCGCTTCGAGAAGCTGCTTCATACTGATAACTGCCATTTTCATTCCTCCGTTAAACCTCCCCGTAAGCGCAGTTTATAAGACGATTATTCCGGAATTGAAAGATTTTTCCGGCACGGGTCGCCCGCCCTACGGGTGTGAATTTTTATAGCCTTGATATTTTAACACACATTATTTATATTTGTAAAGCAAAAACGCGCGTATTTCTTGCGAATTACACGCGCGTTTTCGGTAAAAAGCGTACTATCTTACGCTTATTTTAAGATGGTTTCCAAAAGCTTCATAAGCTTTTCTATTTCAATCGGTTTTGCCGCGTACCCGTTCATTCCCGCGTCGTACGCTTCCTTCTTGTCTTCCTCGAAGGCGTTTGCAGTCATAGCCACGATAGGAATATTCGCCTTTGCGGGGTCGTCGAGAGCGCGAATTGCTCTCGTCGCCTGGTAACCGTTCATAATGGGCATCTGAACGTCCATAAGAATTAAGTCGTAAGTGCCCGCGGGCTTTTCTTTCATCATCTCCACGGCTACGCTTCCGTCGTCTGCGGTATCGATGACGAAGCCCGCCATTTCAAGTATCGACTGTGCGATTTCCTGATTGAGCATATTGTCTTCGACGAGCAGTATCTTCTTTCCGTCGAAGCGCATTTCCTCGGTTTCCGTTTCGTCTGCGGCAGCCGCCTCCGCCATATAAGGCGCGGCGAGAACGTTTCTGAGCTCGGAGAGGAACAGCGGTTTCGAGCAGAACGCCGTCACGCCCGCCTCCTTCGCTTCCTTCTCGATATCCGTCCAGTCGTAGGCGGTAAGAATAATTACGGGGGTATCGTTGCCTATTATTCTGCGTATGCGGCGAACGAGCTCTATGCCGTTCATATCGGGCATCAGCCAGTCGATTATGTACGCGTTGTAAGCCTCGTTCTGCTCCAAAGCGAACTTCGTGCGGATTATAGCCTCTTTACCGAGCGTAGTCCAGTCGGGGCGCATACCTATGGTCGAGAGCATCTTGCTTACGCTGACGCAGGTATTCACGTCGTCGTCCACTACGAGCGCCCTTAAATTTTCAAGCTGTTCGAGGCGCTGTGCCTCGACGGGAATTTCGGCAACTCTGAAACGGAATTTTACTATGAACTCCGAACCCTTGCCCTGCTCGCTTTCAACCGTGATAGTGCCGCCCATCATATCGACGATATTTTTGGTGATGGCAAGCCCGAGACCCGTTCCCTGAATACCGCTTACGGTGGAAGTCTGCTCGCGCTCGAACGGCTCGAAAACGTGTTTCAAGAATTCCTTGCTCATACCTATGCCGGTATCTTTTACGCTGAATTCGTAGGAAGCGTAGCCGTCCGCCGCTTCCGCCGTCTGAACGACGCGGACGCTGACCCTGCCGCCCGGCTTGGTGTACTTCATAGCGTTGCTTAAAATATTCAAAAGCACCTGATTAAGGCGGAGCTTATCGCAGATTATCGTTTCGTTCGTAACGTCTAAGGTATCGATATAGAATTCAAGCTGCTTGGATTTTACGTCCGACTGAACGATGGTTTTCAGGTCGTGCATAATATCGGGAAGGCTGGTTTCCTTCTCCTCTATCTTGACCTTGCCGCTCTCTATTCGGCTCATATCCAGCACGTCGTTAATCAGGCTGAGCAAATGGTTGCTCGAAGTCGTTATCTTGCCGAGGTAATCGCGTACCTGTTCCTTATTGTCGATATGCGTAACCGCCAACGAAGTAAATCCGATTATCGCGTTCATCGGCGTACGGATATCGTGGGACATATTGTTGAGGAAGGTGGTCTTTGCTTTATTGGCGTATTGTGCCTGAGCAAGCGCCTCCGATAAAACGTTCTTCTGTTCCTGCTCCTTGCGGATTACGTCGTCGATATTGCGGAAGCCTACGAGGATAAAGCTGTCGTGCCCGTATTCTTTATCCGCAATCTTTAAAAACGTGTATTGATAATTATGTATCTTGCCGTTATCCTGAATGCGGTAGCTGCCGACGTATTCGCCTTCTTCGCCCAGCTTACTCTTTACGTTGTCGAGCGCGAGGTCACGCGTAAGCTCCTTTTGGTCTTCGGAATAAACGCGGTCGCGGATATAATGCTCGAGAATGGCGGAATAGTCGTACTCCAACGCCGAATCCTTTTCCAGACCCTCGGTAACGTAGCCCTCCAATTTAATAATTCGGGCGGTAGCCTTCTCCTCGTTGACCGCGAATACGTTCGTATAGTCACGGCTCAACGCTTCGACTATAGCGAGCTGCTCTATCATCTTCTTGTTTGACTGCTCGGTCGTGTGCAGAAGCTTTCTGTTCCACTGTCCGCGCAGATATAGCGCAACGATAACGAATACGATGAGAGCGATTACGAGGCACACCGCGATTATTATTCCGGGGTTTGCCTGCAAGAATTGCCCGAAGCTTATATCGCCTATCGCGTAGGAAGTGTAATTCGAAGCCAGATGATTGAGCATTTCGTCGGGCATCAGCTTGATACATTTGTTGAGTATGGTTATAAGCTCGTGGTCGGTGTTTCTGCTTACGTGCATGCTGAAGCTCGTGCTCATACCGTTTACCGAGCTGTAATACAGCGTGTTGGAATTATCGTGATTTATAAACCACTGCGCGGTATATGAATAGACGTAAGCGACGTCAGCCTCGCGGTTCTGCACGGCGCGTATAGCTTCCTCGCCCGTTGCGCACGGTTTGAACTGATAGCCGTTTGCTTTGTAGGCGTCGCGGACCAGCTCCGCGCCCTGCGAGTCGGATACGGCAATAACGCCGACTTCGCCGTTAAAGTCCTGTCTGGTCACCCTTGCCATTCGCGCCGTAAGATAGCTGTTAGTATTGAAGCAGCGGCTTACTTCGTCCTCTACGGTTTCGTCGTGTCCCATACTGTCGATAATCACGTTTACCGCCGTAGTGTCGATAATGCTCTGATAATCCGCTTCGTCCGCCGGAACGACGACCTCGTAGTGCAACGCTTCGGACAGCTCGGCATACTTGGCAACGTTCTTCATTACCTCGCCGAAATAATCGGGCATAATGCCTTTTAACGCGCCGTCCTCTACGTAGGAATAGGGGGCTTTGTTGCCGAGCGCGGTTATGGTAATGGTTTTTTCGCCCGATTTTAATTTATTGATATATTCTTTTTCGTCGTTCGTAAAGATAGGCTCGGAGGAATAATCGGGACCGTAATATTTATAATACAGCTCGTTTTTCCAGTCGCCCTCGTTGATATCCATCTGCTTGATAGCGTAATTTATCTCTTTAAGCAGTCCCTTCGGGTCGCCGCCTTGAACGATAGCGTAAAAGTCGTCGTTACCGATAATATCCAGAGTCTTTTCGTCTTCCGTCTTCTTTCTCAGGTCGCTGGAAATTATTGCGTCAATCTCGCCGCTTTGCAATGCGGTTGCAAGGTCGCCGGAGTCGCGATAAACCTTTTCATAGCTGAATCCCTTTTTAATTGCAAAGTCATCTAAGATAGCGTTCTGAGTGTTGTTTTCGATTAAACCGACCTTCATACCGTTATAGGTGCTGTAATCACCGCTGTCATACCGCGTTTCATCTGCACGTATAGACAAAATGGTGTTCTTTCTTCCTATGGGGAGGGAATAATCGAACTTCTCCTCACGCTCGGCCGTCCAGCTTGCGGAAGTGACTACGTCAATTTCGCCTTTTTCCAGCATATCGAGCATATCGTCCCAGGATTTATTAAAGCCTACGTATTGGAAATCAAGGTGCGAATATATGGAAACGAAGTTTAAAAATTCGATACCGTAGCCCGTCAGCCCGCCTTTATCGTCCTTCATATGATAACCGTCAAAGCCGAAAACGCCCGCTTTTACCGTACGGGTAGAGGACTGAGCCTCGTCGGCAAATACCGTTGAAGAACCCAATAAAACGAAATTCGATAACAGGAAAATAAGGCACGCCGCAAACGCCGAAATTACTTTCAGAAACGCCGTAAAGCGTGTTTTTACCGCGGTGCGCGCCGCTCCTCTGTTTATGAAATCAGAATGCTTCATAGTACCGTCTCCTTGTCAAATACGAACTGCCGTTCTTGTAAAATAATCTTATTTTTTACGAAATATATTATATCATATTACAAATATGAAATCAATATTTTTATTTAATTGGATAAATAAAACAAGGAAAAGGCGCGGTATTACGCCACGCCCGTTCCACTTATCTTACCGAATTAATATTTAGGTCTTTCCGAATACTCGGTGTGCAACAGCTCGTGAGCCTTGTGGCTGTTGGGTTCGCCGAAGAATTCTTTATAAAGCTGAGTAACCGCCGCGTTGTCGTGCGAGCAACGGACTTTGCTTTCCTTATCGTAATCGTACAGAGCCTGCGCGCGGAGAGTTTTGAGGTCAACGCTGTTTCTGATTTCGTCGTGAACGTAGGGCTGTCCGCCGCCGTTTACACAGCCGCCGGGGCAAGCCATAATTTCGACGAACGCGTATTCCTTTTCGCCGCTTTTTATGCTTTCGATAACCTGTCTGGCGTTGGAAAGACCGCTTGCAACCGCAACCTTCAAAACGCTGTTACCTACGGCATATTCCGCTTCCTTTACGCCGTTCGTGCCGCGGACTTCCTTAAATTCTATAGGTGCGCCGTCGCCGCCGAGAGCCTTGGCAGCCGTTCTGAGCGCCGCTTCCATAACGCCGCCCGTCGCGCCGAATATCGCGCCCGCGCCCGAAGCCAAGCCGAACGGATCGTCGTATTCGCCGTCGGGAAGGTTAACGAAGTCGATGCCCG
>CAZRCE010000075.1:0-5363 GCA_964598465.1 uncultured Clostridia bacterium | reverse complement strand
GGATGAACGACTCCATCGCGTACTACAACAAAGACCCCATTTACCGCCCTTATCATCACTTCTTAATGACGCACACCTTCGAGTATATATTCAACGAAAACTATATGCTCGTGCTTTCTCACGACGAGGTGGTTTACGGCAAGGGGAGTATGATTAACAAGTTCCCCGGCAACAAAATGGATAAGTTCGGCTCGCTTAAAACCTGTTACACGATGATGATGGGCCACCCCGGCAAGAAGCTTCTGTTTATGGGGCAGGACTTCGCGCAGGAACGCGAATGGGATTACAAAACGAGCCTCGACTGGCATTTGTGCGACGACCCCGGTCACAGGGACGTTATGGACTGCTACCGCGCGCTTCTGCATCTGTATTCTTCTCGCCCCGTGCTTTACAACGACTGCGGCGGTCCGAACAGCTTCGAGTGGATTAACAGCGGCGACTATACCCGTAACATATTTACGTTCATAAGGCGCAACCCCTGGAACTACAACAACGCGCTTATATTCGTGTGCAATTTCGCGCCCGTGGACAGATGGGAAATGGGCGTAGGCGCGCCCGTGCCCGGCGTATATAAGAGAATTTTCTCGACCTATCCCGACGGAAGCCCGCTCGAAATAGAAACGAAAGAGGAGCTGTGCGACGGAAGAAAGTATAAGCTTACGTTCGATTTGCGCCCCTTCGAGTCAGCGATTTTCGAGGTGCCCTATATTGAGAGCACGGAGGAAGAAATAAAGGAAGAAAAGAAAGTGCGCGACCGTATAAGGAAGGACCACGAAGAAGCGAAGTGCGACTTATCGCATATCCCGCAGATAAGCGTGGAAGCCTCAAAGCAAGCCGCCACTAAGACTACGAGTAAAAAATCGGTTAAAACTAAATGATTATAACCCCCGCCGCGAATAAATCGCGGCGGGGGTTATTGACTTATTTGGTATTTTATTGTATAATATCATAGATTTAAACGTACGAAAGGAGAGAAAATGAAAGACAACAAAAAGTTAATAAGAACGTTTACCGCGCTTATATTCATAGGCGTGGCGTTACTGGTCGAAGGCATAGTTATGAAACAGGTATATCACGGTGATATGTCTATGTTTTCTTATACGCTGTACGTCGGTCCGGTTTTAATGGCGATAGGTATTATAGGACTGGTAATTACCAAAGTAAAATCAAAGAAAGCCGAAGAACAAAAGGGTGAAAGTCAACCGCAGGAAGCACAGTCCGTTTCCGAAGTAAAGACTGCCGAAGCCGCAGCCGAGCAGACGGCTACGGAAACCGCCAGCCGCGTCAGCGGCGAAGTTGCGCTCGTTGACGGCGACCGCTGGCGTATTAAAACGTTCGCCATACTCACCGCCGTTTACGCAGTGGTTTTAATCGTCGGCATTATCGGCTATATAACGGGCTTCGGGTTGCAGGGCGATAACGCTACGGTTTGCAAAGGCGTTTGCCTTGCCTACGCGTTCGTTACGCCGTCGTACTTCCTGTATCTCGCTTACGGCAATCCGTTCCGTCTTCCCAAGGCGGCAACCGTAGTTATCGCGGTGGTCGGAATTGCCGCAATGGTGCTGTGCTTCATAATCAGCTTCGTCACCATTTCCAAGCTCCCCGAAGTCGAGGACGGGTTCTGGGGCTTCGTAATGAATATCTTTATATATCTGGCAATCGCCTGCGCGGTAATCGGTTACGGTTTGCTTTACGGTTTAATCTGCAAGGGCGCAAGCTCCGTATGGTACTTGGGCGTCGGCGTGGGCTTTACCGTTCTGTTCCCCGTAGTTGCCGCAATCATTGCCGCGATATTCGTTATTTCGTTCCTCATCGGCGCAATAAAGTGGCTGTTATCCTGTCTGGGAATAATGACGGCGGATACGTCGTTCGGCAAGGGCTTCATTTCCGGCTGGACGGGAAAGATTATGCATAAAAACCAATACAGCTATACCGATGAAAACGGCTATACGCACACCGTTTACAGCGATAACGGAACGGATTTCTATAATTCGGACGGCAGTTATGCGGGTCGCAGCGACGACGGCGGCAGACATATTTCATAAAGATAAGAAGCGGGCAACCGCTTCTTTTTTATTGACAAAAATGCGAAATACGCTTATAATCCTAGTCGATATATAGGAATATTATGATTAAAGATTTACAGCAAAAAATTCTTGAATTGAAAAGGGAAACGGACACCTGCATTCTCGCCCACAGCTATATGTCGGAGGAAATTTGCGAAATCGCCGATTTCACGGGCGACAGCTACGCGCTTTCCGTCAAAGCCAAGTCCGCGCCGCAGAAAAACGTCATTATGTGCGGCGTGCGCTTTATGGCGGAGGTCGTTAAAATGCTTTCACCCGACAAAAAAGTTATTCTGTCCAACCCTCAGGCGGGTTGCCCTATGGCGGAGCAGATGGACAGGGAAGTTATCGCGGAGGTGAAAAAGCTCTATCCCGATTACGCAGTAGTCGCGTATATCAACACCACGGCGGAGCTTAAAACGATAGCGGACGTCTGCGTTACCAGCTCGTCGGCGGTAAAGATTTGCAAAGCCCTGCCCGAGAAGAATATACTTTTCATACCCGATATAAACCTCGGCACTTTCGTCAAAGAACAAGTGCCCGAAAAGAATTTCAAGCTTCTTTCGGGCGGCTGTCCCACCCACGCGAGGGTGGAGGAGAGCGAGGCGTTAGCGGCTAAAAAGCTTCACCCGAACGCCCTTTTCCTCGTTCATCCCGAGTGCCGTCCCGAAGTCGTAAAGCATGCGGATTTCGTCGGTTCGACCACGGGTATTATGGACTTTGCGAAAAAATCCGATAATAAAGAGTTTATAATAGGCACGGAAAACGCGATAGTACAGCACCTGCAATTCGCCTGCCCCGATAAGAAATTCTATCCGCTTTCCAAGGATTTGGTTTGCCATAATATGAAGCTTACGACTCTTGCCGACGTTTACTTATGTCTTAAAGGCGAGGGCGGGGAAGAAATCGTTATGGACGAGGAATTGCGCTTGGCGGCTGTTAAGAGCATAGACAGAATGATTGCGCTCGGGGGCTGATATTATGATGATAACCACGAAGGGCAGGAACGCCCTTAAAATAATGATAGACCTTGCAAAGCACGGCGGCGACGGCTTCGTTTCCTTGGCGGACGTCGCGGAAAGACAACGCGAGTCGTTGAAATATCTTGAAAGTTCCGCGGCACAGCTTTCGGCGGCGGGACTGGTTTTAAGCGCGCGCGGCAAGAGCGGGGGTTACAGGCTTTCCCGCAAGCCCGAGGAATACACCGTAGCGGAAATTCTGCTTTCGGGCGAAGGCTCGCTTGCGCCCGTGCAGTGCATAGAAAACGGTTGCGAGAACGCGGGAGTATGCGAAACCTTGCCCTTTTTCAAGGAGCTTGACGAAGTGATAATGAATTTCTTGAATTCCAAAACGCTGAAAGATATTTTAAAATAAAAAAGCACGCTAATTCCTATTGACAAAATAGGAATTTATTTCTATAATTAAATCATACTAAAAAAGTAGGAATTAAGGCATTCGGATATGGAAAAAACCGTTTACGTTGATAACGCCGCAACTACGGCGATGAGCGATTGCGCTATAGCCGCAATGACGCCGTATTTCAAGGGAATATACGGCAACCCGTCGTCGCTTCACACCCCAGGTCAGCTTGCAAAGGAAGCGCTCGAAAACGCGCGGGCGCAGATGGCGGAGCTTCTCGGCGCGGAGCCGCGCGAGATTTATTTCACTTCGGGCGGAAGCGAAGCGGACAATCAAGCTATACGCACTGCGGCTTTCAACGGCGCGCTGAAAGGCAAAAAGCATATTATTACCACCGCGTTCGAGCATCACGCCGTACTTCATACTCTGAAAAAGCTCGAAAAGGAAGGCTTCGAAGTAACCTATCTTCCCGTGCACGAAAACGGCATAATTTCCGCGGAGGAGGTGAGAGCGGCAATCCGACCCGACACCGCGCTCGTAACCGTTATGTACGCCAATAACGAGATAGGCACTATACAGCCTGTCCGCGAAATAGGCGCGGTTTGCAGGGAATGCGGAGTGGTTTTTCATACCGACGCGGTTCAGGCGGCGGGGCATATCCCCGTGAACGTCGTAAATGACAATATAGATATGCTGTCGCTCTCGGCGCACAAATTCCACGGACCGAAGGGCGTAGGCGTAATGTATTGCAGAAAGAATATAGTCGTCCGCAATCTTATCGAGGGCGGCGCGCAGGAAAGGAACAAGCGCGCGGGCACGGAAAATCTCGCCGCGGTTCACGGTATGGCGGCGGCGTTTAAAGAGGCTTGCGCGAATATGGAAGCAAACGCCGAAAGGCAGAAAAAGCTGAGGGACAAGCTCATTGCGGGCTTGACGAAAGTTCCGCATTCACACCTTAACGGCGACAGGGAAAAGAGGCTTCCTTCCAACGTCAATATCTGTTTCGAGGGGATAGAGGGCGAAAGTCTTTTGCTCCTTCTCGACCAGAAGGGAATATGCGCCTCGTCGGGCTCGGCGTGCACTTCCGGCTCGTTAGACCCGTCGCACGTACTGCTCGCGATAGGGCTTCCGCACGAGGTGGCGCACGGCTCGCTCCGTCTTTCGCTATCCGAATACAACACGGAAGAAGAAATCGACTATATAGTTGCGGAAGTACCGAAGGTGGTGGAATATTTACGCAATATTTCGCCCGTATGGGAAGAACTCGAAAAGGGCTTGCGCCCTCACGTAATTTGACTCTCGGTTTTCTCGCTTGGCGACAGCGAGAAAACGCTACGAATCAGGGCGTTGCCCTCTTTTTGCAATTATAAGGGCACACGCATAATTTGAAATTGCAAAAATTCACCTACCGAGGCGAAAGTATTCGCAAATGGGGTTTCGCAACCCAAAAGCGTGGTTTTGGGTTGCTACGTTTATTAATTAAGGCATATTACGGGGTTTATACCCCGAAAATGCAAGTAAAAGATACAGAGAGGTAACGGATGGCACTTTACAGCGAAAAGGTTATGGACCACTTCACAAATCCGAGGAACGTCGGAAAAATAGACGACGCGGACGGAATAGGCGAAGTAGGAAACGCCAAATGCGGCGACATAATGAAGATTTATCTTAAAATAAACGACGGCGTAATCACCGACGTAAAGTTCAATACTTTCGGTTGCGGAAGCGCGATTGCTTCCTCGTCGATGGCGACGGAGATGATTAAGGGCAAGCCCCTTACGCAGGCGTTGGAGCTTACGAACAAGGCGGTTGCGGAAGCGTTGGACGGACTTCCCGCACACAAAATGCACTGCTCCGTGCTCGCGGAAGAAGCTATCCGTTCGGCTATAAAGAACTATTACGACAGGAACGGCATTCCCTACGACAAGGCGCAGTTCC
>CAZRCE010000074.1:0-5750 GCA_964598465.1 uncultured Clostridia bacterium | reverse complement strand
AGGGGTGGTCGTCGGGTAGCTTCTTTACGTCCTTATAATCGAAATCGTCCGCGGTAAGGGTAACCGTGCTTCCGAGCACGCGCCTGATATAATCCTTGTTTCCGCCCAGCTTCAAAAGCTTGGGGAATTCGCCGCTTCCGACTACGCTCTCGTAGGATTTACCCTCGAATTTCTTTAAAAGCTTAGCCGCGGTCTTTAAATGGCTGACTTCCATTTTGAAGTGTTCCTGCCAAATCTTTTTTATATTCTCGTTGCTTTCGTCCTCCATAGCGGAGTAGTACAGCCAGCACTCGCAGTATTCATGCATAACCCACTGTTCCAGCCAGGTCAGGTTGGGGTCTTTAAGGCTTTCGTACTGCGTAACGTGCGCTTCCTCAATCATCGCGATTTCTGCGTAAAGCTTTCTGCCGAGGTCGTTTTTATACCACTGCGCGATATTCATATAGTAGTTCATAGTCTGCTGTTCTGCGGCGGTTATGGTCGAAGCAACGAGCTTAGAGTACAAATCCGAGCTTTCTGCTTCCATATGCGGCTTCAAGTCGTCGGTGGGGTAGCGGTGTTCCGCAACGGTGGGTCTGCCGGGCATTATCTCCGTAAATCTTCCCACGAGGACGTCCGCGTCTATGCCCTTGTCCATTTTTAAGAGGTTCGCGTATCTGTACAGATGGTCGAAGTCCTCCAAAAGCGCGAAGTTCAACGCCTTTATATTCGTTTCGTCCTTTTCGTTCTTCGCAAGGATAGCGGTTAAATCCACGGCGAGCTGTTCGTAGGCAATCGTCGTTTCCAGAATGCTTTCGTTTAAAGGTTTAAGGCAGCTTATGCGCTTTTGCTGTTGCTGTTCCTGTCTGCGCACGACGGCGAGCGCTTCTAAAATTTCAGGCTCGTCGCAATGCCTTGCGAACTGGTGCATAAACCACTGCGATTCGAACTCCGTACCGTTCATAAGAATTACGCGGGTTTTGGTGTAGGGGGAAGTAGTGTCTTTGTTGTAGCTTTTCGGATAAGTCTTTTTCAGCGGTAAAAAGTTTTTTTCTAAACTTTTGCATTTTTCGTTAAAAGGGTTCATATCAATTCCTCCGACTGTATTGTTGACTATATCGCGGTTTTTTAAACTTTTTCACGCAAATTACACACGACCTTATTTGCCGACAGAATGTTGACAATTACTACGAATTGATATATACTTTTTTATGGTATATTTTACCGTTGGAGAATTTTATGTGGTATGAGATTTTATACAGGGTGTTGAGCATAATCAACTATATAATCCTCATTCTGATAGCAATCCCGCTGTTGTTGCAGATTTTATACGTTCTTCTTTCGTTCGTAAAAATGAAGAAGTGGAAGGAAAGCGACAAGCAGTGCCGTATAGCTTATCTTATTCCCGCGCACAACGAGGAGTCTGTAATTTACGGCACGGTAAAATCGGTTATCGAAAGCCAGAAATACCCGCGCGACAAATTCGACGTTTTCGTCGTAGCGCATAACTGTACGGACAAAACCGCGGCGCGCGCGGAGGAAGCGGGGGCAATCGTACTCGTTCTCGACGACCCCGACCCTACGCACCGTAAAGCGCTCTATCCTTTAAAACACGGAATAGACCACATAATAAATATAACGGACAACCCTTACGACTTGGTTATCCACCTCGACGCGGACAACCATATCAACGACGTTTTCTCCCAGAAGATGAACGACGCGTTTCAGGCGGGAGTGGAATTTGCCCGCCCCTACGAGGGCGCGCTAAACGCAACGCAGAACTTCTACACTAAGGCGTGCTCGCTCTTTTACGCGTTCGATTCGCGCTTCGGCAGCCGCGTGAGGGAGAGGCTTCACCTCGCCGCGCACGTTGACGGAAGCGGCGCTACCATGAGCGTGAACCTCTTAAAGCGCACGGGCGGCTACGACGTCACCTCTATGACGGACGACGCGGAGTTCAGCTTAAAGAGAATGCTGGAAGGAGTAAAGGGTCACTTCGTCGAGGAAGCTATAGTATATCAGGATTCGCCCTCGTCGTTCAAGGATACTATGAACCGTAACAGGCGCATAGGCGGCGGCGTAATGGAGCTTATGAAATCGCGCTTCGGTGAAATCATAAAGACCTTCTTCAAAACGGGCAATATGTCGCTTCTCGAAATGCTGTCGATGTATATGCTCAACTTTATGAACGTGCTCATATCCATTTGGATTCCCGCGTTCTATATCTATCACTTCTTATACTGCTGGTATGCGGGTGCGGGCGCGCTTGCCCTGACCATATATACCGCCGAATACTATCAGGCGATGTTCTGGAACACGATAATAATAGGCGGCGCGATACTCGTCGGACTGTTCATATTCTTCGGCTATATTCAGGCGGCGTTCCTCGTTATCAGCGACTATAAAAAGCTCGGCGCGCAAAAGCGCAGACAGCTCGCCTCGGCGGTATTTTTATTCCCCGCATTCTTAATAATCTATATGATAACTCTCTGCGCGGGCGCTGTTTCCAAACCCAAGAAGTGGGGTAGCGCGAAGCGCAACGTTCCCGCCGCGACGGACGCGGGCGACGGAACTTCGAATAATTGAAAAAGGAAATTTAGGTTTTGGTAGAAGAAAATAAACCGCAAACAGATTGCGCGGTAAAAATAGAGCATCTCGTAAAGACTTACGGCGAAGTGTTTGCCGTAAACGATATTTCTTTCGAAGTGGAAAAAGGCTCGCTGTTCGCCTTCCTCGGCATCAACGGTGCGGGCAAATCCACGACGATAAACATAATGTGCTCCATTCTCGAAAAGGATTCGGGAAAGATTTATATAAACGGATACGACCTCGATACCGACGCGCTTTCCATAAAGCGCGATATAGGTATCGTGTTCCAGTCCAGCGTTCTCGACAAGGAATTAACCGTTATGCAGAACCTCGACGTGCGTACTTCGTTCTATTCCCTTTCCAAAGAGGAGAAGAAAAAGAACATTTCCGACATTATCGACCTTCTCGAGCTTACGCCGATACTGCGCCAGAGCGTGCGCACGCTTTCGGGCGGACAGATGCGCCGCGTGGATATAGCAAGGGCAATGGTTCACCGCCCCAAGCTTCTCATTCTCGACGAGCCGACAACGGGACTTGACCCGAAAACGCGTTTAAACGTCTGGGCGCTCATCGATAAAATCCGCAAAGAAACGGGTATGACGGTATTTTTAACCACACATTACCTCGAGGAGGCGGAAAAGGCGACCGACGTCGTTATTATGGACAAGGGCTGTATAATCGCGCACGGCACGCCCAATCAGCTTAAAAACGTTTTCAGCTCGGACAGCCTTTACGGCTATATGGAAAGAAACGGCGAGTTCGAAAAGGCGCTTACGGACGGCGATTACAAATTCGTTTACGACGGAGAAAGGGGAGCTTATAAAATCAGCCTTAAAGACACGGCTTCCGCAAAGGAAGTAATTTCCAAGTTCGATAAATATCTTACGGATATAGAGCTCGTAAAGGGCAATATGGACGACGTTTTCCTTAACGTTACGGGCAAGGATATCAAGATTTTGGGGGAAAGCGATGACGAGTGAAAATAAGACCGCAAAACTTAAACCCAACTACGCTGAACAATTTTTTCAGTTGACGAAGCGCCATCTTCTCGTGTTTTTCAAAAACAAGATGAGGGTGTTCTTCACGCTGATGGTGCCGTTTATAATTTTCCTTATTTACGCGCTTTTCCTGCGCGATTTGGAGCTTTCGCAGGTCGGAAACATTCTCGATAAATTAGCGGAAGATTTCTCCAATCCCGCGATTAAAACGCTCGGCTCGGACGAAACCTTTATGCACTTCGTAAGGACGCTCGTCGATAGCTGGATGCTCAGCGGTATTCTCGCCATAACTACGGTTACCGTTTCGCTTCAATGCAACATTATGATAGTCAACGACAGGGAGCTTGGCGTAAACCGCGATTTCGCTTCCTCGCCCGTCAGCAGGAACGTGCTCATATTCAGTTACTTCGCGTTTAATCTCATAGTTACCGCGCTTATCTGCCTCGTGTTCCTTTTGGTATGTCTGATAGTTTTGGCGGGGCTGGGCGAGTTCTTTATTACCGCGGCGGATTTCTTCCAGATATTCGGCGTGTTGCTGTACGCTTCAACCGTGTCCGTGCTTTTTACTATGTTCATATGCTCGTTCGTAAAGCGCGATTCGACTATGGCGAGTATCAACACTATTTTGTGTACGGTAATCGGCTTCCTTATCGGCGCGTTTATGCCGCTTGCAATGTTGCCCAAAGCTATACAGTACGTCTGCGCTTTCATACCGGGAACGTTCTCGTGCTCGCTTTTAAGGTTCTCGTTTATGTCCACGCCTTTGGGTATGCTCGAAGAATACCTCGTGGGAATGAGCGCGATACCGCAAAGTGCGGAGCTTTTATCGGAGCTCACGCTCAATTTCGGCTATAACGTGTCCTTCTTCGGAATAAATCTCGCGCCGTGGGCGCAGGCTATAGGTCAGCTGATAATTCTGATTATTTTCCTCGGGCTTAATGTTCTTTCGGGCAGAAAGGTAGTAAAGGTGCTCGGCGTAGTCGGCAAAAAATTCAAAAAGAAAAAGTAAATGGATATACAAATCTTAAATTGGGTTCACGAAGTCTTTCACGGACAGACGTGGTTGAACTATATAATGAAGTACGTCACCTATATAGGCGAATTCGGCGCGGGCGCAATCGTCTGCGCACTCGTACTTTTAATATTCAAAAAAACGCGCTGGGCGGGGGTGGCTGTGGCAATCGCCCTGATTTTGGATTTACTTGTAGTAAACGTCGTTTTAAAGCTCAGCGTAAACCGCGCCCGCCCTTGGC
The DNA here is from genome assembly GCA_964598465.1 of uncultured Clostridia bacterium. Classification (GTDB taxonomy): domain Bacteria; phylum Bacillota; class Clostridia; order Christensenellales; family Borkfalkiaceae; genus Coproplasma. Next base: position 931 of record CAZRCE010000074.1, on the reverse strand, counting down.
AGACCTATCCCGATTTAGGCTTTCAGGAATTTCATTTTTCGATAGGGGTAAGAGAGCCGTCCGATTCGTCGTTCCCGTCGGGACATACGGCGGCGCTGTTCGCCGCGGCGGTCGCGCTCACTATGTTTTATAAAGTCAAAGGGTTGCCCGCGCTCGCGGTTGCGCTGTTAGTCGCGCTTTCGAGAATTTACCTCTGTATGCATTATCCTTCCGACGTTCTCGGCGGTATGGTAATCGGCTCTGCCTGCGGCGTTGCGGGTTACTTCTTAATGAAGCTGGCAAAAAAATTCATATTGCAAAAATTCATTAAAAATCCCGACCCTCCGCCCGCCGCGCAGGAAGAGGATAGTACGGAATAGTTTTATTTTGTATCGGAAAAATTGATAAATAAAAGAGAAGTAACAACCGTTACTTCTCTTTTTATTTGACCAATGATTAAGTTTGAACATCTTTCAATGCGGCAAGCACAAGCATACACAACCAATAAATCGATTACATAATCAAGGTATATATGCGTTTTGTGGTGTTAAGAAAGAGGCAACGTATTCGGGGTTGTCTGTCATTTTTCCTTTTACCCATTCATCCATTATACCGCAAATAAGTCCCGATACTCTTGCAACCGAGTAACTTTGTTTTTTGTCTGTCGGGTTTCTTCCGGCGAAAGCACAATCAAAAATATGCCTGATAAATGCAGAGGATAGCCCTTTTTCATAGGTTAAAATAATTCTTTCTTTAATTGTATAAAAATGCTCAAATAAAGATTTTACTATTGCGTTTGTATCTTGGATATGCTCTTTTATAATACTGTTTTCCCACCACATATTGGCTACGTTCATAAAGTACTTATAGGCAATATCTTCTAACGTTTCAAAATTGCGATAAAACGAATTTCTGCTGACGCCAGCCTTTTGTATCAACTCGGTAATCGAAA
>CAZRCE010000073.1:0-6101 GCA_964598465.1 uncultured Clostridia bacterium | reverse complement strand
TTAAGGAGAGCGTCCGTTTAGGTCAGGATATGGAGCGCGACGGCTTTTTAAAGCCTCAGCGCGTTGCCGAAACTATTAAAACGCTTAAAATGTTCAAAAAGCTCTGCGACGCGAGCGGGGTCACTCGGATTATAGCCGTGGCGACTGAAGCCGTAAGAAGGGCGAAGAACCAGCGCAGTTTCCTCGACGAAATTCAGGCTAACTGCGGAATTAAAATAAGGGTGCTTTCCGCTGAGGAAGAAGCTACCCTCGTTTACCGCGGCGTAATTAATTCGATGGACGTGCCCAAGGGCATAATTCTGGAAATCGGCGGCGGTTCGACGAAAATCGTTTACTACAACCGCAGAAATATGCTCAACTTTGCGACCCTGCCTTTCGGCGCGGTCACGCTTACGGGATTGTTCGCGGGCGAAAATCTGAAGCCCGAGGAGCTTTCCGTAAAAATGGAGGAGTTCTTCCGCGACCAGTTAAAGACGGTTGAATGGCTCGAAACGGTCGAGCCAGACGTTCAGATGATAGGCGTCGGCGGTTCGTTCAGAAATCTGTTCAAAATAAGCAAGATGGTGCATAAATACCCCCTCGACACCGTGCATAATTTCAATATGCTCACCGAGGACTTTATGCCCGTTTACGATATGATAAAGGTCCTCGACCTCGACAAGAAAAAGAAGATAAAGGGTCTTTCCGCAGAGCGTGCGGATATTCTGCCCGCGGCGTTCGCCATTATCAAAACTTTTGTAAATTTCCTCGGGCTGGATAATTTCACTATCTCCGGCTCGGGTCTGAGGGAAGGCATAATGTTCAATCAGGCGCTTCCTTCCACGCTCGAAAAGCCCGTGTCCGACGTTATGAATTACTCGCTTACCACGCTCGTTAAGTATTACGGTTGCGATGCTAAGCACGTCGAACACGTCGTTAATTTAAGCATACAGCTTTTCAAACAGCTCCGCGTGCTTCACAAATTCCCGCGTCAGTATCTCAAAGTTTTGAAAATCGCGGCGATGCTGCACGACTGCGGAATGAGTATAAAGTATTACAATCATCAGCGCCACAGCTGTTATATGATACTCAACTCCACGATATACGGCGCGACGCATAGGGAAATCGTGCTTGCGGCGTTTACCGCGTGCTGTCATAAGAAAGAGGATATAAACGCGTACGACTGGAACAGATACCGCGATATCCTCGGCGAGGACGACCTCGAAATAGTTAAGCGGCTCGGCGTAATGCTAAGAATTGCCGAAAGTCTGGACAGAAGTATGTCCGGCACGATAAAAGGCATAAACTGCGATATTCTCGGCGATTCCGTAATAATGAAAACCGAAGTCGAGGGCGACGCAAGTCTGGAAATCCGCGACGCTATGACGGCATCGGCGGAATTCAAAAAAGCTTTCCGCAAAAATCTGGAAATACTTTAAACTTTACGCCGCTTCTCAGCGGCGTAAAAAGTTTATTCACAGAAAAGATAATGCAATATATACTTGCGAGCGCTTCGCCGAGGCGCAGGGAGCTGTTAGCCCGAATTATCGGCGATTTTAAAATTATTCCCGCCGAGGGCGAGGAAAAGGCGGACCGAACGCTTCCGCCCGAGGAAATTGCGAAAGCCCTCGCAAGCTGTAAGTGCGACGAGGTGTTCGACCGCAATCCCGACTGCACGGTAATCGGCTGCGACACGATAGTCTGCTTCGACGGCGAAATTTTGGGTAAACCCAAAAGCCGCGGCGACGCGTACGACACTTTGAAAAGGCTGTCGGGCAAAACGCATTTCGTCATAACGGGCGTATGCGTGCGCTCCCCGAATAAAAAACTGTGCTCGTTCGCGAAAACGGAAGTTACGTTTAACCGTCTTGACGACGAATTTATAAAAATTTACGTTCAGGGCGGTTCGCCTCTCGATAAGGCGGGAAGCTACGGTATTCAGGACGAGGGAATAGTAAAGGAGTTTTACGGAAGCTATACGAACGTGGTGGGATTACCCGTAACGCTCGTAAAAAATATGCTTGACGAGATAAAGAAATATGATTAGACTTGCGATAGACGTTGGGTCTGGATTTACAAAAATTTATATGCTCGGTTGCGGGGTCGTGTTAGTTGAGGCGACCTGCATCGCCGTTCAGACGGATTCGTCGGACGACGGCACTGTTATGACGGTTAAAGCCTTCGGCGACCGCGCCCGCGCGCTTTCGGGGAAGTCCGCGCTTAACACGCGCATAATCAATCCCGTCGTGGACGGCGAAATTGTAAACGAAAGACTGCTCGCGCCGCTTTTGTCTTATTTCCTCGACAAAATAGAAGTAACGCCGAAAAAGGCAAAGAGCGCGGAGGTTATGTTCGTTCTGCCCTGCGGCGCGGATAAAAAGCTTAAAGAAAGCTATCTTTCCGTCGCGGCGGAGTGCGGTATAGGCAGGGTCTATTTCACTCAGACGCCGTTTGCCGCGGTGCTCGGACACAACGTAACTCTTTCCGAAACGTCGCCCGTGTTCTGCCTCGACGTGGGCAGTGCGGTTACGAATATCGCGGTGTTCTCGCTCGACGGAATTATTTCGGGCGTGAGCTTAAATCTGGGCGGCGCGAATATCGACGTGCACGTTATGGATTTACTTGCCGAAAATTTCAAGCTCAGAATAGGCGCGCTTACCGCGGAAAGGCTGAAAAATACGGTCGGCAGTCTTTTGGAGGACGATAACAAAATAACCGTCGCCGACGGAAGGGAAACGGGTAAGGGAACGCCTTCGTCCGTCGCGGTTTCGTCGTCCGATTTGGAGAGCGTGATAAGAATTTACGTCGATAAAATCTGCGAATACGTAACTCTCGTTTTAAAAGAGTTGCCCGCCGAGGTTTCTTCTTTCGTTATGCGAGGCGGCATATATCTTTCGGGCGGGCTTGCGAAAATGGACGGATTCGCCGAATATATCGGCAACAAGCTTAAAATCCCCGTAAACGAGTGCGAAGAACCTTCGCTCGCCGCGGTAATGGGCTGCGGGTCGATTTTTTCGAGCGATTACCTCTGCTCCAAGATAGCTACGGTAGATTAAAACGGGAAAAATTTGTTGAATTTTGCGCGTTTCGTGCAAGTTGTTGACAGCAACTTTCACGAAACGCGCATTTTTTATGTGAAATTTTACCTTTCTTTAAAATTATGTATTGAAATTTAATTTTTACGGTGTTATACTGTAATAAGGAAATATTTCCGCTCAGCGCTGTTGCGCGGGAAGCGGAGGAGAAAAACGATATGTTTTACGGCTTGAATGCGCTCGATTTGTTGGCGTCTAATTACGGCGTAAAAGCTTCAAACTTAATATATTGCAGTTTCGATTTTTGTGCGGTTTTCCTTTGCGGGGTCGTGCTGATTAACTATTTCGTAAGCAAAAGGCTGACTACGCGTTCGGCGATTTACTTTCAGGCGCTTCTTATTGCAACGCTCGTTTCGTCGGTCGTGCATTGCTTAGCGTCGATAACTTATTCGGTAATTCCTTCGCCCGACTGGGTAAAGTTCCTTTTCAGGACGCTTTATTATTTACTGTATAACGGTACGGGAATAATTTTCCTCGTGTATTCGGTTTCGGTTATCTGTGAAAACAAGTCGCTTCCCCGCTCGCTTGCGGTTATGGTCGTTGTGTTCACTACGCTCAGCGCGGCGGCGGTTATAATTTACTGTATTTCGCAGTACGCTCTCGGCGGAAACGCAACGCAGGAATACGTCTGCAAGGGATTGGTTTATACCGCACAGATTTCCGCCCTTTCCGCGGCGCTCGTCAGCTCTATTGTCAACCGCAAACGGTTGCGTCCCGTTCAGAGGCTGAACGTTTACTGCTTTACGCTTTTAAATATATTGGCGGCGGTATTGCAGTTTACTTACCAGACTTTGCAGATAAGCTCGTTCTGTATGGCGCTCGCAATATTGCTTATTTACATAACGCTGCAACGCCCCGAGGACGAGATAGACGCCGTAACGGGAATGTTCAACCAGAAAACTTTCGTGCGGCGCGTAAACGACAGGTTAAGCAGCAAAATACCCTTTATAGTTTTCGCCGCGGAAATCAACAATATAGCAATCGTGAACGGCGCGTTCGGTATGCACGGCGGAAACGAACTTATTCAGGAATTTTCCAAGCGCGTCAAGCGCTTAATAGGTAAAAATGTTTACCTTTACAGGCTCGGCGGAGTAAAGTTCGCTGTTGTGTTCAATAACGAAGCGGAGTACGACCGTTTCCGCGAAAGTTACGCTTCTTTATTCGAAGAACCCTACGCCCTTAACGGTACGAGTATGCGCGTTTCGGCAACCGCCTGCGTTATAAAATTCCCCGAAATTACGGATAAGGTGTCCGACGTCGAGGAGATAATAAGATATTACAGAACGGAAGCCAAGACGAGCGACAATATCTTCGTTGCCGACAAGGAAGCCGTGGAGCGTTCGAGAAGAAGGGAGCAGATAGATTACGCAATTCAGCGCGCATTGAAAAACCACGCGTTGGAGGTGTATTATCAGCCCATATATTGCGTGCGCAACGGCAAAATAAATTCGTGCGAGGCGTTGGTAAGGCTGAACGACCCCGAGCTGGGAAAAATCAGTCCCGACGAATTTATACCCGTGGCTGAGCAGACGGGAAGAATAGTCGAAGTGGGCAAGTTCGTTATGGAGGAAGTATGCAAATTCCTCAGCGAATTCAATCCGTCGGAATACGGGCTCGAATTCGTGGACGTAAACCTTTCGGTCATTCAGTGTATGCACCCCGAAGTTATTCAGACCATAGACGAAACGCTTAAAGCTTATAATATCCCGAGAAAGATGGTAAACCTCGAGGTTACGGAAACGGCGTCCGCGCAGTCGTACGCGCTGTTGCAGTCCCGCTTAAACGAATTGCATCAAAGCGGTCTTACGATTTCGCTCGACGATTTCGGAACGGGCTTCGCTTCGGTGGAATACCTCATCAATTTCCCGTTCGACGTAGTCAAGCTCGATAAATCCATAGTATGGGCTTATATGAGCACGAAAAAGTACGAGCCGATTTTAAAGCATTACATACCTATGTTGCACGGACTGGGAACGCGCATAGTCGCCGAGGGCGTGGAGACGGAAGAAATGGTTACGACCTTGAAGCGGCTCGGCTGCGATTATCTGCAAGGCTTCTATTTCTCCAAACCCGTTCCCAAAGAGAAGTTTTTGGAATACCTTAAAGACAGCGGAAATATTGAAATAGCATAGATATTTATTCACAAATTTTTTGACGTTCGACGATGTCAAAAAATTTCGTGAATTGAGGGCTTCTCGCCCTCTTTGCGAAATCGTAAGGGCACACCATTATATAATTTCGCAAATTCACCTCGCCAAGGCGCAGGTATGCGCAAATTGAGGCTCGCTACGAAAAAACGCGGTTTTTCGTGCGAACGTTTTATTAATAATAATTTAAAGCGGCGGCGCGATAATTCGCGCCGCCGCTTATTGTTTGCGGTGAATTAACTTTACATTTCGGCGATTTTTATTTATAATTGAAAATATGAAAGAACCCGATAAAAGAATTCGTAATTTTTGCATAATCGCGCATATCGACCACGGCAAATCGACCCTCGCCGACAGGCTTATGGAGATGACGGGGCAGGTTTCCGAACGCGATATGGAGGAACAGCTTTTGGACTCGATGGATATCGAGCGCGAACGCGGAATTACCATAAAGCTTACGCCCGTAAGAATGTTTTACAAGGCGGACGACGGAGAGGAGTACGTTTTCAATCTGATAGATACGCCGGGGCACGTGGACTTTACTTACGAGGTTTCGCGTTCCCTCGCCGCGTGCGAAGGCGCGATTTTAATCGTGGACGCGTCGCAGGGGATTGAAGCGCAGACTCTCGCAAACGTTTATCTCGCGCTCGAAAACAACCTCGAAATACTGCCGGTAATAAATAAGATAGATTTACCCTCCGCCCGCCCCGACGAGGCGAAGAAGGAGATAGAGGACGTAATAGGTTTAGACGCTTCTTACGCCCCGCTCGTTTCCGCAAAGGAAGGCACGAACATAAAGGAAGTTTTAGAGGATATAGTCAAATATTTCCCCGCGCCGTCGGGCGATACCGAAGCGCCCTTAAAAGCGCTTATATTCGAC
>CAZRCE010000072.1:0-6119 GCA_964598465.1 uncultured Clostridia bacterium | reverse complement strand
TTATTATTATTCTGTCGTATCTTAACTTGCTCTCGTCGAAGTTTTCCTGTATTCCGCAACCGAAAGCCGTTATCATTGCCTTTATTTCTTCGTTTTCGAGAACGCGGTTAATCCTTACCTTTTCGACGTTGAGTATTTTGCCGCGGAGGGGCAATATCGCCTGAAACCTCCTGTCCCTGCCCTGCTTTGCCGTGCCGCCCGCCGAATCGCCCTCGACGATGTAGATTTCGCAAAGCTCGGGGCGCTTATCCGAACAGTCCGCAAGTTTGCCGGGGAGCTTCGTGCTTTCCAGAACGCCCTTCCTTCTCGTTTCCTCTCTCGCGAGCCTTGCCGCGTCGCGCGCACGCTGAGCGGTTATACAGCGCATAACCAGCTCGCGCGTTTCGGAGGGGTGTTCTTCGAGATAAGTTCCGAATTTGTCCACGACGGCTCTCTGAACGAAGCCCCTTACGTAGGTAGAGCAGAGCTTGCTCTTGGTCTGGCTTTCGTACTGCGCGTCCGCAATCTTTACGGAAACGACGGCAGTTATGCCTTCCCTGACGTCCTCGCCCGAGAGCTTCTCGCTGTCCTTTAAAATATTGAGGCGGTGTCCCGCGTCGTTTATAACTTTCGTTAAAGCGGCTTTAAATCCGTCCAAATGCGTGCCGCCGTCGGGCTGGCGGATATTGTTCGAGAAGGGGAAAATCTGTTCCGCGTAGCCGTCGTTGTACTGTATGGCGACTTCGAGGAATTTATCGTCGCCCTCGTTCTCCTCGAAATACACGGGGGACGAGAAAAGCACGTTTTTGCCCTTGTTTATATCCTCTATGAAATGGACTACGCCGCCCTCGTAACAGAAGCTGTCCGCGCGTACTTTTTCGCCGCGCTCGTCTTTTAAGTTGAGCTTTAAGCCCTTATTGAGATAGGACAGCTCGCGAAGGAGCGTCTTTAAAGTATCGTAATTGAAGTCGATAGTTTCGAACATCGTGGCGTCGGGGTGGAAGCATATCATCGTTCCCGTTCCCTCCGTATCGCCGACGATTTTAAGCGGTTCTTCGGGTATGCCGCAGTGATATACCTGACGGAAAATATGACCGTTCTGGCAGACTTCCGCTACGAGCGTATCGGAAAGCGCGTTTACGCACGAAACGCCGACGCCGTGCAAGCCCGACGAAATTTTATAGCCGCCAGCCTTGTTGCCGCCGCCGAATTTGCCGCCCGCGTTGAGGTTGGTAAGCGCAAGTTCCACGCCGCTTATACCCTCCTCCTCGTTTATGCCGGTAGGTATTCCCCTGCCGTTGTCCCTGACCATACACGAGCCGTCGGCGGTTATCGCGACGTCGATAGTATCGCAAAATCCCGCAAGAGCCTCGTCGATGGAGTTATCGATTACTTCCCTGACAAGACAGTGAAGTCCCTTCTCGTCCGTAGGTCCGATATACATACCGGGGTGTTCCCTGACGGGCTCTAAACCTTTAAGTGCTTTTAAGCTGTTCGCGTCGTAATTCGACTGGATTTTTCCGGGCATTTTTTAACCTCTTTTCACGATTATTTCCGAACTTTTTCAAAGACGGAATTATTACGGATTTATTATACCATATTATAATAAATAACGCAAGGATTTGACGGGAAAATAACCGAAAAAAGCGAGTAAAAACGGCGTTTTAAAGCATAAAAAAAGCGCTAGGGCGCATACTCTTGCTATGGATAAAAAAGTTTGTGAAAAAGCGGGACTTTTCGAGCGTTTCGACGAGGTTTACGAATGCGGAAACTGCGGCAATCACGTATGCAGGGAGTGCGCCGCGAAATGGTCGCGGGTGTGCCCGAACTGCTTCGGAAGGCTGTACAGAATTTCATAAAAAGAACGCGCCCGCACGGTTTTCCGTGCGGGCGCGTTAATTATTCGATTTTACTGAAAGAGCGGCGTTGAAAGATATCTGTCGCCCGTGTCGGGGAATATAACCACTATCGTTTTGCCCTCGTTTTCGGGGCGTTTTGCGATTTCGGTCGCCGCCCAAAGCGCCGCGCCCGAAGAAATGCCGACGAACACGCCCTCGCATACTCCGACCTGTTTGCCCGCGGCGAACGCGTCGTCGTTTTCCACCGTTATTATTTCGTCGTAAATTTCAGTGTTCAGCACTTCGGGTACGAAGCCCGCGCCTATGCCCTGAATTTTATGCGGACCGCCCACGCCTTTGGATAGCACGGGTGAAGCCGCGGGTTCTACCGCAACGACCTTTACGGAGGGATTTTTGCCCTTTAAATATTCGCCTACTCCCGTTATCGTTCCGCCCGTACCTACGCCCGCAACGAGGAAATCGACTACGCCCTCGGTATCGTTCCATATTTCGGGACCCGTCGTCGCAATATGCGCGGCGGGATTGGCGGGATTGACGAACTGACCGGGGATAAAGCTGCCTTCGGTTTCTTTGGCAAGCTCCTCCGCCTTTGCAATCGCGCCCTTCATTCCCTTCGCTCCTTCGGTTAAGACGAGTTCCGCGCCGTAAGCCTTTAAAAGGTTGCGCCTTTCTACGCTCATGGTTTCGGGCATAGTGAGGATTATTCTGTAACCCTTGCTCGCCGCAATCGACGCAAGCTCTATGCCCGTGTTGCCCGAAGTCGGCTCGATTATCACCGAACCCTCTTTAAGCAGACCTTTGCGCTCCGCGTCCTCTATCATAGCCTTGGCTATTCTGTCTTTGACCGACCCCGCGGGGTTGAAATATTCTAATTTTGCTAAAATTTTCGCCTTTAAGCCGTGTTTTCTGCCGTAATTTGCAAGCTCCATAAGCGGAGTACCGCCTATAAGCTCGGTCACGCTTTTTAGACCGCCATATTATTTTACTCCTTTATTTTCGTTTCGGCAAATATTACCGTTTATAGTCGGACGGGAGATACTGTATCAAATCCTTGTAGCGCATAAAATACTTATACGCGAGACTGTCGTTGTCTTTGGCGAGATAATACTCGTATCTTAACTGTGTGAGAATTATGAAATTTATATCGTCGTCGGGGAGCTGCGGAAGGTCGAGAAACATAGCCTCGTCGATATCTTTTAAGGGCACGCCCGAATTCAAGAGCCCCTGTATCTTTAAGATGCCGAGCATAACCTCCGCCGTCGGCTGTTTGGAAAGGATTTCCCAGATAACCAAACCGTCCGTCTTGCCGCTTTTGTATTCCGCGGGAACGCCGTTGATTACGAGCATATAGAACGAATACGGCAAAATCACGCAGAACATTGCGGGAATCGAGGGAACTACCGCCGATAAAAACCCGAGTATTACAGAGAGCAAATTGAAAAACAGCCCTGCGGAAGTTGTCAATAACATTCTGAGCTTTATCGCCTTCGCGCCCTTTGGGCTGACCTCTACCGACGAGGACGAAAACAGCCTGAATTTGGGAAGCTTCATTCCCATAAGGCAACACAGCCCCACTATGAGATGACCGCCCTCGTGCACGAAATCCGCAAAGACTATGCCGAAAAATACGGCGATTATATAGGCGGGAATAAGCGATTCGAGCCCCGCGCCTTCGATTTCTATGCGGGTACAGAAAACGTAGCCGCACCATACCGCGAGCGCGAACGAAACGACTACCGCGCCCCAGAACACAAGTTTATTTTTCATAAGTTTCCCTTATCAATAGCGTAGCCTTCGAGATTATCCTTTTCGGAAACGGTAATCTCTCCGACCGCGAATTTTTTCATAACGCCATATAAAATCGCCGCACCGCCGCCTATCACGTCGGCGGAGTTTTTGCATATGGTCGTATTTTTTATTTCCTCGACGGGCGTTGCCGTAAGTTTTTCGGCAAAGGACTTTACCTCCTCCGCCGTCAAGCGCGTACCGTCGGTAATATCCAGCGAATAGACGGTGACGCCGCGCTTAATCGAAGCGAGCCGCGTTGCCGTTCCGCCGACCGCGCAAATTTTATAAGACGAAAAATCCCCGCCCACGAACGGGCTTAATCTTTCCGCGATAAAGGCGTTGATTTTCTCCAAATCCCTCCCCGCCGCGTCGAGCACGCGCACCGTGCCGATATCGAAGCTGTGAGAATAGATTACTTTGCCGCCCGAACGGACGGTGACTTCCGTACTCGCGCCGCCGACGTCGATTATTCCTCCGTCACCTTTGCCGAGCGCGCCGCAAAGCCCGATTTGCGCTTCCTTTTCGCCGCTTATTACTTCGAGGTCGAGCCCCGCGACTTTTTTTACCTTTTTTACGAAGTCCGCGCCGTTGTCCGCCGAGCGAACCGCGGCGGTGGCGAACGCGTAAACTTTTTCCGCACCGTCTTGTTCCGCGGCAAGCTTAAACGCCTGAATTGCTTCGGCAGTGCGCTCCATTGCGGCGGGCGATAAGCGCGAGCTTGCGTTTATGCCCTCGCCGAGGCGGGTCGTACACATTTTCTTATATAAAGAAATTCCGTCCGCCCACAACATAAGGCGGACGGAATTAGAGCCTACGTCTATTATTCCGAGTTTCATCTTTTAGAGGGGATATATCCCTGCTGTAAGGCGAGTATGTAATAATAATTTTCGCCTTCGAGCTCTATTTTTTCGAGCAAATCTTCGCGTTCGGCAAGCTCCTTATCGAGAGCTTCTTTCTGTGCCGCAAGGTCGTTTCTGCGCGACGACAGCACCGAAATTTCGACAATCTGATAGATTATGACCGCAAAAATTATGAATATAAGAAGAACGGCGTTTACCGTTACCGCCGCTACTATTCTACGACGTTTTTCTTCTTCCATCAGCTTTCCTGTTGCTCCTTATTTTTCTTCCGATACTATTATACACTTTGTTTATAAAAAATGCAAGGATTATATGTAAACTTTTTAAATATAACAGTGCGCCGACCGCACAGCCGACGAGCATATACAGCCTTAACGCGCAAAAATCGAATAAATAAGTACAAAAAAGGAACATCGCCGCAAAAACGGCGAAATACAGCACGTCGCATACGGCGGTGAATATTTTATCCTTTACGCTGTACACGCGTTTATCCGTGCCGCAAACGACCGTTCTCGCGATATAGAAACCGTCGTAAACAAACCCGCTTAAAACGCCGCAGAGCGCACAGACGAGAAAGATAAAAACGCGCATATTATCTGAACAGCTTCTGCTTTAAACCCACGCCCTTCTGAGCGTATTTGACCGACGATATAACGCCCGCCGCCGCGAACGCGCCCGTCGTTTTGGAAAACGCGGTTATCTTCATTTCCGAGCCGCAGACGATTATCCTGCCGTCTTTGAGCGACAGTACTATCTGCGCGGGCGAAAACGCGTCCACGCTTTCCACCGCCGTCGCCGTTATTTTTTTGCGGTTTTCGACCGTCAGGGTATGCTGTTCGTTCTGTTCCATAATATCACCTTAATATTTTTTTATATTCTATGCGAGGTTGCGGCGATATATGAAAAAGTGCGCGGCCGCAAAAGCGGCCGCGCACGGTTAAATTACAATCCTTTTTTGAGTTTTGCGTTTGCTTTCGCGCGCAACTCGCTGTCTAATATGCGCTTCCTTATTCTTATATTCTTCGGCGTGACCTCCAAAAGCTCGTCGTCGCCGATAAATTCGAGGCACTCTTCAAGGCTCATTTTCTTGGGGGTGATAAGGCGCAACGCGTCGTCGGAAGCGCTCGAACGGGTGTTCGTGAGGTGCTTCGTCTTGCAGACGTTTACGTTTATATCCTCGTTCTTAGGGGATTCGCCGATGACCATTCCCTCGTACACGGGCGTGCCCGCGCCGATAAACAGCGCACCCCTGCCCTGCGCGTTGAACAGTCCGTAGGTAACCGCTTCGCCCGTTTCGAACGCAACGAGCGAACCCGTGTCCCTGCGGGACAGCTCGCCCTTATACGGCTGATATTCGAAAAATACGCTGTTCATTACGCCTTCGCCCTTGGTCGAGGTTAAAAATTCCGATTTGTAGCCGAAAAGCCCCCTCGCGGGAATTATAAATTCGAGGCGGGTACGCGTGCCGACCGCGCTCATATGCAGAAGCTCGCCTTTGCGGTTGCCCATACTCTGGAATACCGCGCCCGTAGCGTCGTCGGGAACGTCGATTATAAGGCGTTCCATAGGCTCGTACTTTTCGCCGTTTATTTCCTTATACATTACCTTGGGCGTGGATACCTGAAATTCGTAG
>CAZRCE010000071.1:0-6213 GCA_964598465.1 uncultured Clostridia bacterium | reverse complement strand
CGCCCCGCTCGTTTCCGCAAAGGAAAGCAAGAACGTAAAGGAAGTTTTAGAGGAAATAGTCAAAAATTTCCCCGCGCCGTCGGGCGATACCTAAGCGCCCTTAAAAGCGCTTATATTCGACAGCTATTACGACAATTACAAGGGCGTAATTTTATTCGTCCGCGTAAAAGACGGTACGGTTGCCGTAGGGGATAAGATTAAAACCTTCCGCTCGGACAAGATTTACGAGGTCACGGAAACGGGCGTTTTCGCGCCCTCTATGACCGCGAAGAACGGACTTGCCGCGGGCGAGGTCGGCTATATCGCAGCTTCTATTAAATCCATTCAGGACGTCGCGGTTGGCGATACCGTAATCAACGCCGAGAACAGAGCGGACGAGCCGCTTCCCGGCTATAAAAAAGTTCAGAGCGTGGTTTTCTGCGGAATATATCCGCTCGACGGAAGCAAATTCAACGACTTAAAGGAAGCGATACTCAAATTGCAGTTGAACGACGCTTCGCTCGTATTCGAGCCGGACACTTCCGTCGCGCTCGGCTTCGGCTTCCGTTGCGGGTTTTTGGGGCTTCTGCATATGGAAATTATGCAGGAGAGGATAGAGCGCGAGTTCGGGCTGGAAATAATTACGACCGCGCCGTCGGTCAGCTATAAGGTCACGAAGACGGACGGTGAAATTCTGTTCGTGGACAACCCCTCGCACCTGCCGCCTCAGTCGGAGATAGACTATATCGAAGAACCTATCGTAAAGGCGGACATATATTCGCCGCCCGATTATCTCGGTCAGATAATGGATTTATGCCGCGATAAGCGCGGAATATTTTTGCAGATGAACTATCTGGACGCGAACCGCGTTCAGCTCGAATACAGGTTGCCGTTGAACGAAATAATATTCGACTTCTTCGACCTAATCAAATCCCGCACGCGCGGCTATGCGAGCTTTGATTACGAGCTCGTTGGCTACGAGCGGAGCAAGCTCGTAAAGCTCGATATAATGCTGAACGGCGAAGTGTGCGACGCGCTGTCTATGATAGTGCACGAGGATTCGGCGTACAACCGCGGCAGAACGCTGTGCGAAAACCTGAAAGATGCAATTCCCCGTCAGCTTTTCGAAGTGCCCGTTCAGGCGGCGATAGGCGGCAAGATTATTGCCCGCGAAACGGTAAAAGCGGTAAGAAAGGACGTCCTCGCCAAGTGCTACGGCGGCGACATTACGAGAAAGAAAAAGCTTTTGGAAAAACAGAAAGAGGGCAAAAAGCGCATGCGCCAGATAGGCAGCGTGGAAGTGCCTTCCGAAGTGTTTATGCAGATATTAAAGACCAACAAGGATTAAAGATGACTTTTTTCGAGAGCGTTTATAACGCCGTGTCCAAAGTTCCGAAGGGGAAAGTTACGACCTACGGTGCCGTCGCGCGGGCGGTAGGCTCGCCGCGGGCGGCAAGGCAGGTGGGCTGGGCGCTTCACGTCAATCCGCGCCCCGGCGAAGTGCCCTGTCACCGCGTGGTGTTCAGGGACGGAAGTCTTTCTTACGGCTTCGCGTTCGGCGGATTGGAGATGCAGCGCGAGTTGCTCCGTGCGGAGGGCGTGGAAGTGTCGGAAGACTTTAAAGTGGATATTGAAAAATACGGTTGGTCTTTCCGAAATAATTAACTTAGCAAGCAAAACCGAGAGGAGAATTTTATGGCGGGAATTTACGTACATATACCCTTTTGCAAGGCGAAATGCCGCTACTGCGACTTTTTGTCCTTTCCCGATAAAGTCGGGTTTGCCGAAAGCTATATGGCTTGCGTTTACCGCGAAATGGCGATGCGCAAGCCCGAGTTTAAAGACTATACTTTCGAAAGCCTGTATATAGGCGGCGGGACTCCGTCGGTTATCGACGAAAATTATATAGCTATGCTCGTGGCAGCGGCGCGTAAGAATTTCAATCTTGAAAAAGACGCGGAAATCACGATAGAAATGAACCCCGGCACGGTCAGCGCGACCAAGATAGAAACTTATAAAAAGTGCGGCATAAACCGCTTTTCGGTTGGGTTGCAGACGGCGATTGACAGTCAGTTAGAAGATTTGGGCAGGGTGCATAACCTCAACCAGTTCGTGCAGTGCGCCCGTCTTTTAAAGGGCGAAAATTTCAGCGTGGACGCCATGATAGGCTTAAAGGGGCAGACGACCGAGGATATAAGAAAGACCCTGGAAACGGCGGCGGCTTTCGGCGCGAGCCATATCTCTATGTACGCGCTCACGCCCGAGGACGGAACGCCTATTTATACCGACTATCTCAACGGCGAACTGCCCGACGGCGACGAGGTTGCCGCACAGTACGCGTTCGGCGTGGAAACGCTTAAACGGCTCGGCTTCGCACGGTACGAGGTTTCGAATTTCTGCAAAAAGGGCAAGGAAAGCAGGCACAATTTGAACTACTGGCGGCGCGGCGAATATATAGGCTTCGGCGTTTCGGCTTCCTCGCATATCGACGATACGAGGTTTACGAATACCTACGATTTGGACGAATATTTCAAGTGTATTCTGTCCAACCGCTTCCCAGTAATCGACAGCGAGAAGATTGATTTGCAGGGTAAAAAAGAGGAGTTTATTATGCTCGCTCTGCGCACGGCGGAGGGGTTGTCGCTCGAAAAATACTCGTCGCTGTTCGGCGCGGATTTTACGGCGGAATACGCCGCGGCAATAGCAAAGAACGCGGAATATACCCAAACGAACGACGGTTTTTATAAAATCAAGGACGAATATCTGTTCGTACAGAATACGATAATTACGGACTTTTTCTCGTAAAGATAAAGCGGCGCGCCCGAAATTTTCGGGCGCGCCGCAATTCGTTTTTCAGTTTTTTTTCTGCGCGATAACTCTGCCGTTCTCGCCGTCAACGAGATATGCCGTGGTATTGCCCGCTCTGTCGCACACGCCGACGTAGTAATAGCAACCGTCGTCGTATAAAAGCCTTATATAAATTTCGCCTTTGAACGCCCGTCCCTCGGAAAGGGAGGCGAAAAGCTCGCCGTCGTATTCGGTAACGCATTTAAGCGCGGTGCGCGCGTCAATCACGCCGTCGTACAGCGCGGTCGCGGCTTTGAACGCCGTTTCCTTGCCGTCGAGCGTAAGCTTTATATCCACCGTTGCGGCGTTGAAATTATCGCCCGTAAAGCTCAAATAATAGCTTTTCGTAACGGCGAGATAATTCATTTCCCCGCGGAAGTTTCCCGCTTCGACTTCCACCTCGTTATAGGTTTTCTGCGGGTTGAAGTAAAATTCCACGACGGGCGTGACTTCGCCCTTTATTCCGTCCGAAAGATAGGGCGTTTCGCGCAGGGTGCAATGTATCTTAAACGAAAACGCGTCCTCGGCGTAGAGGTACAGCCCGTTCCGTTCCTCGGAAACGAACGAATAGTAGTCGGGCGTGCTTGAACAGCCCGCAAACAGCGGGCACAGCGCGGCTACGGCTGCGGCGGCTAAAATCATTTTTTTCATACTCTATTTTATAGCTTTACCCGCCGCAAATATGATAGCAAACAGTTGCATTTTTTATTGCGCTGTGATAAAATATATAAAATATTTTATTTGCGGTTAAAGCGCGCGGTTGCAGTCGCACCGAGGCGGTTTCGGGAAAGTCGGGTATTGGAAAAATTTGTCGTTAAAACAGCCGTCAAGGCGGCGCTAATACTTTTCGGAATGGTTCTCGTCGCGTTCGCGGTGTTCAACTTCGCCTTTCCGCAGCATATGGCTACGTTCACGGAGAACATAGGCAATTATTCGCTCGCGGTAAAATATACGTCGCTCAGATATTACTATACGGGCGACGTTTACGACTTAGTAAGATGCGTGGACGACAGCGTGCTTTCCAAAAAGGACGAATATATCGACGAGTACGGCGGCTTGCTTATAGAACACGAACAGTTCGGCGAAATTTGCGAATACAAGGACGTGCTCGGCTCGTATATCGACCCCGATACCGATTTGGACTACGCGACTTTCCTCTACGGCAAGGTTGCGGTTTCGAGGTATCAGCGCGGCAATTTCGAACCCGCGCTCGAGCTTGCGAAGGGCGTTACCGACTATTCGCAGTTTTCACGCAGTGCTCCCATAACTCTCCTTGCGACGAGGGTTGCCCTGAACAAGGACAACGCGAACGCGGAGGCTATGCTGAACGAATTTATAAAAATCTCGCCGCCGTCACAGAGCGACGAGAACTGGAAATATTTCCAGGAGATAAGAAACAGATTACGAGAACTGAAAAATACCAAATGACAGGAGAAAGAAATGAACAAGATTGTTAAGGAAGCTTTGACTTTTGACGACGTGCTGCTTATACCCGCGGCGTCGGACGTTTTGCCCTCTACCGTGGACCTCAGAACGCGCCTTTGCGACGGAATTAACCTTAATATTCCGCTTATAAGCGCGGCGATGGACACGGTAACCGAATCCCGCCTCGCGATAGCTATGGCGAGGGAAGGCGGACTCGGCATAATACATAAAAATATGTCGATAGAGGAACAGTCCGCGCAGGTGGACAAGGTTAAAAGGAGCGAGCACGGCGTAATTACCGACCCGTTCTTCTTAACTCCCGAACAGCCCGTTTCCGCGGCGTGCGCGCTTATGGAAAAGTACCGCATATCGGGCGTTCCCATAACGGAGGACGGCAAGCTCGTCGGAATTTTGACTAACCGCGATTTGCGCTTCGAAACCAATTTCGAACAGCCTATTTCCGCGGTTATGACGAAGGACAATCTCGTTACCGCGCCCGAGGGCACTTCGCTTGACGAAGCGCAGAAAATCCTCGGCAAGCACAGGATAGAAAAATTACCCATAGTAGATAAGAACGGTATGCTTAAAGGTCTTATAACCATTAAGGATATCGAAAAATCCATTCAGTACCCCAACCGTGCTACGGACAAAAAGGGCAGGCTTTTGGTAGGCGCGGCGATAGGCGCGACGGCGGATATGCTCGAAAGAATAGACGCGCTCGTAAAAGCGCACGTCGATATAATCGTTCTCGATTCCGCGCACGGTCATTCCAAGAATATCATCAACCACGTTGCGAAAGCGAAAGCCGCTTACCCCGATTTGCCGCTCGTTGCGGGCAACGTCGCCACGGCGGAAGCCACGCACGACTTGTTATCCGCGGGCGCGGACGTCGTTAAAGTCGGCATAGGTCCCGGCTCTATCTGCACGACGCGTATCGTCGCGGGCATAGGTATGCCTCAGCTTACGGCGATAATCGATTGCGCGGAGGAAGCGGATAAGTGCGGCAAGCGCATTATCGCAGACGGCGGCATCAAATACTCGGGCGATATCGTCAAGGCAATCGCCGCGGGCGGCAGCGCCGTTATGCTCGGTTCGCTTTTCGCGGGAACTACCGAAGCCCCCGGCGAGCTTGAAATTTATCAGGGCAGAAGCTTCAAATCCTACCGCGGTATGGGTTCGCTTCCCGCAATGGCAAAGGGCGGCAAGGACCGTTACTTCCAGTCGAACGCAATCAAATTCGTTCCCGAAGGCGTGGAAGGCAGGGTGCCTTACAGGGGCGCGCTTGCGGACATTATCTTCCAGCTTATGGGCGGTCTGCGCGCAGGTATGGGCTATACGGGCAACGGCTCGATAGACGCGCTCAGAAAGAACGGCAGGTTCGTCAAGATGACGGCGGCTTCGCTTGCGGAGAGCCATCCTCACGATATTTCGATAACCAAGGAAGCGCCTAATTACAGCCCTAAAAACTAATTTACAATTTGCAATTAAAGAGGATGCATATGCAACACGAAAGAGTGCTCGTCATAGATTTCGGCGGACAGTATAACCAGCTTATAGCGCGCAGAGTGCGCGAACATAAAATTTACTGCGAGGTCAAGTCGTACAAGACGCCCGTAGAAGAAATCCGCAAATTAAACCCCAAGGGCATAATTTTCACGGGCGGACCCAATTCGGTTTATCTCGACGATTCGCCCAGAATGGACGAGGAAATATTCGAGCTCGGCGTGCCTATTTTAGGTATCTGCTACGGCGCGCAGTTTATGGTTTACGGGCTGGGCGGTAAAATCGAACCCGCCAACGAAACAGCGGTTGCGGAGTTCGGAAGAACGGATTGCGCGTTCGATACGAAATCGCTCCTTTTCAAGGGCTTGAAGAAAAAGTCCGTCGTATGGATGAGCCATAACGACCATATAGCGACGCTTCCCGAAGGCTTCCGCGCGGTATGCAAGAGCGATAAGTGCC
>CAZRCE010000070.1:0-6382 GCA_964598465.1 uncultured Clostridia bacterium | reverse complement strand
TATCGCTCATAACGTCGCCGTCGTAGTTCTTGCAGACCCATAAATAGCCGCCTTCGCTGCGCACAGCGCGCGCCACGACGTCGTCGATTAAGGTATAGTTGAATTCTATGCCCTTTTCTTCGAACTTTGCCTTGTATTCCCCGACGTAGATTTCCGCGAATATATCCTTGAACCTGTGGTCGTAGATTTTCGAAATCGTATCCTTCGCGCCCATCCAGACGGAGAGCGAGTTTTCATACGCGTAGTCGAAACAGCTCCTCGCGAAAGATTTTATGGATAAGTCGAGATTGTGCACGCCCTGCACGATGCCGTCGGATGAGAACGAGTGAATAAGCTTGCGCCTTTTTTCCTCGCCGTTTTTATCGCAGATAACCAGATACGCGCTATCGCCCTTTTCCGCCCTGTCCTCCACGGCGTTATAGATATCGCCGTAGGCATGACGGGCAAGCACGATGGGCTTTTTCCAGCCCGGTATGTAAGGCGTGATGCCCCCTGCAAGTATCGGCGCGCGGAAAACCGTCCCGTCGAGTATGCGCCTTATCGTGCCGTTGGGGCTTTTCCACATTTTTTTGAGTTTGTATTCCTCCACGCGTTGGGCGTTGGGGGTAATAGTCGCGCACTTGACGGCTACGCCGTATTTCTTCGTGGCGAGCGCGCTCTCCTCCGTGACCTTGTCGTCCGTTCTGTCCCTTTCGGGAAGCCCCAAATCGTAATACTCAGTTTTGAGTTCCACGAACGGTTCTATGAGTATTTCCTTTATCCACCGCCACAGAACGCGGGTCATTTCGTCGCCGTCCATTTCCACTATGGGGACGGTCATCTTAATCCTTTCCATCAGCCGCTCCTTTGCTTTTGTACTATATTACTAAATTTTACTTAATCTTGCAAGCGTTTGTATTCAGATTGTTAAGAATACCCGTTTTGGAAACGAGCTTTCCGCTCTTTGCGGCGAAGTCCGCTTTCGCCTGCGCGATTACTTTGTCGAGAACGGAATAGAAATTTTTAAACCCGTCAGAAAGGAGATAATACGACAGCGACCCCGGCACGGTGTTTATTTCGCTTAAAACTATTTCGCCGCCCGAGAGTATGTAATCGAAGCGCACGATGCCGCGCATATTCAGCGACGAGTAAACTGACGAGGTTATATTTTTTATCGTTTTTGCCGTTAATTCGGGGATATCCGCGGGGCAAACGCGTTTTCCGCCGCCCGCGTACTTATCGTCGAAGCTTAAAAAATCACCGCCCGTGAACGCTTCTTCGCACTCCGAAGTAATAACTTCCCCGCCGCCGAAATACGCGGCGCAGTTAATTTCACGACGGTCGGAATAATACTTTTCGAGTATGACCCCGTCGTCGAGCGCGAACGCGGTTTCGAGTGCGGACGACAGCTCCTCTCCGTCTTCGGCTTTTGCTACGCCTATAGACGAGCCGAGCTTGCAGGGCTTAACCATAACGGGAAACCCGAGCTCCCCGACGATTTCTTCGCCCTGCTCCTTACTTCGGGCGTAGCGGTAGGGCGCGGTATTAACGCCGAGAGCGGACAGGACGAGCTTGGTAAGATATTTGTCCATAAACGCCGAGCTTTCGAAAATCCCCGCCGAGGCAAAGGGCACGCCGTTCACGGCGAACAGCCCCGAAACTCCGCCCCCCTCGCCGTCGCCGCCGTGACAGCAGTTGAGCGCGCAGTCGATTTGCGCCCTTTCCTTGACCTTACCCTTCGCGTTTAATAAAACCGCCCCGCCGCGGACGAACGCCGCCGTTTTGCTCCTCGAATACGAGCCGTCTTTGAACGCGGCGATATCCGCAAGCTCCTCGCCCGCGAATATTTCCCCGTCGGTCGAGATATAAACGGGCAGAACGGTTTTGCCCTCCTTTTTAAGTATATTGCACGCCATCGTGCCCGTGATTACGGATATTTCGTTTTCGTTGGAAATGCCGCCGAAGATTACGGCGACTTCGTACTTTTTCATAAAAAAATCACCTCCGCTTTATTTTTTAGCTTTGGTGATTTATTTATTTTATCTTACTCTCAGTTGTAAATATCGGGCAGGTCGTTTAAAAACAGAACGGCGTCGCCCTGAGTCAAATATTCCTTTAATATATCCTGCGCTGCCGCAAGGCTTTCGACCTTGACGATTTTTTCCTTATCGCCGCCCGCCGAAAGGTAACCGTTCATAACGAACCCGACGAGCGTTTCGCCCACTAATATGACTTTGTCAAGCCCCGCGAGCTTCGCGCCGAGCGCGGTATTTTCCTCCTCGTCCAGAACGCCGAGTTCCACGAGCCCGGGCGTTACGACGATTTTTCTGCCTTCGAACGTTCTTAAAGTTTCAACTGCCGCCGCCGCGCCTACGACGTTGGAATTATATCCGTCGTCGAGGATATACACGCCGTTGTTTTCGATTAGCTGTAAGCGGTGTTCGACGAAGCCGAGCTTTTCAATCGCGGAGCATATCGCGTCGAAAGATACGCCGAGGTCGTAGGCAGCAGCGGCGCAAAGCTCTATATTTTTCGCCGAATGCGCGCCGAGGAGCTTGCACTTTACCCGCCTTTCCTCCGTTCCGAGGCAAAGCGTAAATTCCGTTCCGGAGCAGTCCGCGACGATATCCTTCACGCAGTTTATTTCGGCTTTATCAACGGAATAATCCTTGAAATAATCCGCCGCGTCGGGGGCTATATACGCCTTCTCTTTCGTCGAAAGAAGGATTTCGCCCTTTGCGGAGATTATATTTTCCAAGGTTTTGAAAGTTTCCAGATGCTGCGGGCAGATACCCGTAATAACAGAACGGTCGGGCGGGCACGTATCGCAAAGCTCCGCTATATCCCCCCTGTTCCTCGCGCCCATTTCGGCGACGAGATAATCGTACGAGCCGAGGTCGGACGAGTTCACCGTTAACGCAATACCTATCGGGGTATTGTACGAGCGGGGCGTGGCGAGAACTCCGTACTTTTCGCCGAGCATCGCCGCGAGAATATTTTTAACGCTCGTTTTGCCGTAGCTTCCCGTAATGCCTATTACCTTTATATCCGAAGCCGCGAGCTTTGATTTCGCACGCTTTACGAACGAGCGGTTTTTCGGCGTTTCGTAAACCTTCGTCAAAAGGTTTGCCAAACAGCATAAAAGGGGCAAAAGCAAGGGCAGTACCGCGAGCGGCACGTACCTTAAATATGAAAACTGCGCGTTCGCCCAGACGAAATCCGCAAAATTGAGCAAGGTAATTATGAAGTACGCCACTATCGCGAATACGAGCCAGCAAACCGCCAAAAGCCGTTTGAAGCGGGGCGTAAGCGACGCGGGACAGCGCAGAGCAACTTTGTTGTCCGCGTAGATATAGAGCGGATAAAAAATAATGTACGCCGCGAGGCTTACTATTCCCGCCCACGAGCCTAAGAAGGAAAAGCACAGCCCTATAACCGCGCAAGAAAGCGCCTGCGCGAGGGCGAGAAGCCCCATGCGCGAATAGGTCATATTGTTTTTACGCGCGCACCACCTTAAAAGCTTTTTTCCGCCGTAGCCGCAGGATTGCAGTACCGACAGTATTTTAAAGCCCGAAACGAGCATCGCGCTCGCGATAAATACTGCTATTACGACGCACTCCACGGTCTTTTCCGCGCTGATGAATATTCCCATTTGTCACTCCGTTAAAAATTCCGTCAACAGCTTATTAAACCCGTCGGGATATTCGCAGAAGCAGAAATGCCCGCCGTCGATTAAAATAAGCTCGCTGTCCGCTATAAGGGATTTGAAAATTTCCCCCTCCTCGGAATAAGGCGTGACCGTATCGTCCCTGCCGTACACGAGAAGCGTTTTATTCTTTATACGGGACGCGCAATCGCGCAAATCCTCGTTTACAATTCGTTTATAGCTTTCCTTCATAACGGGCGGAAGCGAACGGTATTCCTTGCTCCCGAAATGCTTTTCGGCAAACCTCGGGAACAGTTTTTTTACCATTCTGTACCGCTTTACCCTCCTGATATATTGCCGCGAACGCGGTTTTACTATTCCCGCACCGCCCGTAATAACGAGTTTGTCGGCAATTTCACAATCTTCCGCAAGGAGCTTTAAAGCTACCCTGCAACCGAAGGAATGAGCTAATATATGCGGTCGGTCCAGCTTTTCCGCCGCGATAAAATCTTTAAGCCACCGCGCGTAATCCCCAACCGAATAGGGATAGTCTATCGGCGCGCTCGCGCCGAATCCCGGCATATCGGGGGCGGTAACTTTAAAACCGTTTTCCGAGAGGAATTTTATCTGATAGTAAAAACTGTTCTTGTCGGAAAGGTAGCCGTGCAGTAATAATGCGTCCTTACCTTCCCCTGCGCGCGCAACGCTCGCGTGTTTACCGTTCAGAAAAATAGGCGTTCCCCTTTTATTTCAATTCCTTGACCATGACGAGGCAGTCCTCGCCGTCGGGGTAATAGCGCGTACGCGCGTACAGCCCCTTAAAGCCGAATTTGAGATACGTTCTCATTGCCGCGCTATTCGATACACGCACTTCCAGAAAGAGCTTTTGCGCGCCCCGCTTTTTAGCGGCTTCCAAAAGAGCGGTAACAATCATACTGCCGTTTCCGCAGCCGCGGAAGGACTCCGCAACCGCAACCGTTTCGAGGTCGCCCTCGTCCACGACGACCGTCACGCCGCCGTAGGCGATAATCTCGCCGTTCTCCTCGCCGACCACGCCGAAAAAGTTCGGATTTTCGAAACACGCCGCAAGCGTCGGATAGGACCAGACGTCGTTCGTGAAGCAATCCTTCTCAAGCTCGGAAATTTTTAAAATGTCCTCGAACTTCCACTCTCTTATCTTCATTTTCTGTTTTCCTCGGCTTGCGACTTGCGGATATACAGCGCGTGCAATTCCCCGCCGACGCGACCTTGCGCCGCCTTTACGGCAGGGATAAGACAGTCGCCCGCGGGCAAACGCGAATAAACGGGAAGCTGATAATCGCCGAAACCGTAAATCGGCAGACCGAAGCTTTCCGTTTCCTCTTTGGTAATATAGCAGGGCGGCATAAACGTCTCGCCCGAAGCCTCGTAGCCGCAGGCGTAATAGAACCCTCTGCCCGCGTCCACGGCGGTTATAAACCGTTTTTGGCTATTTATATTATACGCCGCCAAATCGAAGGCGGTTACGCCCAGACACGGTTTATTGCAAGCCGCGGCAAGCCCCTTTACCGTCGATATCCCTATGCGGATACCCGTAAACGACCCCGGTCCGGTAACCGCGGCGAAAAAGTCGCAGTCCGCGGGGCGCAGCCCCGCCTCGTCCAGAGCCTTGTCTATCTCGCCCATAAGCACGACGGAATGATTTAACGCGCAGTCGGGTATAAAACGCTTTACCTCTTTATCGCCGTTGACCGCGGCGACGGTGAGATAACCCGACGAGGTGTCCACCGCAAGAAAGTTACTCAATTTCTATCTCCCTCCCGCCGTCGTAAAGTTTTTTAATATTCACCGTTTTGCAGTTTTCGGGCAAAACGTCCTTGATATTTTCCGCCCATTCGACGAGGCATACGCCGTTTCCGTAGAAATAGTCGCAAAGCCCCAACGCTTCCGCCTGCGCGCCGCAGGAGAGGCGGTAGCAATCGTAATGATACAGCTTGCCGCCGTAGTCGTTCATATAGGCGTAAGTCGGGCTGGTGATTTCGTCCGTTATGCCCAAACCCAGAGCGACGCCCTTGCAAAACACCGTCTTGCCCGCGCCCATATCGCCGTTTAACAGCACGACGTCGCCCGCTTTAAGCGAGGTCGCGTATTCGGTTGCAAAGCGCAGCGTATCCTTTTCGCTGCGGGAAATAAAAGTTGCCATACGGGTACATTATACACCCGCACGGCAACCTTTGCAATTATTTTATTAATTTAATCTGTTTTTCTGTGCTTTTCGAATTTCGCGTTGGTAGCTTTAATCAGCTTCGAAAGCGGTTTGTAAAGTATAACCGTCACGATTGATATAAGCACGGTCTTGACGAAGTTGAAAAGGAAAGCCCAGTACCATACCGAAAGATAAAATTCCATACCCTCCGTCCACGACTTGTGCGCGTACAGGTTGAGATAGAACGGAAAGGTGAGAACGTAATTTACGGGCACGGACCACACGACCTGACATACGCAGCCGATTGCGATTGCTATAAGCACGGCTTTTATGCCCTTGAATTTTTTGTAGCAAATCGTGGGGATTAAAATGTAGGGCAACATTATAATGATATTCGCAAGCTCGCCCACGCCGACGGTCTGCGAGAACGCGACGCCGTAAAGAATTTCTTTAAGCACGCTTACCACGACGCCCGCTACCGGCCCTAACGCAAAGCCCGCAATCATTACGAACACGCCCGAAAAATCGACCTTTAAAAAGCTGACCGCGGGGATAATGTAGAACTCGAACCA
>CAZRCE010000069.1:0-6484 GCA_964598465.1 uncultured Clostridia bacterium | reverse complement strand
GGCAGATGGAAAAGCCCGACGTCGAGCTCATCGACGGACTTTCGCCCGCAATTTCCATAGACCAGAAGACTACTTCGCACAACCCGCGCTCTACCGTGGGCACGGTAACGGAAGTTTACGACTATTTCCGTCTGCTGTTCGCGAGGGTGGGCGTTCCCCATTGCCCCAACTGCGGCAGGGAAATAAGAAAGCAGTCCGTGGACGAAATCGCCGACAGAGTTATGCTTATGCCCGAGGGCAGTAAGATAATGGTCGAAGCCCCCGTCGTGCGCGGCAAGAAGGGCGAATTCGTCAAGGAACTCGCGCAGTATAAAAAGAGCGGTTACGGCAGGGTAAAGGTGGACGGAATAGTTTACGACCTGCAGGAGGAAATCCGCCTCGAAAAGAATATCCGCCATAATATATCGGTGGTAGTGGACAGGCTCGTCGTAAAGGAAACCGTTTTAAAGCGCCTTACGGACAGCCTTGAAAACGCGCTCAAACTCGCAAACGGGTTAGTGGTTATCGACAGCGGCGACAAATCGGAGCTATTCTCGTCAAACTACGCCTGCCCCGACTGCGGAATTTCGATTGAGGAAATCGAACCCCGACTTTTCTCGTTCAATACCCCGTGGGGCGCGTGTCCCGAATGTTCGGGTTTGGGCTTTAAGCAGACTATCGACCCCGACTTGATTTGCCCCGACAAGAATAAAACCTTGCGCGAGGGCGCGATAAAGATAAGCGGCTGGAATTTGGATTCTTCCGCTATGACGCAAATGTATCTCAATTCCCTTTCCAAGGTTTACGGCTTCTCTCTCGACGTGCCCGTCAAGGACTTGCCAAAGGAAACCTACGATATGTTAATGTGGGGCAACGGCGGCGAAAAGATAGATTTGCAGTACAACGCGTACCGCTTTTCGGGGAGCTACAAAACCGCGTGGGAGGGCTTTGCCGCCAACTTACAGCGCAGATACAATCAGACGGCTTCCGACAGCGTGAAGTGGGATATCGAGCGCTATATGCGCACCTCGGATTGCCCTTGCTGTCACGGCAAGAGGCTTAAAAAGGAAGCCCTCGCCGTCACGGTCGGCGGGAAAAATATCGCGGAAGTGTGCGATATGTCGGTGGACGACCTCGCGGGATTTTCCGATTTCTCGTTCTTCGGCAAGACGGAGCATATGATTGCCGACGGTATAGTAAAGGAAATCGACGCGCGTTTAAGCTTTTTAAGGAACGTCGGGCTCGGCTATTTAACTCTTTCGAGAAACGCGGCTACGCTTTCGGGAGGGGAGAGCCAGCGCATAAGGCTCGCCACGCAGATAGGCAGCGCGCTAACGGGCGTTCTCTATATCCTCGACGAGCCGTCTATAGGGCTTCACCAGCGCGACAACGTCAAGCTTTTGCAGTCGCTTAAAGGCTTGCGTGATTTGGGCAATACGCTGATAGTCGTCGAACACGACGAGGACACGATAAAAGCGGCGGATTATATCGTCGATATTGGACCTAAGGCGGGCGTGCACGGCGGCGAGGTCGTCGCGTGCGGCAGTCAGCAGGATATCATGGACGAACCGAAATCGATAACGGGCGATTTCCTCGCCGGCAGAAGAAAAATTCCCGTTCCCGCGTTCAGACAAAAGCCCGACGGCAGATTTTTCACCGTAAAAGGAGCGAAGCAGAATAACCTTAAAGATATCACGGTAAGCGTGCCCGTCGGTCTTATAACGGCGGTAACGGGCGTTTCGGGTTCGGGCAAGTCCAGCCTCGTGAACGAAATAATTTATCCCTATCTCGCCAACAACCTCAACGGCGCAAGACAGCTTTTGGGCAAAGCGGACGGCTTCGAGGGAGTGGAATATTTCGATAAAGTCATAGCCATCGACCAACAGCCGATAGGCAGAACGCCGAGGAGCAATCCCGCGACCTATACGGGCGTATTCACGCAGATAAGGGAGCTTTTCGCCGCCACGCCCGACGCAAAGGAGCGCGGTTACAAATCGGGAAGATTTTCCTTCAACGTCGCGGGCGGCAGATGCGAACACTGTCAGGGCGACGGAATTTTGCAGATAGCGATGCACTTTCTGCCCGATATTTTCGTCCCCTGCGAGGTCTGCGGCGGCAAACGCTATAACAGGGAAACGCTCGAAGTCAAGTACAAAGGTAAATCGATATCCGACGTTCTGGAAATGACGGTGGAGGAGGCGACGGAATTTTTCGCGCCCGTTTCGTCCATTCATAACAAGCTGAAAACGCTGTGCGACGTCGGACTCGGCTATATCAAACTCGGTCAAAGCGCCACGACGCTATCGGGCGGCGAAGCGCAGAGGGTAAAGCTCGCGACCGAGCTTTCCAAGCGCAGTACGGGCAAGACAATATATATCCTCGACGAGCCGACGACTGGACTTCACACCTACGACGTGGAAAAGCTCGTAAACATTCTCGCAAGGCTTAGGGAAGCGGGGAATACGGTAATAGTAATTGAACACAATCTCGACGTTATCAAAAACGCGGATTATATAATCGACCTCGGGCCGGAAGGCGGCGATAAGGGCGGTACGGTCGTGACCTGCGGCAGCCCCGAGGATGTCGTAAAAGAAGGCGTTGGCTACACCGCGGAATTTTTAAAAACGGTACTTTAAAGGCAATCAAAATTTAACAAACGCACGCGCTCTTTGAATACTTTGTAAGTATAAGTATTAACGCACGCCGCGCGGACGGTAGTCCGCGCGGCGTGCGCAAAAAGGAGCGTTTTTTTATATGGCAAAACCAATGATTGCGGAAGGCCAATACCCCGATATCTCGGGCATATCCCGCGACGTACGCGATTTAAAGCTCGTTTCACAGGCTTATTCGACGTCCTCGGGAGAGCTGAACGCAATTTTGCAGTACATATACCATTCGATGATATTTTTGTCGCAGGGCAAAAAAGAAATAAGCACCGCTTTAAAGGATATAGCGATAGCCGAAATGATGCATCTGCAAACGCTCGGCAACGTTATCTGCGCGCTCGGCGCACAGCCAGTGTATTCGGCTTATCCGCCCGCGGCTTTCAATTTCTATTCCACCAAATTCGTAAGCTACGGCTGCTCGCTTAAAAGTATGATAGAGGACGATATCTGCGGCGAGCGGCACGCAATCTGCGTTTACGAAAAGATTGTGCCCCGCCTGCACGGCGACAAAGTGAAAGAGATAATTCTTCGCATAATCGAGGACGAAAAGCTTCATCTTGCCGCGCTCGCGGGAATATTAAAGGAAATTTCGGTTGACAAACAATCGTAAACCGTTATAAAATTTCCTTATGGAAAAATTCGACGTCGCGATAGTGGGAGGCGGCGCGGCGGGTCTCGCCTGCGCCGCCTTTTTAATAAGAAACAAAATAACCTCGGTAGCCGTTATAGAGCGCAACGACCGCCTCGGCAAAAAGCTTGCCGCAACGGGCAACGGTCAGGGCAACGTCACGAATCTCGATATGGACGGGGCGCGCTATTTCGGCGGCGACGGGGATTTTATACGCGGTCTCATCGGCGCTTTCGGCGCGACGGAGCTTGAAAAGAGCCTTTTTCACTGCGTGCTCACCGCCGATAAGAACGGCAGGGTGTATCCCGGCGGCAGACAGGCTTCCGCGCTTACGGACAGCCTTTCGGCGGAATTAAAGCTGGGCGGCGCGCGTATTTTTTCGGGAGTAAAGGTAGAAAAGATAGAAAAGGGCTTCACGCTTACCCTTTCGGACGGAAACCGCGTTGGCGCGGATTTCGTCGTTCTCGCGGTCGGCGGAAAGGCGCAGAAGCAGTTCGGCACGGACGGCTCGGGCTACTCGCTCGCTACGGCGTTCGGGCACACGGTAACGCCGCTGTATCCCTCGCTCGTACAGTTAAAAACGGAAACCAAACATATAAAAACGCTCAAAGGCATAAGGACGGATTGCGAGGTCAAGGCTCTCCGCGGCGGTAAAGTAATCGCCGTAAAGCGCGGCGACGTCATCTTTACCGATTACGGCGTTTCGGGCAACGCGATTTTCGAAATTTCGTCTTTCGTTACGGACAAGTCCGGCGTGACGCTCTCGCTTGCCTTTCTGCCCGACGAAAACGATAGCATCATCCGCGACGTAAAGATTAAAAAAACACTCGGCTACGCCCGCGAAGAGCTGTTAAGCGGAACGCTGCACAACCAGCTCGGCAGGGCGGTTATGCGCCGTTGCGGCTCGGATAATGAAGAAGAAATATTGAAAACCCTTAAAAATTTCACGCTCGAAGTAAAAGGTTCGCTCGGTTTCGACTTCGCGCAGGTCACGAAGGGCGGTATTCCGCTTTCGGAAATTACGGAAAATTTCGAAAGTAAGTTCGCAAAGAAATTGTTCCTCGTCGGCGAAATGCTCGACGCGGACGGCGAATGCGGAGGGTACAATCTTCACTGGGCTTTCGCGTGTGCGGAGCGCGCGGCGCGCGGCATTGCCTCTTACAGCAAAGAGGTGAACGATGATTAAAAGAATAGATAATATAAAGCTCGCGGCGGGTAAGGACGAAAGCGGGCTTATAAAAATCGCCGAACGCAAATTCGGCGAACCGATAAGATATTTTAAGATACTTAAAAAGTCGCTCGACGCGCGCGATAAAGGCAATATTTTTTGGAACTATTCCGTCGCCGTGTCCGCCTCGGAGGAGCGGGAGGGCAAGCCCGAAAGGGAAATGATAAAGTCCGACCCTAAAATTATTATCGTCGGAAGCGGACCTGCGGGTATGGCGTGCGCGGTGAGGCTGACTGAGCTGGGTTTCAAGCCCGTAGTAATCGAGCGCGGCGAAGCGGTGGAGGAAAGGCGAAAAACGATTAACTCGTTTTTCGGCGGCGGTGCGTTGAATACCAATTCCAACGTACAGTTCGGCGAGGGCGGCGCGGGCGCGTTTTCTGACGGAAAGCTAAACACCCAGACCAAGGACGGGCTTAACCGCGACGTGCTCGAAATTTTCGAAAAATTCGGCGCGCCCAAGGAGATTCTGTATCTCAATAAGCCGCATATAGGTAGCGACAATTTATACAATATTTTGCGAAACGTGCGGCAATACGTGCTGTCCAACGGCGGAAAGTACCTTTTCAACACGCAGCTTTGCGGGCTTGTCAAAGAGGACGGAAAGCTTAAAGGCGTAAAAGTGAAAAATACTCGGTCGGGCGCGGAAGAGGAGCTCTCGTGCGACGCCTGCGTTCTCGCCGTAGGGCATTCCGCCCGCGACACTTTTCTTTTGCTTTCGGCGGAAGGCGTAGCTATGGAAGCCAAGGATTTCGCGGTCGGCGTGAGGGTGGAACACCTTTCGGAAAGGATAAGCTGCGCGCAGTACGGCAAAAGCTATAAGCTTCTGCCCGCGGCGGATTATAAGCTCGTTTCCCACGCGCACGAGCGCACGGTGTTTTCGTTCTGTATGTGCCCCGGCGGCGTGGTAATGCCCGCGGCGAGCGAGGAGGGCGGCGTAGTCGTCAACGGAATGAGCGAGTATAAGCGCGACGGTGTAAATTCCAATTCCGCGCTTATGGTGCAGATGCGCAAGGAAGATTTCGGCGGAACGGACTTGTTCGCGGGCATGCGCTTTCAGCGCGAGTTAGAGCGCAAAGCGTTCGCGGCGGGAGGGTGTAATTTCAAAGCGCCCGTTCAGCTTTTCGGCGATTTCGCCGTGGACAGGGTAAGCGACGGGTTCGGCGAGGTTAAGCCGACTTACGCCGCGGGAACGGCTTTTGCGCCCCTCCGCGAGGTATTGCCCGCGGTTGCGGTTGCCGCGCTTAAAGCCGCCGTGCCCGATATGGGCAGGAGGCTGAAAGGCTTCGACTGCGCGGACGCGGTTTTAACGGGCGTCGAAACGCGGTTTTCTTCACCCGTGAAAATTTTAAGGAATAAGGATTTGCAGAGCGTAAGCGTTGAAAACCTGTATCCGTGCGGAGAGGGGAGCGGTTACAGCGGCGGGATAACTTCGTCCGCGGCGGACGGACTTGCCGTTGCGGAAAGGCTTTACGGCTTATACAAAAACGCATAATGAAAAGACGCGCCCGTGGGGCGCGCCTTCTCAGAGAGAATATGAAAAAAGTTAAGTGTGTTCGCATTTAACCTCGGCGGTTTTCCCCGCTTCGATTTACGCTTACATTATAAACGCCGTTTGTGTTATTTGTATGAAAACGGAATGAAATCGCAAATAACTTTAAAATTTTTTCAAAACGGGAAAAATCAGTTGCCAACGCATTTTTCTTATGTTATAATCACTTTGCTAAATTAAATAACGGTCTTGTGGTCAAGCGTAATATAAGAGCCCTCTCAAGGCTCAATCCCGGGTTCGCCCGATTGCTTGCAATCGCACGGAGCGTAAGCGTAGTATTCCCGGCAGAGGGAATCGCAATAAAATTTAATATGGCCTTGTGGTCAAGCGGTTAAGACGGAGCCCTCTCAAGGCTCAATCCCGGGTTCGATTCCCGGCAGGGTCACCAATCTCAGTCTAATTCGAATATTTCACAAAGTATTCGGTTAGGCTGA
>CAZRCE010000068.1:0-6584 GCA_964598465.1 uncultured Clostridia bacterium | reverse complement strand
AGGTCGCAGGAAACGGTTACGCCGTGCTTCTTAGCCGCCTTTAAAGCCGCTTCGGTAAGCTCCGCCGCGCTGTTGGAAACGGCGGGAGTGATGCCCGTGAAGTGGAACCAGTCGGCGCCCTCGAAGATAGCGTCGAAATCGAAATCTTCGGGCTTAGCCGTGGATATGGAGGAATGAGCTCTGTCGTAAACGACCTTGGAAGGACGAACGGAAGCGCCCGTTTCGAGATAGTATATACCCAATCTTTCGCCGCAGTGAGCGATATGGTCAACTTCTACGCCGTACTTTCTCAAAGCCGCAACCGCGCAGTCGCCGATTTCGTTTTCGGGAACTGCGGTTACGAATTCCGCCTTGTGTCCGTAGTTTGCGCAGGATACCGCAACGTTAGCTTCGCCGCCGCCGTAGTTAATATCGAACTCGTCAGCCTGAATGAACTTTTCGTTGTTGGGGGTGGAAAGGCGGAGCATAATCTCGCCCATGGTTACGATTTTTTTCATAGAAATTTACTCCTTGTAAATTAATAGTTTTTTATTTTCCGCCGCGGTGCGGCGATTGGTTTAAATTAAGCTTTTCTTAAAACGAGGTGAACGGCAAATCCGCCGAACTGGTCTTTGAGGTACGCCACGTTCATATTGCCGTTCTTGTCGTACTTGAACGAGCTTTCGTCCGCTTCGAAGCCGCGCTGTTTAAGCTGATATACCGCGCGCTTTACGGAGTTGGTAGCAATCGCCACGTGACCCATATCGCCCCTGAAAGGAGTTTTCATACATTCGATATAAGTGGAAGCGAATACCGAGCTGTTGCCCACCTTTTTGGTGAAGCCGAACGCCGCTTCGTACTTGTCCGCAACCGCTTCCGCCTCCGCGGGGTTGGCGCAGTTCACGCCGACGTGAACCATTTCGAAGCCGAGCATCTTGTCGATAGCCTCGCGGCAAAGCTTGGTTATGCCCGCCCAGTCTTCCTCGTCGAGGAGCTTTGAAGGAACTATCCAGCTACCGCCGCAGCAAACGATTTTGTTGTACGCGAGGTAGGTGTTGAGGTTATCCGCCGTAACGCCGCCCGTGGGCATAAAGCGCATCGTGGTGTAAGGTCCGCAAACCGACTTGATATAGGGAAGTCCGCCCGCCTGTTCCGCGGGGAAGAACTTCGCGAAGTCGAGCCCGAGTTCCAAAGCCTGCTCTATCTCGCTTGCGGAAGAAAGTCCGGGAGCGAAAGGTATTCCCTTGTCGAGACAGTGCTTAACCACTTTGGGATTAAGCCCGGGGGCTACGCAGAATTTCGCGCCCGCCGCGTATGCCGCGTCCGCCTGTTCGCAGGTTAAAACCGTGCCCGCGCCGACGAGCATATCGGGATACGCCTTAACCATTCTCGCGATAACTTCGTCCGCGCCCTTAGCCCTGAAAGTCACTTCCGCGCAGTTGATACCGCCCGCGCGAAGCGCCGCGGCGAGTTTTTCTGCGTTTTCGACTTTATCGAGTTTGATAACGGGAACGATGCCTACGTTTTCGAGATTTTCAACGAGAGCGTTGAGTTTTTCTTTTACCGTCATTTTATCCTCCGATTTGCATTGCGGCGTAATTGCCGAAATGCTAAATTTTTCCATAACCAGCTAATACCAAATCCGAACTTGCCTTTGCGGTGTATTTTGCGCGCTTTGTGCCCGTTGCGCCGTTCGTCGTACATCTTTGTACGCCTCAGTTGCCACGAACTCAAATCATCGCAAAATGCTCACGCAAAGGTGCGAAGCAATTTAAAGAGCTGAATTTTTTATTTAGACAAGGAAAGAACGCGAAGGCGTGCTTGAATAGCACGGCAAGCGGACTTAACGCAGTATAAAATTAAATTCAGCCTTAAAATCAAGCTTGTGCTTGGTATTATCTGGTTACACACACTAATTATATACGCGCGCGAGGGCTAAGTCCATATATAAAACGGATAAGTTTATACACTTTTCGGACAATACTATACCGACCGAAAAAATTATTAAATAATTCGATAAAATTTTATCGAAAACTCTTGACAACCTCCGTTTTATGCTGTAAAATAATACACGTAAAAGGGAGCAGCAAATTGCCGAAGGCGTCAGGACGGACGAAATTCCCGCCTCGGCAACCTTAATCCTTAAGGAGCAAGACTTTTTCGCTAATCGGCGCAAGCCGTCGGGCGGAGAAGTTTTATTTTTATAAAAACTCACACCTCCGCCCGCAATCGGGAGGAGGTTTTAAAATGACAATAGGAATTATTTTAGGTGTCTTGTTCTTCGTACTTGCCGCGGCGGGTGCGATAACGGCAATCGCGGTTCTCGCGTTCAAGGGCTTTCCCGCGGGAAAGAACGGAAGCTCCGGACGCAGAATAGGTCCGGTCTTCGGTTGGGTAGGCGCAGGCGTGGCGGCAGTTTTCGCGATACTGTTCGTGCTTATCCCCTTCAGCTTCCACACCGTGGAGGCGGGCGAAGTCGCCGTCGTTAAACACCTCGGCAAGGCAAACAGCGTAAGGACTGCGGGCACTTACTTCGATTTCTGGGTAACGGAAACTTACGAGTTTTACGACGCAAAGGTGCAGAATCTCGACATACGCACCACCGCCTACTCCAAGGACGCGCAGACTATGGACGTTACGATGACCGTGCAGTATCAGATAGACACGGGCAAAGCCATAGAGATTGCGACCAACTACGGCAACCTCGAAACGCTTTCCGGCAAAATCCAGAGCGTTACGATAGAAAAGACGAAGTCGGTGCTTTCGGCATATTCCGCAATGAACATAATCGAAACGCGCGCCCTCATTTCACCCAAGGTGGAATCGACGGTCAAGGACGCGATAGACAACAACTACTACGTTACCGTAAACACCGTAGTATTGACGAACATCGATTTCTCCGACGCTTTCGAAAAGACCGTCGAGGATAAAATGATTGCGGAGCAGGAAAAACTGAAGGCTCAGTACGAAAAGGAAACGGCGATTATAAACGCGGAGAAAGAGCTTGAAGTTGCAAAGCTTCAGGCGGAAGCGAAAATCGCCGCGGCGGACGCGGACGCGCAAGCCGTTGTTCTGGTAGCCCGTGCCGAAGCGCAGAGCATTAAAGAAAAATCCGTTGAAATCGCAAGGGCTATGGGCTTCGAGATTACCGAAACGGAAATTAAAGACGGCGACGCCGTAAGCGTGAAATACGACATAGACTTCAACGGGAAAACCGCCGAAGAAATCAAGCTTATCACCGATTACTTAAAGTATGCGGAATACCTTGCAAAATGGGACGGCAAGCTCCCCGAGGTTATGGTAACCGACGGCAACGCGCAAATCATTCTGCCGACGCCGTAAATTTTAATAGTATCCCCACAGCTATGCGGGCGCGACTTTTCAGTCGCGCCCGCAATTATTTACGCATTAAATTTTTAGTTCCGACCGAGTATTTCGTCAAGAGAATATCCGAGATAGTCGGCTATCTTTTCGAGATTTTCTAACGACGGTTCGTTTTCGCCTTTAAGCCAACGGAAAAACGCGGCTTCCTCCACTCCCGCTCCGCGCGTAATTTTATATTTGGTTTTGCCCGATTTATCTACAGCATAAGCAAGCTTTTCGCAAAGCGGCGGCAAAACCTTCGGGCTTACGCTCTCTTTATAATCGCTTTTGCCGAACAGATAATCGAGATTGCAGCCGAAAAAATCAGCAAGCGCAACGGCTCTTTTAAGCGTCGGTATATTTTTACCGCCCAAATATCCGTACAGACAGCTCCTGTGTATTCCCGTTTCCTTTGCGATATTCTGCACGCTTAACCCGCTTTCATCGACGAGCTCTTTAAGCGTTTCGGCAAATTTCGACATAACTATCATTTTTTAGACAAAACCTCCTATCCAATTATCGTAAAAAGCGCGGCGTTATGCTTTATTGTCTAATCTTCTCGTGTTATAATATATTTAGCGAAAGCAAAAAAATTATAAGGTGGTCACGCGAATGAAACACGAAAAAGAAACTTACGAGGATTTAACCGACGAGAACGATATTGCGGGCGAGATTTTCGCATACTTTGAGCGTATTTACAAAAATGCGCTCAAAAACGGCAATGAAGTTATACTTGATTTGAGTGGAAGCAAATTCAAAATTACCGTAAATAAATCCGAAGAAGATTAATACGGCGCGGCGGTTGAAAAACCGCCGCGCCGTATTTAATTCCGAATTATTCGTTATCTATCTTCACGCTTACGCCCGTAGCCGCGTCCTGAAACATTACCCAATATCCCCCGTCCTCCACGGGGACGTAGGAAGCCATATCCTTAAGGCTGGGCGGGGGCGTTACCGCGTCCGCCGACGGAACGCCGTAACAGATATACCTCACCTCGCCGCCGTAGGACAGCGTGCCGAACGCGTAATGCCTGCCCTCGCCGTAGGAAATCTTCACCCAGCGCGAGCCTTCCATCGCCGTTTCGAGCTGTTTAAGCTTGGGGTACGACGAAAAGACGAGCTTTATCTTCTCTTTCATACGGGCGTAGAAATCGCCGCCCGCAAGCTTGGGGTCGGCCTCTTTTTTAAAGCCCGCGGCTATCTCGCCGACCGCGCCGCGTTCAGTGCGAGTATTCTTTTCATTTTTGCCGCCTGAACGCCTTGCTTTTTCCGCTTTTTTATTTTCGCGTACAGCGTCACGGCTCTCATCAGCTTCCAGTTCATAATAGTTCACCTCCGCCACGGCTTCGTCGTCGTAAGCCGCACCGCCCGAAGCGGGCTTTACCGAAACCTCGCTTCCGCTTATTTTTTCTTTAAGGTCTATAAGCGCGCCCGCAAGCTCGCCGTTTACCGCGCTCGCAACGGGAAACGCGCCGTTATGACAGAAGCATACGAGAGCCGCAAACCCGCGCGAAAGGTCGAAATCCACCTCGCCCTCGAAAAGTCCGCCCTCGAAAAGCACGCACGCGTTCCCGTCCGAAACGCCGAAAACGTACCGCCCTTCCGACAGCGGCGCGAAATTAACGAGCGAAACCTCCACCTTTAAAAATCCCGCGTAGCACTCGCACTTGACCAGCCCCGAAAGCGGGCTTCCGTCCGTGGAGAAACCGCTCTTTATTCCCTTTATTACGGCAATCTTTTTAACGTAACCCGCCATAATATACTCCTTTTTTGTTCACAAAATTGCAGACGTTAGATGATGTCTGCAATTTTCGTGAATTGAGGGCTTCTCGCCCTCTTTGCGAAATGATAAGAAGCACACGATTATATAATTTCGCAAATTCACCTCGCTCAGGCGCAGGTATGCGCAAATTGAGGCTCGCTGCGAAAAAGTGTGATTTTTCGCGCGAACGAAATCATTTTAAACCGTTTTTAAAGAATGATAGCGCATACGGCGGCAGGAAAAATGAAAATATTTATTGAATAATGTTTTAAATTGTCATATATATTATAAATGGCGAAAATCCGTCCTTCAAAAATGAATTTATCACAAAAAATCCGGTTTATTTTTGTTGCAAACCCCCGGGTTTTTGTTTTATAATTATAATGACTGAAAAGTGGCGTTTTTGCGAAAAACACGCGAAATTACACACGAAAATACGACAGATATTTATAAGGAGAAAGATAAAATGGCACTGACAAAGAACAAGAAAGTTCTCGAATTCGTAAACGAAAGCGCGGAACTCGCTCAGCCCGACAAAATCGTCTGGATAACGGGCGACGAAAGCCAGCTCGACGCGCTCAGAAAAGAAGCCGTAACCAGCGGCGAGCTTATCAAGCTCAACGAAACGCTCCTTCCCGATTGCTACCTTCACAGGACCAAAGTCAACGACGTTGCGCGCGTAGAGGACAGAACGTTTATCTGCACGAAAAATAAAGAGGACGCAGGTCCTATTAACTACTGGATGGACCCCAAACAGGGCTACGAGCTCTGCGCGGAAATCGCCCGCGGCTCTATGAAGGGCAGAACGATGTACGTTATCCCCTATTCGATGGGCGTTATCGGCAGCGATTTCGCTAAAATCGGCGTCGAAGTTACCGATTCCATTTACGTAGTTTTGAATATGGTCATTATGACGAGGGTCGGCAAGAACTGCCTCGACGCGCTCGGCAAGGACGGTGATTTCATTAAAGGCTTCCACGCGAAATGCAACGTGGACGCGGACAGAAGATACATAATGCACTTCCCCGAGGACAACACGATTATTTCCGTGAACTCGGCTTACGGCGGAAACGTTCTGCTCGGCAAAAAGTGCTTCGCTCTGCGTATCGCTTCCTACCTCGGCAAAAACGAGGGCTGGATGGCTGAGCATATGCTTATTCTCGGCGTAACCTTCCCCGACAAGACCAAAAAATATATTGCGGCGGCGTTCCCTTCCGCTTGCGGAAAGACCAACCTCGCAATGCTTATTCCCCCCAAGCATTACCTTGAAAAGGGTTATAAGATAGAGTGCGTGGGCGACGATATCGCCTGGATAAGGGTAGGCAAAGACGGCAGACTTTGGGCTGTCAACCCCGAAAACGGCTTCTTCGGCGTTGCGCCCGGCACGAACGAACACTCCAACCCCAACGCTCTCGCGGCGACGAAGCGCGGCACGATTTTCACGAACGTTGCGCTTAACACCGACGATATGACCGTGTGG
>CAZRCE010000067.1:0-6654 GCA_964598465.1 uncultured Clostridia bacterium | reverse complement strand
CCGACGTCAACAATATGGGCGCGGCAATGGCGCCCGCTTGCGCGGAAACGCTAATTCAGCACTTCCGCGATACGAACACCTGCCCAGACGATTACGATTTGATATTGTCGGGCGACCTCGGTGCGCTCGGCTCGCGCATATTAAAGGATTTAACCTGGGAAAAGGGCTACGATATTTCCGAAAATCACGTGGACTGCGGCGAGATAATTTATAAGGTTATCGAGGACGAGTTTCAGGGCGGAAGCGGCGCGGGTTGCAGTGCGGTAGTGTTCAATTCCTACGTCTATTCCAAACTGCGCGCGGGGCTGTATAAGCGCGTGCTGTTTGCGGCGACGGGCGCGCTTCTTTCTACGGTGTCGTCCGGTCAAGGCGAATCCATTCCCTGCATAAGCCACGCCGTACAGTTGGAGGTGTAATATGGGACAGCAGGTTCTCGAAATAATTTTAATGTTTATAAAAGCTTTCGTAGTGGGCGGGGCTATATGCGTGATTGCGCAGATAATCATAAATTTCACCGACCTCACGGCGGGCAAAATTTTAGTGTACTTTATGCTTGCGGGCGTGGTATTAACGGCGCTCGGCATATATCAGCCTCTCGTCGAGTTTGCGGGCGCGGGCGCGACCGTTCCTATCTCGGGCTTCGGTTACCTTTTGGCAAACGGCGCTATAAAGGGTGCGGAACGCGGATTTTTCTACGCGGTTACCGGCTCTCTCGCAGCGGCAAGCGCGGGCGTTACCGCCGCGGTCGTGTTCTCGTTTATAATGGCTTTGATTTTCAAAGCCCGCACGAAACCGAATTGATAAAACGTATTAATTAATAAAAGCCCCCGATAAGATTTTCCTTATCGGGGGCTTTAAGATTAATCGTCTTTTAAACCTAATAAATAATCCGTGGATACTTCAAAATACGTTGCGCACTTTACGATATAGCTTTCCGTGGGTTCTGCCTGATTGTTGACCCATTTGGAAACCGCCCGCTGTGAAACGCCGATATTTTTTGCCAAAGTTTCCTGCGATATTTGTTTCTCTTTCAATAATTCTCGCAACCTTATGCCAAATTCCATAGTATAGATATTTTAGAACTATTTTTCTATTAATTGTTGACATAGAACTATCGTTCTGATACAATGGTTTGCAACTATGGAAAACAGAGTAGCATTTATCGGGCACAGTTTAATTTTAAGAGCGGGAGTTAAAGATAAGTTGTATCGTATTGTAAAGGAAGAAATAGAGAAAGGTGCGCTTTACTTTACGATGGGAACGCACGGGGAATTTGACGAGCTTGCGTTAAGCGTGTGCAGAGAGCTTAGAGCTTTATATATAAATTTAAAAATAGAAGTTGTAGTAACGAGTTTAAACGAAGTAAATTACTACAAGCGTAGCGATTACGGAGAAATTCAACCGCCTTATAGCGACGTGGAAGTCGTGATGTACGAGATAGAAGAAGCGCACTTTAAAAGACGCATAACGCTGAGCAATAGATTAATGATAGATAATAGTTGCACTTTGATATGCTACGTTGACGAAAACGCATACCGAAGCGGTGCAAAAACAGCTTTAAAATATGCAAAGAAAAGGGAACTGAATATTATAAATTTATACGATTTATAAGCCGTTTTCAGCTTGCGTCGGCGTGCCGATAAAGTGGTGATAAAAGAATATTGCAGAGTTAATTTTTATACAATAAAGTATGGCAAAGCGCACAAAACGGAAAAGAGTAAGGGTAGTAATCGTACTGATATGCCTTACGATAATAGGATTTCTCGTCTTTTTTCAGCGCAACGTTACGCGCGTTTTAATATCGATAAGCGAAGCGACGATACGCTCCGTCACGACGGTAGCGGTAAACGACGCGATATATTATACGCTCAACGACAATCTCCGCTACGAGGACTTGATAACCGTCCGCTACGACACGGAAGGAAACGTTTCAACGATTACCACTAACTCGCTCAAAATAAACCGTATCGCCCGCGATACGGCGTATCTCTCGCAGGAAAACCTCGCCCGAATGAGCGCGGAGGGGATAATGGTTCCGCTCGGCGCGTTTACCGGAATAGAAGCCCTCGCGGGCTTCGGGCATAAGATAAATTTAAAAATCATTCCCATACCCAACGTCGAGTGTAAATTCGTTTCCAAATTCACGGACGCGGGCATTAATCAGACCAAACATTCTCTGTATCTGGAAATCGTTTCGGACATTTCAATCATTATGCCCACGCAGACCAAAAACCTCGCTTCCGTAACGGAAGTGCTCATCTGCGAAAGCGTGATAACGGGCAAAATTCCCGATACTTATCTTCACGGCTCGCTTTTAGGCGGCGGCGCTTCGCTCGTTCCTAACGGTTAAATTTCGTATTTAGTGCGCTTCAAAAAGTAAATTACCGTATCCGCGGCGACCGTTGCAACCGCCGTAAATATCAAAACGTATATAGCCGTCTGCACGTATCTGCAAGCCTGTTCGCGGTAAAAGGAGTAGGTTTCGCTCGATTCGTCGAACTTTACGCCGAACGATTTATCGCCGAGGCAGAACGCGTTCGCGTTGCTCGTCGCTTTTTCGTTTAAGTCAAACGTATGCGAAACGTTTACGGCTATGCGTTCGTTTCCGGCTTCGTCGGTAAACGCGTATTCCTTAAATACCATGGAAGAGAACTGCACGTGCTCGTCTTTTGCGTCCGTCACAAATACGAGCCATTCGCGCGCGGCGTTTACTTTGCCCGTAAAACCGTTGCCGAGGTCGTAATCTGCGCCGACCAATCCGTATTCGGGAAAGTTCAGCAAATATTCGCCGTCCGTCATATTATAGTCGCCTTTTTTAACGTAAAAAATTCGCTTTTCGTCAGTATCGGTAATATCGATTTTCACGGTATATTCGTCGGTATCTTGTTCGGCAATGCAAATAGTCTGCATTTCGTTTATTAACTCGTCCGCACCGTCGGCAGTCAGATAAGTTTTGGTTGAGGTGAACCTCGTTCCGCACAGTACGCCCGTGCATATTACGGCGGCAACGATTGGAATAAGCGAATACAGGCATATCTTTTTCAAGAGTGCGGAATTATGATTTTTAACCGTTTCGCACTCTTTTCCCACGTAGCCGTTCAAGATTTTAATACGGATTATCATAGCTGCCGTAAAATAGCCGGCGAATATCGCGGCGTTTATTGCAAAAGTAATCAAATGCGCTCTTACGACTTGATAAGTTACCTTAACGTTGCCTACGTTTACGCTGTAATCGTGTACGTTCGTCGCAAAAAATACGATTATAATAACCGTCGCGGCAAGCAAAAACGGCATGGAAGCTATAAACAGAATTTTTGCCGTTCTCAGCTTTACCGTAGCAACGAATTCGCCGTTGGTGCGTGAATTAACGGTAGTGTAATCCCAATAGATAAGATAGACCGTCGTTGCGGCAATTCCGCACAGACTCAGTACCGCGATAAGCACGTCGAGCCAGAACGGTGCGCCCGAATAAAGAAAGAGTATGCACGATAATAAGAAGAGTAAGCCGCAGAAAATCAGCGCGTCGCACACGGGTATGGTTTTGGCGAAGTAGTTCGTTTTTTGTTGCGTGTTTTCGTCCGGCACGCTTTTTTCTTTATTGCTGTCGGCTTCTTCGGGATTAAACCGTAAAAGCTCGTCAACGGTTATTCCGTACAGGTCGGCGATTGCGGGCAGGTAGGAAATATCGGGCATAGTCCGTCCGTTTTCCCAGGAAGAGAGCGTTTTATTCGAAACGTTAAGCTTGTCCGCAACCTCTTGCTGGGTCATTCGGCTTTTCTTCCGCAGGTGCGATAAAATTGTTCCCATACTTTTCAAATCCATCATCGTTACCTCGTTCGTCGTGAATTCTTAATTAGATTTTACTATCACGCAAACAAAAACGCAATCTATGATTTGTAGAATTAACTCTACAAAGCGTAGAGCGGCGGGATTTACCCGCCGCTCTTAAGCATTTTATCTCAGTTCTACGTCCAGTTTGTATTTCAGATTGCCCAAAATCTTTTTCACGAAGCCGTCGATTTTTTCTTCCAAAGGCTCGTCCTTCGGCGTGAAGGTAAGGGTAAACGCCATCGATTTTTTGCCGCTTGCTATCTGACTGCCGACGTAGATGTCGAAAAGCTTGACCTTGGTTACGTACTTGCACGCACCGTAAATCTCTTTTTCGATATCCCCGCAGGGCACGTTCATATCTGCCACGAGCGCGACGTCGCGTTCGATTTCCGCAAATTTAGGTACGGGCGAATATCTGAACGGCTTTTTATGGCTTAACAGCTTTTCGTAATCGATTTCGGAAAGATAAACCTTGCGCTCTATCGCAAGCGCTTCGGAAATTTTCGGGTCGAGAAGACCCGCGTAACCTATAACCTCACCCTCGCAAATTATTTCGGCGCAAACGCCCGGGTGGAGGAAGGGGCGCGTTGCTTTCGCGTATTCGAACTTAACGCGCAGAGTTTCCGCAAGCACCTCTATATAGCCCTTTACGTCGAAGAAGTCGAGCTTTCCGAACGCGCCTATGCAGAGCGTGGGCTTTTCTTCGGGGAAGTCCTTTAAGGGAAGCTCTTTCGGGATAAATCTTTTAGCGATTTCGAACAGCTTTCCGTCGTTGTTCCCGCGGCGCAGGTTTCTTACTATAACGCTCAGCATCGACGGGGCGAGCGTCGTACGCATAACGGACAAGTCCTCGCCGATGGGGTTTTTAATCTTAATGAACTTTCTCTCGGGCGCGTCGGCGGGAATAAGGAGGGTGTCGAGGTCCTTTTCGGAATAGAACGAGTAGGTGGAAATTTCGTAAAGCCCGCGGCTGACGAGCGCGTCCTTTATCGCCGCCTCGTCCTTCTGCTCGTCGGTATATCCGCCGTTCGTGACGGAAGCGGAGGAGAGGAAAGTTCCCGTGAGGTTGTCGTAACCGTAAAACCTTATAACTTCTTCGGCGATATCGGGATAACCGTCGATATCCTCGCGGAATGCGGGAACGGAAATTTTCATTTCGTCGCCGTGAATTTCCACGCCGAACGAAAGCCTTTCCAAAATCTTTTTCATTTCTTCCGCGGGCACTTTAATGCCGAGCAGCGCGTTAATTTTTTCAACGCTCGCGCTCATCGTCTTTGCGCCGTCGGAGGAGTATTCGGTTTTAGCGTCCGTGCGCGCGTCCGTAACCGTGCCGCAGCCGAGTTCCTCGATAAGGTGCAACGCCCTGTTCATCGCGCGTTCGGTGTTGTATTCGTAAACGCCCTTTTCGAAAGTGGCGGAGGAGTCGGAGTGCTGACCCAAAGCGCGCGCCGTCTTTCTCACGCTGTCGCGCGCGAACTTCGCCGCTTCGAACAAAAGCTCCTTCGTGTCGTCGGTAATCTCGCTTTCGAGCCCTCCCATAACCCCCGCGAGCGCGACGGGCTTTTCGCCGTCGCATATTACGAGGTTATCGTGCGTGAGCGTAAATTCCTTCTCGTCGAGCGTGGTTATCTTTTCGCCGTCGTCGGCGCGCCTTACCACGATTTTCCCGCCGCCGAGCTTCGAGTAATCGAACGCGTGCATGGGCTGACCCATTTCGAGGAGTACGTAATTAGTGATATCCACGAGGCTGTTAATGGGGCGTATTCCGCAGAGCGAAAGCCTTCTTCTTATCTTTAAAGGGGAGCGCACGGGGCGCACGTCTTTTACGTAATGAGCGACGTATCTCGGGCATATATCGGGGGCAATCACTTCCACGGGTACGGTTTTTCC
This sequence comes from uncultured Clostridia bacterium, assembly GCA_964598465.1. Taxonomy (GTDB): domain Bacteria; phylum Bacillota; class Clostridia; order Christensenellales; family Borkfalkiaceae; genus Coproplasma. Next base: position 933 of record CAZRCE010000067.1, on the reverse strand, counting down.
GCATTTTACGGGGATGAAAGAGTAGTCGGGCTCTTTCAGAGTCTTGCCCAAAACCGCGGCGACCTCGCGCGCGATGCCGAGTATGCTCTGGCAGTCGGGGCGGTTAGCCGTAACCGCGATATCGAATATATAATCGTCGAGTCCGAGCAGGGGTTTTACGTCCGCGCCGTTTTTAAATTCGTTCGGCAGAACGAGTAGTCCGTTCACTTCGCCGCCGTCGAACATGTCGCCGTTCACGCCGATTTCCACGCCAGAGCAAAGCATACCGTCAGACTCTATTCCGCGCAGCTTGCCCTTGGAAATTATCATAACGCCCTCGACGGTTACGTGGTCCTTTGCAGTCGCGTAAACGGTTGCACCGGGCAGTGCGACGGGCGCTTTCATACCCGCTTTAACGTTGTCCGCGCCGCAGCAAATCTGTACCACGCCTTTATCGCCGCAATCTACCTTGCACACGTGCAGGTGAGTTCCCTCGACGGGCTCGCAGCTTATAACATCGCCTACTACGACCCCGCGTATATCCTTGCCGATTTCGTAAAGCTCTTCGACCTCGAACCCGCAGGAAAACAGCTTCGCCTGCAATTCCTCAGCGGAAACGTCGATATCCACGTATTCTTTCAACCAACTTAAAGGTGCTTTCATCTCGTTACCTCCGTCAACCCTTGAACTGTTTTAAAAATCTTACGTCGCCTTCGAACAAAAGCTTCATATTGTTTATGCCGTATTTAAGCATCGCAATTCTCTCTATGCCCATACCGAACGCGAAACCCGAATAAACGTCGGGGTCGATGCCGCAACCCTCTAAAACGCGCCTGTTCACCATGCCCGCGCCGAGCACTTCTATCCAGCCCGTGCCCTTGCAAAGGCGGCAGCCTTTTCCGCCGCACTCAAAGCAGCTTACGTCCACTTCAACCGAAGGCTCGGTGAAAGGGA
>CAZRCE010000066.1:0-6662 GCA_964598465.1 uncultured Clostridia bacterium | reverse complement strand
TGTTTACCGAAACGCCCCTCGAAATACGCGAGCCGTATTTGAAGAAAAGCGTGGTAAGCGGGCGCTGAATACCGTCGAATATGCCCGATAAAAGACCGGGCGCAAGCTCTACCGAAAGGGGTTCGCCCGTCGAAACGACTTCCTCGCCCGGACCTAAGCCCGACGTTTCCTCGTACACCTGAATGGAAGCCTTATCGCCGCGCAGCTCTATAACCTCGCCGATAAGCTCCTTTTCGGAAACGTGCACGACGTCGTACATCTTGCAGTCCGCCATACCCTCCGCAATTATTAAGGGACCGGAAATTTTTACTGTTTTTCCCATAAAAAAACTCCTTATTTCACGAAATTCCCGACGTTCGATGATGTCGGCAATTTCGTGATTTGAGGGCTTCTCGCCCTCTGTCCGCGATACTTAGTAGCACACCGTTATATAATCGCGGACATTCACCTCGCTGAGGTGCAGGTATGCACAAATTGTGTCCGCTTGCAAAAAGTGTGATTTTTGCTCGCGTCATAATTAATTATTAAATAGAATGTCAACGCCGAGGGCGCGCTCCATCGCGCTTTTCAAAAGCTCCGTGCCGTGACCCGTGCTTCCGTTTTTGGACGGTATGCTTAAAACGACGGGGTACGGTTCTTCGTCAAACCTCTTTAAAAATTCCGTCAGGGGTTTGGCAAGCTCCTCGGTTAAAAAAATTATCTGAAAATCCTTGGCGACCTTTCTTAATACTTCGCGCGCCTTAGCCTCGTTTTCCGCGGCAAAGGTTGCAACGCCCGCCGCCCTGAAAACCATAATGCTGTCGCCGTCGCCTATGATTGCTATTTTACCTGTCATAAAATTCCTTTCTCGTCGATTTCTTTTTCTTGGGGCGAAAAACAAATCAGACGAATTTTAGGGCTCTGCCCTCTTTTTGCGATATTTAGCGCCCTCAATTATAAGAAATCGCAAAAATTCACCCGTTGAGCGCAAGTTTGCGCAAATTGAGGCTGCAGGGCAAAAAGTGTGATTTTTGCCCGCAACGTTAATTTCTAAACAATCCTTCGTTGCAAATATCTTCGCTAATTGATTGCACGCAAGCGGCGTTTTATTTCACTGTCCTTCATACCCGCCAAAAGGCATACGAAAAGTATTCTTACGTTGGCGTTTTCCGCACGGCGGCGGAAAATATAATAAAGGAACGGCTGATTTTTTTGCAGCTCGTACTTCTTTGCAGTGAAGTACTCCGTTTCGTAGCTCTCGCAGACGCGCTCCGCAGTAGTTAAGGGAAGCCCCGCGGATTTGTCCTCAATACACTTTTTTACGAAATCGTGATAAGGCGTGCCTTTGAAAGCCCTTAAAGCTTTTTCGCTATCCTCGTCGAACAGCGTGGCGAGCTGACTATCGTCAAGCTTGCCGCCCGAAACGAATGATTTCGCGGCGTATTCTTCATTATCCGAACGGAGCGCCGTTAAAATATTAGTCATATCCGCTTTCGTCGTTAAAAGCTTTTTCAAAAGCCCGTTCCGCGCGCAAGCCACGTGCAAATGCTTATACAGCGCCTTTTCGAATATAATTCCTATCTCCGCGCCCGAAACCTCCGCCTCGTTTTCTTCCGAAAACAGAGCCGAAGCTTCCCTTACGGCTTCGCCTAACGCGCCGCCGAGAGATTCGCTGTCGCCCGAATTTACGCAGTTTACTATAACCTCTGCGGGGATAAGTCCCGAGGGGGCGAGCATATTTTCGACGCTCAGATTTAAAAAGCGAGCCTTTACCGCCGCCTTTGCGTTGTGGAAATCGCGCGGGGATAAAAGATACGCCGCTTCCGCATTCGACGGCGCATATTCGCGTATGAACGCGTCGATAGCCGCCTCGTCTGCGGAAACTAATTTTTCGTACTCGTAAACGGACGCAACCTCCGCGCCTTTGCCGAAGCCGCTCTCCGAAACGGCGCGCAAAGCCTCCTCCGCGCCCGAATCGCAGAGCTTGAATATCTTTTCGCTCAAAAGATATTTTTCTCTGGCGGCAATTACGCCGTTTGTGTACAATAAGTCCTTAGCCATTTTATTCCTTTCTCGCAAAAACGCGGTTTCGATTGCTAGGTTATTTATAAATTATGCTCGGAATTGAATATTACGGAAGCTATCTCCGATTGCTTTTCTTCCCTGTCCATAGAAAGTATCGCGCCGTAAGATAAGTTCTTGTCGCAATTCTTTCCGCAAAGCAGAAACCCGCCGTCGAGCGAGGTATGCTTCGTCGAAACCTTTAACTTTTTTTCCTTGACTACGGGAAGAGCGGAAACCGCCTGCGCATAGCGGAAATTATCCGCGAACACCAGCTCGTCGCCCTCCTCCGCGTGCTCGTTCAAAAGCCGCGTGCAAAGATACAGCGTTTCCTTTTCGCTGAGATTTAAAAGCTTATCGAGAGCGCGGGCGTAAACCTCGTCGATAACGCCGCGCTTTTCGCCGAGCAGGATTTTTGCGCCGTCAAGCCGTGCGGCGGCGGACTTTCCGTCCGCAATGCTGTCCGCCTTGGCTTTGACTTCCGCTTCCGTTCCTATTTTATTTCTTTCGGCGCGGGAATTAGCCTCGGCAACGGTTGCCTTGGCCCTTTCCTCCGCTTCCCTGATAATTTCCTTCGCCTCAGCTTCGGCGTCGGAAATTATTCTTTCGATAATTGCCTGTTCGCTCATAACCGTTAAATAAGAGGAATTAACATTATGGAAATGATAAGTCCCAAAATTGCATAGAACTCTATCATTGCGGGGTAAATAATAAGCTTACCGCCGAGAGAGTCCTGCTTGCCGACTGCGTAAATACAGTTGACTGCCGATTTGCCCTGGAATATGCCCGTAACTAGACCGGCTACCGCCATAGGCATTACCGCGCCCATCATAGCCCAGCCCTGCGAAAGGGTCATAGTCGCCGAAATCGAACCGGAAGCTATAATACCGATAATAAAGCCGTAAATACCCTGCGTTGCGGGAAGAAGCACGAGTACGAGAACTTTACCGAACTTGTCGGGAGCTTCGCCCAACACGCCTGCCGCGGCAGTACCCGTCTTGAAAAGACCGATTGCCGAACCTATTCCGCAAAGAAGTACGCAGAGCGCCACGCCTATCATAGCGACCGCAAAACCGGTGTAACCGATTTGGTCAGCCATTTCACCGACTTGCTGAACCATCTGCTCACCTTCCAAAAGTGATAAAAACATATGTACCTCCAAAATGTTTTTTTAATTATTCAACACGAAAACGTGTTTATGTTTCGAACCCAAAGGCGTAAAGAGCGAACCTTCACCCTCGAAGAACCTGCCGTAGAACTCCACGTATTGAAGCCTTGCGTCGTGGATATACGCGCCCAAAAGCCCTATCGCAAGGTTGAACACGTGACCTATAACCATTATCGCAACGCCCAAAATTATAAACGCCGCGTTGCCGCTGCCGATTAGCGATACGGAATTGGAAGTTATTATATCCGCAATTACCGCACCCGCAAGCATTAAGCCGTAAAGCCTTGCGTAGCTTAAAATATCGGAAGCGTAGTTGATTACGCCGTACGCCGAGCCGAAGCCCTTAGTGAACTTGCCCAAAAGCTTTTCGTGCCTGCCCGCGGTGAGGATTGCAACCAAAAGGCTTACGCCCGCAATAATTCCGCCGACCGTCGCGAGGATTGATAAATTAAACTGCTCTACGAAGCCCGCGATTGCAAGCCCCACGCCGACGGAGAACACCGCCCAGACGACGCCGTCGAATACGCCGTCCCAGATTTTGCCCCTGCGCCAGTGCTGAACGGCGAGGCAAGCGTAACCCGCGAAAATCTGCACGACGCCGATAAGCATACTTATTATCAACAGCGCGGGTACGTTGATACCGGCAAGCGACCAGCTCATCTCCGCGCCCTGTAAGTCGGGCATTACCTTGAACGGAAGAATTGCGAACCCGAAGAACGAATTGAACAGCGCGCCCCAAATAACCGTGAATATACCGCCTATTGCGAACACGCCGCCCAGCCTGCCTATCATATTGTCGCGGCGGCTGTTTTTAAACCATAGTAACCCGCCGCCCAAAATCATCATCAAGCCGTAGCCGATATCCGCCATTATAAAGCCCAGGAAAACGCTGTAAAAGAACGCCATTACGGTGTTCGGGTCGAACTCGCGCGAGCTCGGCGGGGAATACATATTCGTTACGGCTTCGAAATTTTTAACTACCTTATTATTCTTTAAAAGCGTCGGGGGAACTTCGTCCTCGGACGGAAGCGAAAATTCAAAATAAATCGCGGGCGAAACTTCGGTTAACGCCTGCCGAACGCTTTCCTCCGCCTCTACGGGAACGTAGGCTTCGAGTAAAAAAGTCGTCTGCGTTGCAAGCAGCTTATCCGAAAGCTCGCGCTTTTCAAGCTCGAACGCAATATAGTCGCAGTAAATTCTTAAATTGCGGATACGCGTTCGGAAAGCATAGAGGTCGGAATTTTTGCTCAGTTCGAGCTCCAATTCCTCCTCGCGCGCTTTCAATCCGTTATAAATTTCCTCGCCCGTGCGCCCGTCGTCGAAGGGGCATTTCGAAAAACCGAAGCTCTGCAAAAGGGCGTCGGTCTTTTCCGCTTCGGCTTTATGCGCGGCAACCATAATCAGCTCGCTGTCGCCGCCGCTCGCCACGAACGAGTACGAAGCAAGGGGCAATTCGTCGATTGCCTGTATGAAATTTTCCCGCGCCGACGCGGGTATAGTGCCTATTTTAAAACGCGCGTGCGCCGTGTTTTCCACCCTTAACGGCTGTTTTACGGAAGCGTAAATTTCCGCGTCCGCAAGCGTGCGCTTCACCTTTGCAAGCTCTGCGGAAAGTTTTTTCTGCTCGTCCAAAAGACGGTTGACCTCCGCAACCGTTTCGTCCGCTTCCGCCTTCAAAGCCTTTGCCCCGATAAATTCCGAATAGGAAATTTCAAACCCGTCCTCGGGGAAATCGGGTTTAAGCTTGTTCCGCGAGACATACTTGTTCACGCTTTCGGTAATTTTCGAAAGCGCGTCCTCAAGACCCGAAAGGTATTCTTTCAGGCTCTCGCAGTCCGCTGTCATAGGTGCGGCGTATTCAGTTTGAGAGTGCAGCTTGATTTCGGTCGCGCCCGTGCGTTGCAGGGCGTTTAACACCTCGTCCTTCTCGTAGGACATGGCGACCAGATTGAGCTTGCCCATTTCAACAACCGCCACGCACAACCCTCCGTACTATTTCGCTCACGATATTGTCCGTAGCTTTAAGGCAGTCGGCGGCGTACTTCGCCGCTTCCGCTCTCTTTACGGTAATCTCGTCGTCGTAATTTTTCTGCGCGGCTTCCTCGGCTTCCTTAATAGCCTTCTCGCGGTACGCTTTGCATTCCGCTTCCGAAAGCTTTAAAATTTCCGCGGAACGCTCCTCCGCGTCGCCCGCGATTTGGGCCGCCTTCTGCTGCGCCGCCGCCTTTATTTCAGCCGCTTTTTCCTCGGCTTCGTTAATCGATTGCAATATTTCCTTCATACGGAAAATATTGTATCACATTTTTTTGATATATGCAATAAGAAATTTCGAATTTTATGTTACAAAAGCACAGTTTTTTATATTTTTGCACACAAAAAGCAACCTCTTCATATTTTGAATGAGGTTGCTTATGATGCTTTCATAATGGCGGAGTTATTCAACAATATACTAAATTGAAATTCAGAACCGCGTTATAACATAAAGCAAGTTAAAAACACGATAGAAAAATCGTACAGACCGTGTGCAATTACGACCGACAACAGCGAGCAGTCTTTTATGAAATATTTGCAATACCCGAATACGCAACCGATAACGGCAGTGCACAGCACCTGAAACAGGCTTCCGTTGATAATATGCCAAAGTCCGAACAACAAAGAGGCAAAAAGCGGCGCAAGCCATTTGCATTTTTTCAGCCAAATTTCAAACTGGTTTTGTACGTAACCGCGGAACACGATTTCCTCGCTGACTCCTATAAAAAGAATATCTTGCACGGCGGAAACTGCAAAAAGTTCTGCGGACGGGTCCGTATGAGAACCGACGATGCTCGTACCGCATAAAATAGGAACGATGCCAACCGACAGGCACAACGCGGCGGCAATCGCAAGCCCTATTAGGATTTGCAGCCACAATCTGTTTTTTGTGGGCAACAGTTGTCTTTCCTGCGCCGTCAGCTTCATAGCAACGACGGCAACGGCGGCAAACGCCGCAGTCACGAGCAAGGTAAGGCATATTCTTACCGCATCAATATCGATACGCCATACTCCCCAAAGCGAAAAAGTCAATCCGACAATCAACGCTAATGCAACGAGCAATATTACGACGGAATATTTACTTTCGGCGTTTACGGGGAATATTGATTTTTTCTTATCGTCCATAGTCTTTCTCCGCTGTTAATTTTCGTACAATCATCATAACAAAGATAAACTAAATTTGCAAGCCGTAAATTCAATATATACCCTCGTTCGCATATTTTCATAATTAATAAAGAAAGAGAAACCGAAAATTCGGTTTCTCTCTCGTCGTGGGTGTTCTTGTACCCCCTCTTATTAGTGCACCACACAACCTTATTCGAATATCGGGTAAGGTTGCGCCGAAAATTATAAACCTAAAATAACGGTACGAGGGCTTGTAGTCATTTGCTACAAGCCCTCGTTTTTTATTACCCGATAAATT
>CAZRCE010000065.1:0-6782 GCA_964598465.1 uncultured Clostridia bacterium | reverse complement strand
CTCTTACAAAACGGTCAAAAAAACAATTCATTGCGGAGCGCGTATTAAAATTATTAATACCTTTCATTTTCGGAACACTTTTTATTGCCCCGATACTTTCGTATATGGCTGATAAAATCAATTACGGCTATGAAGGCAATTTTTTTAATCATTACGTCGTTTTCTTTACGAAGTGGACGGATATTTCGGGTTACGACGGCGGCTTTACAATCGCTCATTTTTGGTTTTTGCTTTTTCTTTTTATCGTCGGCTTGATTGGGTGTTTGGTTGATTTACCGTTAGGAAAACGTATTTCCAAACTGAATACCGAAAAAACGCCGTTATGGGCGTTGATTTTACTTGTCTTGCTTGCTTATGCCGCTTATCCGTTACAAGTAGCGGGTAAATGTCTTTTAACTTATTTGTTACTGTATCTTTTGGGTTTTTACGTTTTCGATAAAGAAAACAATATAGTAAAGCTTGCAAAATTCAAATGGCTATACGTCGGCGTTTGTTTAATTTTGACTGCGGTAAGCGTGTGGCTGTTTATATGGTCGGATTACAATCTTGTGGCATTAAACTCAATCATAACTCTCCTTGCGGGTGCTTTCGGTGTATTGGCTATGCTTTCGGTGGGTTATGCGTTTTTGAACAAAGCAAATAGAATAACGCAGTTGCTTTCGTCAATATCGTTTCCCGTTTATATCGTGCATTTTGTCTGGGTGGTCGCTTTTGAATATTGGTTCTCGCTGGCAAACGATAACGTATTTTTCGTATTTATTCTTTCAGTCTTGTGTTCGTTTTTGGCAACTCTGATAACGAGTACTGCAATAAAATATTGCCCTGTACTGAATTTGGCATTCGGCTACAAATTAAAAAAATGAATATTATATGAAACAATACGATAATTGTTAATCTTCAAATAGGGAGGTCGTAAGAGATGTCTAAGCTTAACGCAAAACAAAAATGCTTTTTAGCGCTACTTACTTTATCCTGTGTTGTATTAATATTATTTGTTATAGCTTTTCAATGGGAGTTCAGACGAATATTTTCCGTGATAGCGGTTTATCCCCGCCCGCTCGACTCCCTTAATCCGGCAATAGGGGATTGCATAGCGGTTGCCGCCGTTTTCGGGATTATCGTTGTCGCCGCAGTTTTCGGCGTCGTTTTTTGTTCGATAAAATTGTACCGTTCGATTAACTGCGGAAATAAAGCCGTATGCGAAAATGCAACCGCAAGAAAAAATATTCTGATTTTATCAGTTGTTTCGTGTATTGTTTTCGTTTTATGCTTAATCGGCTTTTCTTTGGGAATAAGTTGCGCGAAAGAAATCTTTGCCGTTGACCCTATTCCCGCCGATTTTGTTGCAAAGATGAACGGCTGTGCTATATTGATAGTCGTGTCGGTAATTTTAATGGCAATTTGCTTATTTTGTATCGTTTTCGGTTTTGTTAAAACGAAACGCTTACGCAAACGGTAATAAGAGGACTAAAAAAATCCATCCGATAGTCGGATGGATTTTTTACTACTCTATCTGTAAAACAAATAATTTTAAGTATCGGGTTTCGTCGGCGCAGAGCAGGGCGGGGTGGTCGGGGGCTTGGGTTTTCGTTTCCACGCACCGGACGGTCCGTCCGCTTTCTTTTGCGGCTTCGGCGAGCATTTTTTCGAAAAGCTGTGCCGTCATATAGTGCGAGCAAGAGCAGGTTATAAGAAATCCGCCTTTTTTGACCGACTTCATAGCGTTCAGATTAATATCTTTATACCCGCGGTATGCGTCCTTGACTTCCGCGGCGGATTTGCAGAAAGCAGGAGGGTCTAGAACGATAACGTCGAACTGTTTTTTCTCACGACGGAAATTGCGTATTATTTCGAAAACGTCGCCGCAAAGTGTTTTTACGTTATTAAAGCCGTTGAGCTTTGCGTTGTCTTCCACGTTTTTGAGTGCGAGAGGGGATATGTCGCAAGCGGTCACGCTCTTTGCGACGGTTGCGGCGTTTAAGGAAAATCCGCCGCTGTTGCAGAAGCAGTCCAGAACTTCTTCCGCGCCCGCGCAGTATCTGCGGATTGCGTACCTGTTTTCCTTCTGGTCGAGGAAATACCCCGTTTTCTGACCGTTTTTAACGTCAACGAGCATCTTTATGCCGTTTTCGCATATCTCGCAATAATCGGGCACTTCGCCGTAAAGCAAGCCTTTTGTTTCGGTTAAGCCCTCTTTTTTGCGTACCGTGGCGTCACTCCTTTCGTATATGCCTTTGGGCGCGAAAATTTCTTTAAGACAATCGCAGATAAGCTCTTTGCGCATATCTATGCCGAGCGAAAGGCATTGAATTACGAGAATATCGCCGTATTTATCCACGATTAACGCGGGTAAACCGTCCGCTTCGCCGAAAACCGCGCGGTAGCAGTTGTCGTAGCCGAGCTTTTTTCTGTAATCGTCAGCTTCCTTGATTTTTTCGAGGTAAAACGCTTTGTCGTCGGTTTCGTTTCCGCGTATAAATATCCGCACGAGAATTTTAGAGGCGTGGTTGATATAGCCCTTGCCGATGAACCTTCCGTCGTGCGCGAATACCGACGCGAGCGAGCCGTTTTTGTCCTTGCCCTTGATTTCCGCGACCTCGTTTGCATAGACCCAGCTATGCCCGTCAACGATGCGCCTTTCTTCGTTCTTTTTCAGATAAATTTCGTAACCCATAAAATTATTTTACCAAACGGCAATAATAATTGCAATCGAATTAAATACGATTGCTTTTTATTTTGATTTTTGCTATAATTTACCGTGTATGGGAAAATTGCTGAAATATCTCAAACGTTATAAACTTCAAACCGTACTCGCGCCGCTGTATAAGCTGTTGGAAGCGTGTTTCGAGCTTGTGGTTCCGCTCGTCGTTGCGGCAATTATCGACGAAGGAGTAACGGCGGGCAGGGGTACGGGCTACGTTATTTCGGCGTGCGCGGTTCTCGTCGCGCTCGGCGTGGTCGGACTGATAAGCTCGGTTTGCGCGCAGTTTTTCGCCGCCAAAGCCGCCGTGGGCTTTTCTAAAGAGTTAAGGAGCGACCTTTTTTCCAAAATCCAATCGCTTTCGTTCTACGAAATGGACGGTATAGGCACGTCGGGACTGATTACCAGAATGACGAGTGACGTAAACCAGATTCAGAACGGCGTAAATATGGTGTTAAGGCTGTTTATGCGCTCGCCGTTTATCGTGTTCGGCGCGATGATTATGGCGTTCGTGGTAAGCGTTTCGGCCGGGTGGATTTTTGCGGTGACTATCGCCGTGCTTCTCGTCGTCGTTTTCGCGATTATTCTTATCACTTTACCTTTATATAAAAAATCACAGAACAATTTAGACAGAGTAACTGCTTCCACGCGCGAAACGCTCGTAGGGGCGAGGGTTATAAGGGCTTTCTGCAAAGAGGACGAGGAAATAAAGGAATTTAACCGCAGAAACGGCGTTCTTGCGCGTTCGCAGAGATTCGTCGGCGGTATTTCCGCATTAATGAATCCTCTGACTTTCGCAATAATCAACGCGGGAATAATTGCTCTTATGTACTCGGGTGCAATCAAAGTGAACGCGGGCGACCTTTCCAAAGGCGAGGTTATTGCGCTTTACAATTATATGTCTTTGATTTTGGTCGAGCTTATCAAACTCGCCAACCTTATAATAACGGTCACGAAATCGTTCGCTTGTGCAGGCAGAGTTTCGCAAGTTCTCGAAACCGTTCCCGCATTGAAGCACGGTGAAGCGGAGAAATGCGGCGAACATTTTATCGAGTTCAGAAGCGTGTGCGCGAGCTATGCGGTGGGTGCCGCCTACGCCTTAAACGATATCAGTTTTACCGCCGAAAGAGGGCAGGTAATAGGAATTATAGGCGGAACGGGCGCGGGTAAAACGACGCTCGTAAACCTTATTCCGCATTTCTACGACGCGGTTGAAGGCGAGGTGTCGGTTGACGGTGTAAACGTGAACGCGGTAGGCGACGTAACGCTTCGCGACAAGTGCGGCGTAGTTCCTCAACGCGCGGTGCTGTTCAAAGGCACGGTGCGGGATAATCTTAAATGGGGCAACGAAAACGCCACGGACGAGGAGATAGAGCAGGCGGTAAAGCTTGCGTGCGCGGACGACGTTATATTAAATAAAGAAAACGGACTCGACAGCGAGGTGGAGCAGGGCGGCAAGAATTTTTCGGGCGGACAGCGCCAAAGGCTTACAATTGCGCGCGCCCTCGTCAAGCGCCCCGAAATACTCATTCTCGACGACAGCGCTTCCGCGCTCGACTATGCGACCGACGCAAAGCTCAGAAAAAACTTGCGCGGGCTCGATTATAATCCCACTGTGTTTATAGTTTCGCAGAGAACGAGTTCTATTCGTCACGCGGATAAAATTCTCGTCCTCGACGGCGGAAATCTCGTCGGTATGGGCACGCACGACGAGCTTATGGAAAATTGCGAAGTATATAGGGAAATTCACAATTCGCAATTCGGCGGGGAGGTGGCGTAAAATGGCTGCGTTCGACCGCAAAAAAACAATAAGCCGCGTGCTTAAACAAATAAAGCCTTACGGCTTTCTCGTCGCATTGTCGCTCCTTTTAGCGCTCGTTTCGGTTGCGGGAAATCTGTTAGTGCCCATTATTTTCGGCAATATTATCGACTTGCTTATCGGCAAAGATATGGTCGATTTCGCTCAGATATGGCATAAATTTGCGCTTATCGGCGGCATCGTCGGCGTGACCTGCGCGGCGCAGTGGATTATGAGCGTAATTAATAACCGCATAACCTACAACGTCGTAAAGGACGTGCGCGAAAGGGCGTTCAGGCATATTCAGAATTTACCTTTGAAATATATAGACGCGCACGCGTACGGCGATATCGTAAGCAGAAACATTGCGGACGTGGACCAGTTTGCCGACGGGCTGTTAATGGGGTTCACCCAACTGTTTTCGGGTGTGCTTACCATACTCGGAACGCTCGTTTTAATGTTCACGATAAACTGGATAATCGCGCTCGTCGTATTCTTTATAACGCCGCTTTCGCTGTTCGTTGCAAAGTACATCGCATCGAAAACGAGTTCGCTTTTCAAAAAAACTTCGGTAATAAGGGGCGAGCAGACCGCTTATATCGACGAAATCATAGGCAACCTCAAAGTCGTGCAGGCGTTTAACCGCGAGGACGAAAACCAGGCAAAATTCGACGAAATTAACGGAAGGCTTACCGAAGCTTCCTTAAAATCGCTTTTCTATTCGTCGCTCACTAACCCCTGTACGAGGTTCGTAAACGCTTTGGTTTACGCGGCGGTCGCGCTGTCGGGTGCGTTGACCTTAATTTATCCTTCGATGCTTCCCGTAGCCTTTTCGGCGGGTAAACTGAGCACGCTTTTAAGCTATTCCAACCAATACACGAAGCCGTTCAACGAAATTTCGGGCGTAATAACCGAATTGCAGAACGCTATCGTCTGTGCGGGTCGTATTTACGAGCTTATCGACGAGGAAGCGCAAATCCCCGACAAAGAGGGCGCGAAGGAGCTTACGGCAGTTTCCGGCGACGTCGAATTTTCGGACGTTGACTTTTCTTACGAACCCGACAGAAAGCTTATAGAAAATCTGAATATCGCGGTGAAGTCGGGGCAGAGGATTGCAATAGTCGGACCTACCGGTTGCGGTAAAACTACGCTCATTAATCTTTTAATGAGGTTTTACGACGTGCGGAGCGGCGAAATCAAAGTGGACGGAAACGCGATTACCGACGTTACGCGCAAATCTTTGCGAAGCAGTTACGGTATGGTTTTACAGGATACCTGGCTGAAAAACGGCACGGTGCGCGACAATATCGCGATAGGCAAGCCCGACGCTACTGAAGATGAAATAATCGCGGCGGCGAAAGCGGCGTTCTCGCATAACTTTATTATGCAGCTCGAAAACGGTTACGATACGGTAATAGGCGAGGACGGAGGCAGTCTTTCGCAGGGGCAGAAACAGCTTTTGTGTATTACGCGAATTATGCTTGCTTTGCCGCCGATGCTCATTTTGGACGAGGCGACTTCTTCCATAGATACTCGAACGGAGCTTAAAATTCAGGAAGCGTTCGCCAAGCTTATGAAGGGCAGAACGAGCTTTATCGTCGCGCACAGACTTTCGACGATAAAAGAGGCGGACGTCATTCTCGTAATGAAAAACGGAACGATTATCGAGCAGGGTACTCATACGGAACTTCTTTCCCGCGGGGGCTTCTACGCGGAATTATATAACAGCCAATTTGCGGCTTAAAAAACGGAGAAATTATGTTACAGGTAAACAACGTATCATTACAGTACGGCAGTAAGAAACTTTTCGAAGAAGTAAATCTGAAATTTACTAAAGGCAACTGCTACGGCATAATAGGCGCTAACGGCGCGGGCAAATCAACTTTTTTAAAGGTGTTGAGCGGCGAGGTCGAGCCTAACAAGGGCGACGTAACCCTCGACAAGACGGAGAGAATGTCCGTTTTACAGCAGAACCAGAACGCGTTCGATAGCGTTACCGTTCTGCGCGCGGTTATGCTCGGACACAAACGCCTCGTTCAGATAATGGACGAGAAGGACGCTCTCTACGCCAAGGCGGATTTTTCCGAGGAGGACGGCGTCCGCGCGAGCGAGCTCGAAAGCGAATTTGCCGAACTCGGAGGTTGGGACGCGGAATACGAAGCGCAGACGCTTTTAAGCGCGCTCGATATTACCGAAGCGGACTACGATACGCCCATGTCGGAGCTTGACGCGAAGCGCAAGGTCAAGGTTTTGCTCGCTCAGGCGCTCTTCGGCAATCCCGAC
>CAZRCE010000064.1:0-7014 GCA_964598465.1 uncultured Clostridia bacterium | reverse complement strand
CCGAAAAATCGACCTTTAAAAAGCTGACCGCGGGGATAATGTAGAACTCGAACCAAGGCAGGCGCAGGATAAACGACAGCGCGGTGAAAACCGCCAAAAACGAAATCCTCGTCGCGGTGAAATACCCTTTCATTTTATTGCCGAAACCGCCCTTTTCTTTGACTGCTGTTTCTTCGTTTTGTGTGCTCGTGTTTTCTGAGTTTTGCTCGTTTACATTTTCCATATTTAGAACTCCTTAAAAGATTTTTAAGTTATTCTTTGAAAAAAGCGCCCCGAAAAAATTCGGGGCGCGAAAAAACGAAATAAATCGCCTTTATCATTCTTTTATCATCCGGACTGTACCGTCGGTACGGGAATTTCACCCGTTCGGGATTGCGCAAAGCAATCTTCGTGGACTTTACCACCGGTGGGGAATTGCACCCCGCCCCAAAGAATAAACTTAAATATTTTCACAAAAATTCAATTCTATTATGCGAATTGAATTTTTCGTGATTTTTGAAAACTACGTTTCCCTTGCGCAAATTTCAAGGGCAAACGTATTATAGAATTTGCGCAATTCCCTTCCGGTGAGCCGCAAGTATGCGCAAATTGTGTCGTGCTGCGCAAAAGCGTGGTTTTGCTTGCACCGCTATTTGTTAGTATTATATAACGCAATTTTTACCGTGTCAAGCGGTTTAGGCGGCATATATGCCGCGATGAACGCGATTTTACGGTATTACTGCGCGTCTTCCTCGTCGTCGGTTTCGGACTGGTAAAATTCGAATACTTCTTCCAAAAGCGCTTCGTCCTCTACTACTTCGAGCGTTTCTTCCTGCTCGTTAAGGCGGAAAATCAAAACCTCGTCCTCGGCTACTTCGTCGTTGGGCTCGGCGGGAAGCAAAAGCGTATATTTCTCGCCCTTATATTCCGTAACGTCCAAAAGCTTGAAGTTTATAACTTTGCCGTTTTCGTCAACGAGCTCTATTACTTCGTCCTGTTCTTCCTGTTCTTCGTTTAAAATATCCTTGTTCTCTGCCATATCAAACTCCTTTATTCAGCTTATTAAGATAACCGTCCAGAATATTCGCGGCGGCGAGGGCGTCCACGTAATTTTTACGCTTTTCCCTGCGCATACCCTCGGATATAAGCGTTTCGTGCGCCATAACCGTGGTGAACCGCTCGTCCTCGCAAACTATCGGAATGCCCGTGGCTTCCTTCAACGCCTCGATGAACCTTTCGGTCTTGCGGGTCTGAACGGCTTCGCTTCCGTCGAAATTTACGGGCAAGCCGCAGACTATCGTGGTCGCACCCTTTTGCGCGGCGATTTCCGCCAGGGCTTTTACGTCCGTTTCGAAGCCCTTACGAAAGTAGGTCTGCGAAGGCAGGGCGTAGGTATTGAAAGGGTCCGACACGGCAACGCCTATACGCTTATCGCCTATATCGAACGCAACGAATCTTTCCAAAACGTCCTCCGAAATCTTTTTGGTTATTTTAATTATATCACACGGCGAAAAATAACACAAGCGCGGGAAAGATATATTTTAAAATAAGAAAAAAGCCGCGGGGCTTCGGTCGTACGAAGCCCCGCGGCTCCTCTTAAAGCAAGCGAAAAATTATTCCGCAGCTTCGCCCTCGTCCGAGCCGCCGTTGCCGCCCAGACATTCGAGCTTGCTGTCAATATACTGTTCTGCTTTCTTCATCATATCTTCCTGATTTTTCTTGACGAGGTTTCTGAGCTTACAGTTATTGGCAACCAAGAGCGCGCCGCCCGCCATACCTACGGCGAGACCAAAAATAAACTTTTCCATAATTTTTCCCCTTGAAGCGGAGTAATCCGCCCGATTTTAGTATGGGAACGCGCTTTAAATTTTATGATTGTAAATTTTTTACTTGAAGCTTTAAAAGATAATTTTCGTCCGTAAGCCTCTTGATTACCTGCGTCAGGCGCTTGTTTTCGGCTTTTAACGAACCCGTCAGCTTGTCGTAAAGCTCGTTTATCCTCTCCTCTATTTCCTGCCTGCCGCTTTCGGACGAGGGAAGCCCGCACTCGCGCATAAGCCGCTCTATCCTTTCGGGCTGTTTCATAATGACGTTGCGGTATTTGTTCTGATACCTTAACATAAGCTTGTCGTCGCCCTTTGCAAGCTCCAACACGGCGCGCCTTACGGAAATGCCCTTGCTCTTTTCCGTGAGGATTGCCCTCAAAATTTTATCCGTTTCCTCGTCGGTAAAGGGGCGTATCGTTTCCGCCTTTAATTCCGTGCCCGAAAGGAGCTTCTTCACTTCCTCCTTCTGCCCGCACTTTAACAGCGCGTAATAATAGTTGCGAACGCTTCCGCGCGCCCTGCCCGTCTTTTCCGCGTATTCGCCGAAAATGCGGGTAAGCGTTTTTCCCTGCCCCTTCCCCTCGCAAACGTATTTAACGAGGCTCTGCGCTTCTTCTTCGGTATAGCCGTTTATCTTGTTCATAGCTACCTCCAAAAATCTGATTTCGGGGGTATTATTGACATAAAAAACTGCCTTTATACATTATTTAATAGCGTATGAGAATATATTTTTTATCCGCCGTGCCCGCCGCGCTTAAACTTAACGGGCTGTATCTCGGCGTAATCGATAAGTTCGAACGCCGCGTGGAAATCGGGGACGGGGAACGCGTTTTTGCCGAAGCCGTGCCCGCCGACAATTCGCAACCGCTGAATTTCTTTATCGACGGAGATTTTATAAACGACCCGCCGCAATTCTGCGACGTATATCTTATGGGAAGCGACGCGCTCGTCTATCTCAAACGCTACCCGCAAAAGGAATGCAAGCTGCGCGTTTACGCACAGTTAAGGCTGGGCGGCTGCCTTGCCACGCTGTACGGGCTGGGCGCGGTGTACCTCTCGTGCGAGGCGTACGGCGAAACGGAAAACCACGAACTCGACGACGCGTTCGCAGAGGCTACACTCGAAGAAAGCAGCGTAAACGGCTTCCCTATTATTTTAGTCCGCGGTAAAAACTGCGTCGCCGCCGTTTCGGATAGCGGAAAGCTCGTATTTATGAACGCCGCCGAAAGCTGCGAGTGCGGCGCGGCTTTGAAAATACGCGTTAAACACGAAACCTGCGCAAACCTCGAAACCGAATGCGAGTTTTCCTACGACGGCACGAAAATGACGCTTTTTGCAAGCAGAACGCGAGAGCGTTGCGCGCCCGCCGCGGGAACGGAGCATTTTGCGTTTTTCGAAAGCGCGCTCACCCGCTCGGATTGCGCGAAATATCTGAGCGACGAATTAAAGCCCAAAGCAAAGGATATAAATTCCTTTTTGGGCGACTTTATAGGCGTTACCGTGCCGCCCGAAAATTTCGTTGCCGAGCACGGCGAAATACGCGCCGCGGGGCTGGTGTACGCAAAGACCAAAAATCTGTTCGAAGTGAGATACTTCGCGGCGGATTTCGAAAACGGGCTTATATCGAATATATACGAGGTCGAATAAATAAAAAGCGCGCGGCTTTTGCAAAAGCCGCGCGCTTTTCTAACGTAATTACGTTGCGGGCAAAAATCGCACTTTTTGCCAAGCAGCCCCTATTTGCGCATACTTGCGCCTCGGCGAGGTGAATTTGCGAAATTATATAATGGTGTGCCCTTAACATTTCGCAAAGAGGGCGAGAAGCCCTCAAATCACGAAAAATGCAGACGCCATCGAACGTCTGCATTTTTGTGAACATTATTAATACTTAACTATTTTTACCGACTTAACGATAATAGGCTCGTAAGAGAAGGTGTAAGTCGCCGTCGTCTTCATCTGGTCAACTATCATATCGTAGTTATCCACGTACACGCCCGCCACGTCCAAGGTGAATTTGGAAGAAAGTCCGTTCTCCGTAATAAAGGTCGAAATGTCGCTGCGCAGGGTGTCGAGGACGGTCGTATTCTGCAATACCGCAAATATACAGCTGTCGTTGTCCGCCGCAGTGGAACTGCCGACCTGAATATTGAAAATGCTCGTCGCGCTGTGGTACTTATAAGAACCGATTATCGCGTCGTCCGTGCCGAACTTGTCGAGATATACTTCCTTTTTCGTGTCCTTGTTCGTATAATACATTCTAAGGCAACCGTAGGAGGATTTGAGCGCACCGTTTTCTATCGTGTGCTGAGCGTCCTTAAACTCGCCTATGAGCGTGGGCAAAGCGGTCTTATACTCTCCGTCAAGGTAATCCATATAAACGGAAGGCGTGAGCTTGCCGCCGAGGAACATATCCTCGTAATACGCCTTTTCCTTGGAGTTGTTTTCCACGTATTCGCCGAGACCGTTCTGGTCGAAGTCGTTCTTATAGTTGTCCGCGTCGTACGAATAACCGCCCGCGTACCAGTAGGACGATTCGTAGTCGTGAATTATCGTATTGTCGTAAAATCCGTTATCGGCAAGTTCGATAAAGTGACGCACCGTCTGGGGATACATATTGCGGTACATTCTGTAATTGAGCGTATATTCCGTTCCGTTGAACGAGATAGTTACGTTCGCTTCGGGATGACCCGATTCGCACCCCGAGAGCACGGGAACTACGGCAAAAGCTGCCGCCGCCGCAACTATGCACGCTACGCGCCTGAACTTCTTTATAAACATAGACTTATCCTTATATACTTGTTGTACCTTTCTATTTTAAAGGTAAGTTTTAAAACAGTCAAGCAATTTACCGCAAATTCGGCAATTTTCCATTTAAATGGAAATTCCCCGACCGCATATAGCGGTCGGGGAATTTAATTTTTTGTTTTTAAAGAAATTATTCGGCAACAGCGTTTGCGCCTGCAGCTTTGAGGTCGGCGATGATTTTGTCAGCGTCAGCCTTAGCTACGTTCTCTTTAAGAACGCCGCCCTTTTCTACAGCCTGCTTAGCTTCAACGAGTCCGAGACCGGTGAACGCGCGAACGACCTTGATAACGTCGATTTTCTTAGCGCCTGCGTCCTTAAGAACGATGTTGAATTCGGTCTTTTCTTCAACTGCCGCTGCGGGAGCTGCTGCGCCTGCTGCGGGAGCTGCCGCTACTGCTACGGGAGCTGCCGCGGATACGCCGAATTCTTCTTCAAGAGCCTTTACGAGTTCGTTGAGCTCTAAAACCGTCATAGATTTAACTTCTTCGATAAACTTCTTTACGTCTGCCATTTTTAAATTCCTCCGAATTGATTTTTTTAATTTGATTTTTCGTACGCCGTCAAAGCCGCGCCGCGCTTATAAGGTTCAGGCTATTTAAGCCTCTTTGCTCTGTGCGATACCGTTGAGTACGCGCACGATTCCGGACAAAAGATTGGAGCATACGCCCGCAAGATTTGCGACGGGAGCTTGCATCGAGCCGAGCATTTTCGCGATAAGCTCTTCCTTGGAAGGCATAGTGGCAAGGGCTTTGACGCCGTTCTTGTCCACGTAAGCGTTATCTACGAACGCGCTTTTCAACACGATTTTGGATTCGTAGTCTTTGGAAGCTTTAACCATTATCTTTGCGGCGGCGGTTTCGTCCTCGCCGAAAGCTATTGCGGTAGGACCGTTAAGGTCCGCGTCGAACTGGTTATAGCCCAATTCGTTCAGTGCTTTTCTTACCAAAGTGTTTTTATAGACCTTGTATTCGCATTTAGCTTCGCGGCACTTGTTTCTGAGTTCGGAAACTTCCGCAACCGTAAGCTTGTTGTAATCAACGAATACGATGGACTTCGACGCCTTGATTTTATCGATTATTTCCTGAACGACTACTTTCTTCGCTTCGAAATTAGCTGACAAATTTTTTACCTCCACGAATATTTTTAAAATAAAAAACCCTTACGCCGCACAAGGCATAAGGTACTCGCCCGACGACCGTCGGGAAAAAACTTATCACCTCGGCAGGAAATTAAGCGTTGAACGCGCCTGCTGTCTGCGGCAGATTGAATATTTACGCTGTTAAGTATATATTCCCCCGCGGAAACTGTCAAGCAATTTTGCATAAAAACGTTCACAAATTTTTTCGGCTATTCTGCGCCGCAAAAATTTCGTGAGTTTCAGGGCTACTCGCCCTCTGCCCGCGATAGCTCAGAGCAAACTTATAATATAATCGCGGGCATTCACCTCGGCGAGCTCGCTGCCGCGACAAATCGTGTCTGCTTGCAAAAAGTGTGATTTTTGCGCGCAACGTAATGATTAAGAAAAATGATTACTTATGCGCTTGACTTTTCACGATTTTCGTGATTTATTATTTGTAAGGAAAAAACTATGAAAATATTCGGGGAACGGCTTAAAGAAATACGAGCCGAAAAACATTTAAAGCAAACGGATATAGCGAAGCTATTAAACGTAAGCGGCAACACCGTTCACGCTTGGGAAAACGATAAGCAAGAACCTTCTATGGCAACCCTGCTTAAACTAAGCGAAATATTAGAGGTGTCCGTTGATTATTTGCTTGGTAATACCGATTATTAAAAAATTAAAAAGCGGAGCAAACTGCTCCGCTTTTTTTAATTTTAACTTAACCCTTGTTGAAGTAAACCTTTACGCCGGGGCCCATCGTAGAAGAGAGCGTAACGCTCTTTATATACTGTCCCTTTGCGGTTGCGGGCTTAGCCTTAACGATTGCTTCCATAAGCGCGTTGAAGTTTTCGGAAATTTTCGTGTCGCCGAAGCTCTTTTTGCCTATGGGGCAGTGAATGATAGCCGTCTTGTCAAGACGGTACTCGACCTTACCTGCTTTAACTTCCTTAACGGCTTTCGCAACGTCCATCGTAACGGTGCCGCTCTTGGGGTTGGGCATCAAGCCCTTAGGTCCGAGTACACGACCTATTCTACCTACGACGCCCATCATATCGGGGGTGGTAATCATAACGTCGAAATCGAACCAGTTGTCTTTCTGGATTCTCTGAATCATTTCTTCCGCGCCGACGTAATCCGCGCCCGCCGCCGTAGCCGCGTCCGCCTTGTCGCCCTTCGCGATGACGAGAACCTTCTTATCCTTACCCGTACCGTTGGGGAGAACGAGAACGCCGCGGACCTGCTGGTCTGCCTGTCTGGGGTCAACGCCCAAACGAACGTGAA
>CAZRCE010000063.1:0-7089 GCA_964598465.1 uncultured Clostridia bacterium | reverse complement strand
TAAGACTACGCCCGTGATTTCCAGCCTCTCGTTAAAGGTCTTTGCGACGTTGACCGCGACCTGACCCGTCATCGAATCGACTACGAGCAGAATTTCGTCAACCTTGATTTCGGTTTTGATTTCTTCGAGCTCGCGCATTAGCTGTTCGTCGATTTCGAGCCTGCCCGCCGTATCCAAAATAACGGTATCGTAGCCCATCGAAAGCGCGTAGTCCTTCGCCTCGCGCGCGGTCTTTACGGGGTTCTGCGTGCCCTTTTCGAACACTTCAACGCCCGCGTTTCTGCCTACGACTTTAAGCTGATTTATCGCCGCGGGGCGGTAAATATCGCAACCGACCAGAAGGGGCTTTTTGCCGCCCTTTTTGAGAAGGCACGCAAGCTTGCCGCAGAGCGTCGTTTTGCCCGCGCCCTGCAAGCCGCACATCATAATTACCGTGGGGGGCTTGCTCGCAATCGTGAGCTTCGCGTTCGAAGAACCCATCAGCGCGATAAGCTCCTCGTTTACTATCTTTATAACCTGCTGAGCGGGGTTAAGGCTCTTTAAAATTTCCTGCCCGACCGCCTTTTCCGAAACGTTCGCGCAAAATTCCTTTGCGACCTTAATATTTACGTCCGCTTCCAGTAGCGCCACGCGCACCTCGCGCATAGCCGTCTTTATTTCAAGCTCCGTAAGTCTGCCGTGCTTGGTAAGCTTGGAGAATATATGGTTTAACCGTTCTGACAGTGATGCAAACAACGCCATACTATATACCCTCCCCCTGAATTTTACCTGATTTTTTTAAGCTTTCTGCGATTTCCTCTGTATAATCCTTGTCCAAAATCGCCTGTAAAGCCGCAATATCCGCGGCATATTCGGGGTGCAACCGCAAAAACCGCTCCGCCCAGCGCCCCACGCCTGTTAGAATTATCGAGGTATAAAGGTCGCCCTCGGCAAGAAGCTTGTCGTGCTTTAACTTATCGTCGTAATCTTTAAGCTGCTTTTTGCAAAGCGTCAGGCACTCGGAAACGCCCTGTCTGGAAATACACTTCTGCTCGGCTATTTCCGATACGGTTAAATCCAGATTGAAATATAAGTTGGTTATTTCCCGCTGGGTGGGCGTAAGCAAAGCGCCGTACAAATCCCATAGCCGCATAAACTCTATTTTGTTCATAGTTACGGAAAGATTATAATACCCCAAATTAAACTTGTCAAGCAATTTTACTTTACACTTTAGCTTTCAGAAGGCAAATTTTGTAAATAAATTAACATTAATTGTTGTAAATTTTAAAGTTGCGCCCGCCGCCGCGGCAAACGGCGGCATACGTTGACATAAAAACTTCAAAGTGATAAAATTCAAGCGTTGTCAGCAACGAGCATTACAGCGACAAGGGGGAAAGTATTATGCGTAAGGTCTTAGACGGCTTTGTTTACGACACCGAAAATTCTTCGGTTGATAAGAAATTCACCTACGGTGCGCCCGGCGATTCCTGCGGCTTTGAAGAGACTTTATACATAACTTGCGACGGACGGTATTTCATTTACACCAACGGTGGTAAAAATTCGCGTTACACCCACGAGGATATAACGCCTATCGAACACGAAAAAGTACGCGACTGGGTATTGTCCCATTAAAAGTTCACAAATTTTCTTTTCTATTCTGCGAAAAGAAAATTTCGTGAGTTAGAGGGCTACTCGCCCTCTTTGCGAAATCATAAGGGCACACAATTATATAATTTCGCAAATTCACCTCGCTCAGGCGAAAGTATTCGCAAATCGGGTCTCGCTGCGAAAAAGTGTGATTTTTCGCGCGAACGAATTTATTTAATTTAAAATCAAAGCCGCGCCGCTTGAAAAGCGGCGCGGCTTTTACTTTACAAAAAAATTCATAATTTCACAAAAATAACTTAAAGACGGTATTTGCAAAACGCAATTAAATCGGTTATAATACTCTCCGTTATATCAAAAGGAGGATTAAAAATGTTTTTCAACTTACTCGAACCCGAGGCGGCTGTTGAAACGGCGACGGAAGGCGTGAGCTTCGACTGGAACGCGCTTTTGAATACCGTTATCAACTGGATGACCAGCACGGGTATCAAACTCGTAATCGCAATCGTGCTGATGATTATTTCGTTTAAAATAGTAAACGTAATAACCAAAAAGCTTTACAAGCGGTTGCAGAAAAGAAACGCGGACACTACTCTTTCACGCGTGGGCACTTCCGCTCTGCGCATCAGCCTTAAAATTATTATTCTCGTCTGCCTTATCGGCTACGTGGGAATAGAAACGGCTTCCATCTCCGCGGTTATCGCCTCGCTCGGCGTAGGCATTTCGCTCGCCGTTCAGGGCACGCTTTCCAACTTCGCGGGCGGCGTTATAATAATCGTTATGCGCCCGTTCAAGATAGGCGATTACATAACCTCTAACGGACAGGAAGGCACGGTCGAGGACATTAAGCTTTTCTACACCCATATCGTTACCAACGACAACAAAGCCGTGGTTATTCCCAACGGTTCGCTTGCGAACAACGTAATCGTGAACGCTTCCGCAAAGGAAACGCGCCGTTGCGACGTGGTCGTTTCCGCGGCGTACGGTTCGGATACGGGCAAGATAAAGGAACTTATAAAGAACCTTTGCGCCGCGAACGAGCTTATATTCACCGACCCCGCTCCCTTCGTGGAAATGAGCAATATGGGCGAAAGCTCGCTCGACTTTACGGTAAGGGTTTGGTGTAACCGCCCCGATTACTGGACGGTAAACTTCTATCTGTTAGACGCAATCAAGAAAGCGTTCGACGAAAACGGAATCGAGATACCCTTTAATCAGCTTGACGTTACTATCAAAAATCAGGGCGAAGCGAAAGCTTTGACGAACGGCAACAACTAAGACTAAATCAAAAAGCGGTCTGCGTGAAAAACTCACGCAGACCGCTTTATTTTTGCGTTACCCGCCATATATATGCGGGTTAATCGTCGTCTTGCGGCTGTTCCCCCGCTTCCGACGCGGACTGTTCTTCCGTAATCGTTTGGGGTATTACGCCCTCCGCAAGGGGCGGCTGTTCTCGCTTATACAGCGTTTTTAAAAGCACTGGGGTGAGTATTGACGATATCAGAATAAGAAACACCGTCATAATCATAAACTCGCCGCCGAGCGCGTTCGCGCCGAGAGAGGGGTCTGTGACCGTCTTGGTGACGATAAGCGCGACTTCTCCCCTCGCCATCATTCCCACGCCGCCTATCGAGCTTTCACGCCAGGAATAGCCGAACGCTTTGCACACGCCGCCGCAGCCGATTACCTTTCCGATAAGTCCCATTAAAACCGCCGCAAACGCAAAAAGCAGAACGCCCGGATTGATGCCGCCGAACCGTATCGAGCTTATTCCTATATCCGCAAAGAACACGGGCGCGAAAAGCGTGTAGGTGTTGACCTCTATTTTTTTATCGATAAACTCGCAGGCGCGGTGGTCGGTCGAAAGGATTATGCCCGCAAGGAACGCGCCCGTAATATCCGCGACGCCGAAAATTTCTTCCGCGAGCCAGCTGTAACCGAAGCACAGCACGAGCGAATACACGGGAAGCCTTTGGTGGCGGGGCCAACGCTTGTCGAGCCATTTGAACGCCTTGGAAGCGAGATAGCCCAGCGCCGTTGCGACTATGAAGAACGCGATAATCATAACGACCGTTCCGTAGGGCGTAGCCTTGAACGCCTCGAAGCCGTTCGCCGCCTCCGCTTCGCCCGCACGCGCCATACCCGTGACTACTGACAGAAGCACGATGCCTATTACGTCGTCGATAATCGCCGCGGACACGATAGTAGTGCCGAGCTTGGTATTTATTTTGCCGAGCTCCTTTAAAACGGAAACGGTTATTGCAACCGAAGTCGCCGTTAAAATCGTGCCGACGAAAATGCACTGATAAAGGTTGTTTACGCCTAACCCGATATCGCCGAACGGCAGCGAGATTAAAAAGCCTAAAAGCAAAGGCACGCCCACGCCCGCGCACGCGACTAGAGCGCTCGCAATACCGGTATGCTTTAAATCGTCCAAATTCGTTTCGAGTCCCGCGCTGAACATTAACAACAGCACGCCGATTTTCGAAAAAATCTCCAACCCGTCGCTGCCTTCGGGTACGGAGAAAAACTTAAAGTAGTCCCCGCCCTCGAAGCCGATGACGGAAAATCCGCAGAACTCCCCGAAAATTGCAGGACCTACTATTATACCCGCTATGATATAGCCGAGCACCTGCGGCAGCCCGACCTTGCGGAAAATAAGCCCGAGGGACTTAGTAAAAAACAGTATTATCGCTATTACCGCCACGAATGCGAGCGGATTGTCAACCACGAAAGGAAACATACTCTCTACCTATAATTCGTACCGATATATTATATCAATCCTTTTTAAAGCGGTAAACGATTTTGACGCGCGTTTAAAAATTTTTAAAATTTTTTTAAAAAAAGTATTGACAAGCGATTTTAATATGTTATAATGAAACCAGAAAAAGAAAGTAGCTCACAAAAAATGTTAGCGCGTAACATTAATTTAACGAGGAAAGCTATATGAAATATACGTAGCGGCGAAAGCCGGTCAATGTTTGAAATTTAAAAAAGTTTCTTTTTCGCGTCTGAGCGGACAGCTTACAGCGACCGCCCGTTAATATAGATAGCGAGTTTGCAAGGAGGTAGCGTTATGAAAATGATGCTGTTTTGCAAAGTCAACGAAGAAAAGGAAAGGTAAACTCCAATGTACCATTCAGACGATAAGGTCTGATTTCCGAAGCGGTTAATTTGAGTAGCGATTGATTACAAGCTACGAGGTTTTATCCGATTATGCCGAAAGGTAACCGCAGGAAGGCGACCTTAGACATAAAACTAAATAATAAATAATACCCTGCGTAAGGTTTACGCAGGGTTTTGTTTTTTATTATACGGACCCCCTCCTCTACTCCATTCCTTCAAGCTCGTCCAATGTGAGCATAAACGCGGGAATGAAATTTTCCATAAAATAATTCACCTCGCGCATATTGCGTGACTTTATGTCCTCCTCTATGCTCTTTTCGGCTTTTACGAATTCGGAATTGCCGCAGCGGCGTTCCTCCAGACACTTGATATACGCGGCAAGCCTGTCCGCCGCCTTGACGATTTTGTGTTCCTCGCTGTCCACGTCCGGCTTAACGAATTCTTCGAGCGCGGAAGAAAGCTCCCCGGGCAGAGTTGCCAAAAGCTTGTCGCAGGCTTTGTCCTCCAATTCCTTATACGCGCCGTGAATGGAATTGTTGAAATATTTTATGGGCGTGGGCAAATCGCCCGTCATAACTTCGCCGCACTCGTGATAAACCGCCATAAGAACGCACTTTTCCGCGTTCACCGTGCCGCCGTATATCTTATTATTGATAAGCGCGAGCGCGTGCGCGAGCATTGCGACCTGCTGGGAATGCTCCATAATATTTTCTTCGCGGACGGAACGCATAAGCGACCAGCGCTTGATATATTTCATTCTGTCCATAAACGCATAAAAATCGTATCTCATAGCCGTACCTCTTTCAATACAATGATTATAACGCAAAACTTTATAAAATTCAATTGACTTTGATAAGTTTTAGTCATATAATTTATTCGTAGGGATAAAAAGCAAGGAGTTCAAGGCGACTGCGGCTTTTCCGACGGGAGTTTACAAAAAGTAAACGACCGAGGAAAAACGCAATGGCAACGCAGAAACACGAAGCTTTTTACCCGAGAATTTAATAACCGTCGGGGGTGCCGTAAAATCTTTTAATACGGCTGAGATTATACCCTTTGAATCGGCAACGTAATGGTTGAGCGATAGTACCAAAGAAGTGTTTTCTTTGCACCCCGAAATTTTTTTCGGGGTGCTTATTTTTTACGGCGGTTAAGGAGGTTTTATTAAATGTCTTTTAACTCTCTGCTTGCTTCGTCGTTATTCGACGATGCAGAACCCGTCGTAATCTGGCTGACCGTGGGCGTCGTATGCGCAATAGTTCTGACCGGCGTAATTCTGTTTTTTGCAAAGCGCGATATCTTTGCAAAGTACGTTAAGTTCGCATTATGGGGATTTTTGTTCTATGCGCTTGCAATCGGTATTTTTATGCTGGTAGCGAACATAGTAAAGCATACCGACAGCGACTATCTCGCAGATAAATGGATAAACGCGGATATGATTACGTACGTCCTCGTACCGCTCGTAGTCGCTATGTGCGTTATTCTTTTAAGCGGCGGCGTAGTGTTCGTTACGTCGAGCGGAATTTTAAAGTCGAAGCCCGACGCAAAGGTCTTTAAAATAACGTGTATCGTCCTCGGCGCATTATGTGCTGTTGCGGTAATAGCCGCAGGCGTTACCATTGCGATATACTATTCGAACCATATTGCAGACGACGGATATTACTCCGAATACCTCGAACAGACACCGCTTTATATATGTGCGGCAGTGCTCGTAGCCGCGCTTATCGCAAGCGCGTTCGTTCTCGGCAGAAAGGACAAAAGCGAATTTGACAGCCGTTGCGTAGCCCTTGCGGGAATTTGCATAGCATTGTCCTTCGCGCTTTCGTACGTTAGACTTTGGGAAATGCCGCAGGGCGGGTCTATTACCCTCGCTTCTCTTTTGCCCGTAATGCTTTTCGCATACGTTTACGGGCCGAAAAAAGGAATACTCGTAGGAGTAATCTACGGCGTGCTGCAAGCGTTACAGGACCCGTACATAGTACACCCCGCGCAATTCCTTTTAGACTATCCCGTTGCGTTCGCTATGGTAGGACTTTCGGGAGTTTTCGCAAGCGTCGGAAAACTCGATAAACTTCCTCAGGTAAAATTCGTGCTCGGCGCAATTCTTGCGGGCGTATTAAGATTTATAAGTCACGTGCTTTCGGGCGTATTCGCTTTCGGGGCGTATGCAAGCGCCGTCGATATGAATTTCTGGGCGTACAGTGCGGCTTACAATTCGTTCGTTTTCGTTGACCTTATTATGGTCATAATTGCGGGCGCACTCCTTTTCTCGTCCAAAGCGTTCGTAAAACAAGCGTCGCTTTATACGAAGAAAAAAGAAAGAAGCGTTCAACCCGACGAAGTTTAAAATATACGATAAAAGGGGCGCGGCCGTTTCGG
>CAZRCE010000062.1:0-7103 GCA_964598465.1 uncultured Clostridia bacterium | reverse complement strand
GAAAGTTCAACTGGACGCATATAATGACCTTCAACTTAATGTTCGAAACCCCGCGCGGGGTTACGGACGAGAGCCAGAACAAAATCTACCTCCGTCCCGAAACGGCGCAGGGCGAATTCGTAAACTTTATGAACGTACAGCGCACGACGAGGGCGAAAGTTCCTTACGGCATAGCGCAGGTCGGCAAGGCGTGCCGCAACGAAATCACGCGCGGCAACTTCATTTTCCGTACGATTGAATTCGAACAGATGGAACACCAGTGGTTCTGCAAGGAAGGCACGGATATCGAATATTACAACGAATACAAGCAGAAAGCGTGGGACTTCCTCACCGACCTCGGCTTCAACGAGGAGCATTTAAGATTTAAGGACCACGACAAGCTCGCCCACTACGCAAAGTGCGCGTGCGACATACAGTACGACTTCCCCATGGGCTGGTCGGAGCTTAACGGCATACACAACCGCACTGACTACGACCTTTCCCGCCATCAGGAATACTCGGGCAAGACGATGACCTATATCGACCCCGTGACGAACGAAAAGTTCGTGCCCTACGATATCGAATACTCGATAGGCGCGGACAGACTTATGCTCGCGGTGCTTTCCGAAGCGTACGACGAGGAGCTTTTGGAGGACGGCGAAACGAGAATCGTTATGCACTTCCACCCCGCGGTTGCGGCGTATAAGGCGGCGGTGCTCCCCTTACAGAAGAACCTTTCCGACAAGGCGAAAGAGGTTTACAAAACTCTCGCGAAGAAATTCCCCGTAACCTTCGACGCGGCGGGTTCTATCGGCAAGCGTTACCGCAGGCAGGACGAAATAGGCACTCCCGTCTGCGTGACGATAGACTTCGACACGCTCGAGGATAACACCGTTACCGTGCGCGACCGCGACACTATGAAGCAGATACGCATAAAGGTTGACGAGTTGGGCGAATACATTTCCAAGCTCATCGAGTTTTAATAATTTCCGATAACGCAAAAAGCGCGCGGACGGTCGTCCGCGCGCTTTGATTTTTTACTATAATCCGTCCTGATTTTATTACAATTCTTCCTCGTCGCCGAAAAACTGCTTTACGATTTTCTTGCCTATCTTCTTACCGAGGCGCACCTTTAAAGGTTCTTTCTTCGGCTTTTCCACGATTTCGATACTGCCCGTAAGCTGTAAATCCCTGCACGGGTCGCTCGTCACGTAGCCGCACTCCAAAGCGTAGCCGAACACGTTTTTTATCGTGCCTTCCAAAACGCTCCTGTCCTCCTCGGGCGCGGAATTGATTACCGCGAAAATCTGGTTCGTGCCTATTGCCGAGGCGTACTTTTTACCGAGCGCGGGCACGAGATAATTGTCGATACACCGCGATATATCCGCTATGTATTCGGGCGAAACCTTTTTCGTGAAGTTCGTCGCGGGGCTTCCCGAAACGATTGAATTGTACCATTCGAACACTACGAGAGAGAAGCGGCGCTTGATTTTCGCGGGCGATAAAAGCCAGCGTACCAGCCCGCCGACGCCTCCGCACAGAAGCGGAACGAGCGCGACTATTACCGATATAATCGAAAATATAATGGCTATCGTATCGAGCGCGACACCCACGCTGTCCGCAGTGTCCGCGGCAACCGAAAGGGCGAGCGCGCATATCGACATAGCGAGCGACGCTATGCGTATGATATAGCGGAAAATTTTTAAAATCTTAGTGTGCAGTTTTGCGTTTTCCGTAGTCGCGCGGCGGTTGAAAGCTATCGTAACCGCAAACAGCGTTATTACGAGAACGGCGTACACGCCGAGAACGGAATACACCACGATTTCCCAGCCGAGCGTAAGCTTTTTGTATATCCCGCCGAACAGAAGAAACGCCGAATAAAACAGCGTGAACGCGAGCGAGAACACAAGCCCCACTATATTGAGCCTGCGGGCTATCTGCGCGCGGTTGCTGTAAACCGACTTTATAAAACAGCGGATATCGAAAACGTCCTTTGCGAGCGTGAAAGTTTCCTCCGCGGAAATAGTGTGCCGTATTTCCCTTATCTCTTTAATTTCGTTTTCTTCGATTTTTTCGATTTCGTTTTTGTCCTGCATAATGACCTCTTAAATGAGAGTTTCGTATTCGGCGTAAAGCTTTTCCTGACGCGCCCGCGCCTCCTCCAAGCCGTCGAGTACGGGTTTTAGCTTATTGTAATCCGCCGAAACCGTCGGGTCGGAAAGCCGGGCTTCAAGCTCGGAAATTTGCGCTTCGACGCGGCATATATCGGCTTCAACCGCCTTTATACGCTCCTTTCTTTTGGCTTCTTCCGCTCTTTCGCGGGCGGAACGGTAGGACGCCGATTTCTGCTTAGAATACTCCTCCCTTTCCCTTTCGCGAGCCGCGTCCGCGGCAAGCTTTTGCGCGGCGGCTTTGCGCTCCTCGTATTCGGAATAACCGCAATCGTAAAAATTGAGTTTTCCGTTTTCTATTTCCGCGATACCGTCGGCTACCGCCGATATAAAATATCTGTCGTGCGAAACGAAAACGACCGTTCCGTCGAATTCCTTTAAAGCGCGCTCCAGACTTTCACGCGCGGGAAGGTCGAGATGGTTGGTCGGCTCGTCCAGAACGAGCACGTTGCCGCGCTCGCTTTCGAACACGCAGAGCGCAAGCTTCGCCCGCTCTCCGCCCGAAAGCTCTTTTACCTTTTTATCGATATCCTCGGCGAACAGCCCGCACCGCGCGAGTGCCGAGCGGATATCCGTCTGCGAATACGCGACGTGCCTTTCCCAAAGCTCCGCAAGCACGGTGTTTTCGGGATTGAGGTTTGCGTTTTCCTGGTCGTACACGGCGAACGCAACGTACCTGCCCACCGTTATCGACGGATTTCCGCCGCCGACGATTGCTTTTAACAAAGTGGATTTGCCCGTTCCGTTTTCTCCCGTTACCGCGATTTTATTACCGCGCGCAACTTCGAGGTTGCCGCCCTCTATCAGCGTTTTACCGCCGACGGTAAGGTTAAGCCCCTTAATGGTAAGAACGTCTTTATAGGGCTGGGTATCGTAAGTGAAACGGAATTTCGGCGGCGCGGGCGGGATATACGGCTTTTCTAAAATTTCCATTCTTTCGAGCTGCTTCACCCTGCTCTGCGCGGACTTCGCGGTCGTAGCCCTTACGATATTTTTATCCACGAAGGTTTGCAGCTTCTTTATTTCTTCCTGCTGTTTTTCGTATTCTTTTTCCGCAAGCGCGACCCTTTCCGCTTTCAGTATTTTATATTTCGAATAGTTGCCCGAAAATGACGAAAGCTTTTTATTCTCTATTTCGAGCGTGCGCGTTATCACTCTGTCTAAAAAATACCTGTCGTGCGAAACGACGAATACCGCGCCCTTGAACGCGCGCAGATAATCCTCCAGCCAGAACATAGTTTTTATGTCGAGGTGGTTGGTCGGCTCGTCCAGAACCAAGAGGTCGGGTTCTTCCAAAAGGAGCTTTACGAGCTTTAACCGCGTTTTCTCGCCGCCCGACATAGTGTTTATAATCTGTCCGTAATTATCCGCAAAGCCCATACCGTTCAGCACGGATTTGACTTTAACTTCCACGTTGTACGCGTCGCGGGAAGCGACGAATTTTTCGAGCGCGTCTATCCTCGCCGAAAGTCTGTTCATTTCGCCCGCGTCGGCGCAGGTTGAAAGCTTGGTCGAAATTTCGGTCAGCTTTTTAACCGCTTCCGTTTCCTCCGAGAATACGGAAATCATTTCGTCGTAAACGGTAGCTTCGCTTTCCAACCCGCCGTTCTGTTCGAGCCAGCCGATTTTCGCGCCGTTCTTTTTGATTACTTCCCCGCCGTCGGGGGAAAGCGCGCCCAGCATAAGCTTTATAAGCGTAGTTTTGCCCTCGCCGTTCGCGCCGACGAGCCCTATCTTTTCGCCCTCGTTCACGGCAAAGGTCACGCCGTCCAATATTAACTTGTCGCCGTAGCCGAACGCCGCGCCGTTTAAACTTACAAGCATATCAATAGTCCCAGTCGGGTATAAATTCTTCCGCGGCGCTTTCCTTGTCCTGTAAAAAGACTTTTTCAAGTCCGTATTCTTCCACCGCGGCGAGAGCGCGCCCGTACTCCCTTTCCGTTATCTTCCTTTTCAATTCGGGGAATTTATCTATATCGCCGAACGGCGTGTACTGCCTCATTAGCGAAAAATATACGCCGTCGCCGAGCGACGCGACGAATTTTATTATATTTACGGTATCGTAAACGGCGAGCGGCAGAATTAAATGCCTAATTACCGTACCCGACAGAAGCTTGCCGTTATCGTCGAATTTCAACGGCTTCTGCGCCATTCTCTTTATCGCGGGCAAGGCGTAGTCCGCGTAATCGGGGCGGGAAGTGTACCTTGCCGAAAGCGCGTTGTCGATAAACTTCAAATCGGGCAGAAATATATCGGTAAACTTATCCGCTTCCTCCACCGTTTCGAGTTTTTCGTAGCCGTGCGTGTTATACACTACGGGAATTTTCGGACGGTACAGCGCAAACGCTTCGCCTATTTCCTTTACGAAGTGCGTGGGGTTGACGAGGTTTATATTGTCCGCGCCAGCCTCCTCTAATTCGCGGAAAATTTCCGAAAGCCGTTTAACCGAGATTTCCTTGCCGCGCGTAGCACGCGAAACCTCGTAGTTCTGGCAGAAAACGCACTTTAAAGAACAGCCGCAGAAAAACACGCAGCCGCTTCCCTTGGAAAAGGATATGCAAGGTTCTTCGTAGGGGTGAAGATAGTACTTTGCGATTTTTACGCCCCGCACCCCGCAATAGCCCTTGTTTTCGTTTCTGTCCGAGCCGCACGCGACGGGACAAAGCCTGCATTCCATACCAACATTATAAAATAAACGGCAAATAATTGCAATCATTAGAGTCATATTTATTTGACAGGTAAATTAAGGTATATTATAATAGTTTCCGTTAAACCTATAAAGAGTGTGCGAGAGAACGGCTCTTAGACCACACAGCAACCTGCAAAGCAAGGTGCTAATGCCGTACCGATGGGAATTATATTTATCAGTAAATATTTTGCCCGCGGAACAAGCGGGCTTTTTTATTACTTTAAGGATTTGTTATGAAAAAGTTTTTTACAAGTGAAAGCGTAACCGAAGGACACCCCGACAAACTGTGCGACAGCGTTTCCGACGCTATCGTGGACGAAGTTTTAAAGCGCGACAAAAACGCGCGCTGTGCGGTGGAATGCTGCGCGGCGTACGACAGAATGCTGATTATGGGCGAGGTCACCTCCTCCGCCGCAGTCGATTACGAAGCCGTGGCGAGGAAAGTAATCGAGCGCATAGGCTACGATTTCGGCGCGTTCGCTTTCGACAAGTGCAATATCGATGTCGCGATACACGGGCAGAGCGCGGACATCGCTCTCGGCGTGGATAACTCGCTCGAAAACAAAAACGGCGCGAAGGATATCGCAGACACGCTCGGCGCGGGCGACCAGGGAATGATGTTCGGCTACGCCTGCCGCGAAACCGAGGAGCTTATGCCCCTGCCCGTATCCCTTGCGCACAAGCTTTCGCACAGGCTTACGGAAGTGAGAAAGTCGGGCATATTACCCTACTTACGCCCCGACGGAAAGACGCAGGTCACCGTGGAATACGACGGCAAAAAGGCGGTAAGGCTGGATACGGTGGTAATTTCTTCACAGCACGACGAGAGCGTTTCGCAGGAAAAGCTGAAAGAAGATATTATCGAAACCGTTATAAAAGCGGTAATACCCGCCAACCTTCTGGACGGCAACACGAAGTACTACATTAACCCCACCGGTAAGTTCGTTATCGGCGGACCGGAAGGCGACAGCGGGCTTACGGGAAGGAAGATTATAGTCGATACCTACGGCGGAAGATGCGCGCACGGCGGCGGCGCGTTTTCGGGCAAAGACCCCACTAAGGTGGACCGTTCGGCGGCGTATATGATGAGGTATATCGCGAAAAACCTCGTCGCGGCGGGGCTTGCGGACGAGGTCGAGTTACAGGTCGCGTACGCCATAGGCGTTTCCCGCCCCGTATCCGTTTTCGTGGATACTTTCGGCACGGGCAAGCTCTCCGACGGCGAAATCGCGGATATAGTAACTAAGGAATTCGACCTGCGCCCCTACTCCATTATCGAAACGCTTAACCTCAGAAACCCCTTGTATTCGCAGACGGCGGCTTACGGGCATTTCGGAAAGAGCGGACTGCCTTGGGAAAGGTGCGACAGAGCCGACCTTAAAAAATATCTGCCCGCCGAAAAATGAATTTTGCGGACTTGAAGCACGCGCTCGCCTCGGCGCGCGACAAGGTTTTAAACGAAACTTTCCCCGACGGCTACACCTGCGAGATTTGCGGTATCGAAGTTTTCGGCAAGCGGCTTTGCCGCAGTTGTATGAACGGCGTGGAATTTATCGCGGTAAGCTGTCCAGTGTGCGGAAGAAAGACGCAAACGGAAAGTCTGTGCCTCGAATGTAAAGCCAAAGCGCCGAAATTCGACAAGGCGGTCTCGGTTTTCGTTTACAGGGACGGCGCGGCGCTGCTCGTTAAGAAATTCAAGAACGGGCACGCTTATTTAAAGGAATATTTCGCCGAATTGCTTTCTGAAAGGTGCGAAAAGTTTAAAGGCGCGGAAGCTGTATGCTACGTGCCGATGACGGAAAAGGCAAAGAAAAAGCGCGGCTATAACCAAGCCGAGCTACTTGCAAAAGCCCTTGCCGAGAGGTTGGATTTGCCCGTGCTCGACGGCGCGGTAATAAAAGTTAAAGACACTGAAGAACAGAAAACGCTTTCGCACAGCGAGCGCGAGAAAAATCTTTTAGGATGTTTCAAAGCGGATAGCAAACTGGTCAGAGGGAAGAAATTAATTCTGATAGACGACGTTATGACTACAGCGGCAACCGCGGACGCGGTTGCCGCCGCGCTTAGAAAGCGCGGCGCGAAAAACATTTATTTTGCGACGGTCGCTTCGGTTGAATATAAAAGGGAACTTTAAAAAAGCGGCGGAGCTTTATCGTAATTTCCATAGGGATTTTACCACAGAAACAGAATATAAGTATATATACCTTGCAAAATTCTTTAAATATCAGCAAGTATAATTGCGAATATAGAGCCGTAAAAAGAGA
>CAZRCE010000061.1:0-7211 GCA_964598465.1 uncultured Clostridia bacterium | reverse complement strand
TGTCTGGGGCAAACGCCTACGCAGGTCTTGCAACCCGTGCATTTCGTGTAATCGAATACGGGCAGGTTGTTTACCATCGTAATCGCGCCGTGAGGGCATTTCTTCGCGCATAGTCCGCAGGCAATACAGCCGACCTTGCACGCGTTCATAACGTCTTTGCCCTTGCACTGCGAGGAGCAGGCTACGTAAACGGGAGCGGTGGCGGGTATGCGTTCGATTACGTGCTTGGGGCAGGCGTTAATGCACGCGCCGCAGCTCACGCATCTGTCGGGGTCAACCACGGAAAGCTTGTCGGTAAGTTTTATCGCGCTTTCGGGGCAGACGTTCTTGCAGTCGCCGCAGCCGAGGCAGGCGAACTTGCAAACCTTGTTTCCGCCGAGAATGCTCGCGTTAGCCGCGCAGGTGGGGTTGCCGAAATATTCGAACGCGTCGGGCGCGTTTAAGTTTCCGCCGTTGCATTTGACTATCGCAACCGTGCGTTCTTCGTCCTTTAATTCGATACCGAGAAGCGCCGCGATTTCAGCTTTCTTCTCGGGCGAGGTTACGTGGCAGGCGGAAAGGT
Organism: uncultured Clostridia bacterium; assembly: GCA_964598465.1. Taxonomy (GTDB): domain Bacteria; phylum Bacillota; class Clostridia; order Christensenellales; family Borkfalkiaceae; genus Coproplasma. The sequence continues at coordinate 6,649 of CAZRCE010000061.1, read as the reverse complement.
CTCCGTCGCCCTTTGCAAGCTTATCCGCAAAGCCCGCACAGCCCGAACAGCCGCAGCCGCCGCAGTTCGCGCCCGCAAGGTTTTCGAGAATTTTCGTTACCTTTTCGTCAACGTCAACTTTGAATACCTTTCCGACGACGAGTATCGCCGCAACGATTAAAAGTGCGAACGCCGCGAAAATTCCTATGACTATGCCGACCGTTTTCCAGGTTTCGGCGTTTACTTCACCGATATTAACGAGTAAATTTATCATATCATTTCACCGCCTTAAAATTGTATATAGGTAAATACCGTAAACGCCATACAGATAAACGCCGCAGTTACCATAGAGATGGGGAAGCCGGCAAGCGCCTTGGAAGTCTTGTAGCAGTTAAGCTTTTCACGAAGTCCGCTCATTATTACCATAACGAGGGTGAAGCCGAGTCCCGCGAATACCGCGTAAAGTATAGCCCAGCCCGTGTTCATGCTCGCGCCGTGGAGGATTGCGCTCATATCGCCGATTACCAGCTCGCACACGCCGAGTACGGCGCAGTTCGTGGTAATGAGGGGGAGGTATATACCCATCGCCTTATACAGCGACGGCGAAATCTTCTGAATAACCTTTTCGAGCATCTGAACGAGCGAAGCTATAATAAATATGAAAAGTATTATTTCGAGGAACTGGAAATCCCACCACTGCGTTTTCATTACGTAGTTGTAAACGGGATAGGTGACCGCCGTGGCAATCGCCATAACAACGGTTACCGCAACTCCCATACCGATGGCGGAGGAAGTCTTTTTCGATACGCCGAGGAAGGGGCAGATACCGTAGGTTTTAACCGTTATAAAGTTGTTGGTTAAAACGGCCGCTAAAATTACCGCAATAAAAGTACCCATAATTAAGCCTCCTCAGCCGCGTCCGTTGCGGCGGTGGTCTGAACCGTCTTTTCGTCTGGCTTTGCGCCGAACAGGTTCTCGCGCGCAAGCGCGTTTACCTTAACGCGGCGCGAACGCTGGAACACGTCGATTATCGTCGTGAAAGCCGCAATCGAAAGTCCGTAAACGATGAACGAGCCCGCAGGCGTTGCAAACATTCCTATCGTGAAGCTCATAATTTTAAGTCCGAAGATAGAGCCGCTTCCGAGGAATTCGCAGATTATACCCATAACCGTAAGCGCCGCGGTGAAGCCGAGACCGTTTGCAATTCCGTCAACCGCGCTTTCTAAAACGGTGTGCTTGTTTGCGAACGCTTCCGCTCTGCCGAGGATTATACAGTTAACGACTATCAGCGCGAGGAAGCCGCCCAGGCTGTCGTACAAATCGGGTACGAATTTTTCAAGCAACATTCTCGCGAGAGTAACGAGGGTGGCTATAATTACGATATAGCAGGGTATGCGCACTTCGTTGGGAATAATCTTGCGCAGGAGCGATATAAGCATATTGCTCAGCGTAAGAATAACTACGACCGTAAGTCCCATACCCGCCGCGCTCGTCGCGGAGGAGATAAGTCCCAAAGTGGGGCAAGTGCCGAGCACGAGCATAAAGGTGGGGTTGGAGAAGATAAGTCCGTCTAAGGTAATCTTTTTATACTTATTCATCAGTTTACACCCCCCAAAGCGATTGCTTTGTCGTAGTTAGCGGTAGCGAACGCGCCCGCCATATAGCAGAGGAAGTTCGAACGGCTTGCGCCCGTTTTAAGTTCTGCGCTCGCGTCGTACGAGCCGTCTTCTTTAACGAAAGGATTAACGATTGTTTCAATATCGGAAAGCGATTTTCCTACGAGGTTTTTCGCTTCAGCCGACATTTTAGCTTCCCATTCGGGAGTGGTCGAACCGTTTTTGGTTATCGTATAATCCGTAATGGTTTTCGTTCCGTCCACTTTAATGGTAATTTCGAACGACTTCGCAGGGCTGTTGGCTTTGGTTACTATTTTATAGGTAGCAACGCCGTCCGCAACCGTAACGGTAGTGGCTTCGTCGATATACTGTGCGTAAGCAAAGTCCGCAAATTTCGAAACGTTTCCGCAGTACTTTGCGTTTACGTATTCAACCGCGCCGTTCATCGCGTTTGCGACAGCCCCTAACGAGAAGGACGCGCCCGTTTTGATATTATCGGTATTATAGCTCGTAAATCCGGCTTCGTCCTGCTTTGCAATAACCGCGTCGATTGCAGAACCCGTAACTTTCGTTATGAACGACTGACCTACGTTGCTTGCAATCGAAACGTTTTTAATTCCCTCAACCGCGCCGTCTTTCGTGGTGACAATTATCCAGCAGGTAACCGTGCCGTTGGAATAGCCGCCCGCGCCCGTCGCGTTTACGAGGTAATCGCCTTCGTAGGTGGTTATCTTGTAAACTTCGTTTACCGTGCAGTCGGTGATATTAATCGTATCGTCCGTCGTCTGCGTTTCATAGGCAACTTCTTCGCCGTAAAGCTTTGTAAACGCCCTCGCGAGCTTTTCTTCCGCCGAAACGAAGAATAAAGAGTTGCAGATTGTCAGAAGCACGCCGCATATAAGAACTATGGAAAGAAGTACGACTATACACTTGAACGCCGTGCCTTTAAAGAACTGTTTCGCGCTCATTTATTTGTCCTCCTTCTGTTTTTTAACCTTCTTGTAGCCGAAGGGCTTTCTTACGATATAGGTATCGATAAGGGGTACTACGAGGTTCATTAAAAGTATCGCGAACGATACGACTTCGATTTTGCAGTAAAATCTCAGAAGCGAGGTCAGCACCGCAAGCGCGACGTAGTAAACTATCTGTCCGTTGTTTCCTTTGGGTGAGGTTACGTAGTCGGGCGCCATAAATACCGCCGCGAACATAAGTCCGCCCGAAAGCATATAGGAGGGGAACAGCGCGATATCGAAGCTTCCCGAAGTCGCCGCAAGGCAGACCGAAAGGAAGGAGGATAAAACGATAAACAGCACGGGCTGCCACCACTTGATAACCTTTCTTACTACGAGGTAAATAAATCCGATAAGTACGGCTAATTTGCAGGTTTCGCCTATGCAGCCCGCAACGCCCGTTCCCAAGAACAAATCGATAAGCGCCATTTCGCCCTTGGCGTCGCCGCCTAAAAGGAATCCCGAAAGATGGGTTGCTCCCGTAAAGAGCTGGCTGTCTAAGCTTATGGGTTCGAAGTTAGCCGCAACGTAAGCCGTAAGCGCGGTAGAGAAGCTTATGAACATAAATACTCTGCCCGCGGCGGCGGGGTTGACTAGGTTTTTGCCCGTTCCGCCGAAAAGCATCTTAACGATTGCGATAGAGAAGATAGAGCCGATAAGCACTTCGTACCAGTTAGCGGATGAGGGAAGAATAAGCGCGAGTATCATACCCGTTACGACGGAGGTATAGTCGAACTGTTTCCACCAGCGCTTGCAAACCTTGCCCGCATTCTTGCATTTTTCCGAAAAACCGCCGTTCGCTATGAAGTAGTAAACGAATTCGGTCGCAACCGCGCCGAGTACCGCCGTAAGTAAAAGCACGAACGCGTTAATCCCGAAGAACACTATTCCCGCAATCGCGCAGGGAACGAGGGATATAACGACGTCGAGCATTATGCCTTTGGTCGTGCGCGGCGATTTCACGTGAGGAGGGGTGGAAACTACTATCGTATTATCCATTTTCTTTCTCCTTTTCGTTTTTTATTTTGCCGTCCTCGGTCAAAGGAACGGTGGGCGCGCTGCTGCCCTTCTGGTCAACGGGCTTTACCGCTGGCGCGGGCATACCCTTGCTGCGCATATAAGCTTTCGTTTTTCTTATAGCCTGAATAAGCGGTCTCTTTGCGGGGCAGGTATATTCGCACGCTCCGCATTCTATACAGGAGGCGGTGTTGCCGAGCTTAGCCGCCGTTTCGAAATCGCCTGCGGAGGAGTAGAACGCCGTCTGCATAGGCATAAGGTGCATGGGGCAAACGTCTGCGCACTTTCCGCAGTTAAGGCAGGGGGTAGGCGTTTCCGCCGCCGCTTCCTTTTCGGATAAGAGAAGCACGCCCGAAGTCGTCTTATGCGTATATACGTTATAGTCCGCAAGCGCGATACCAGTCATAGGTCCGCCCTGAACGACTTTTTTGGGATTGCATTTTTCTCCGCCGCAATAATCGACAATCGCCTTGACGGGCGTGCCGAGCTTAACCCAAAGGTTTTTGGGCTGGGTTATCGCTTCGCCCGAAACGGTAAGTATCCTTTCGTAAAGCGGTTTGCCCAGCTCCACGGCCTCGCACACGGCGAAGGCGGTGGCTACGTTCTGCACGACTACGCCGCTGTCGGCGGGAAGCTTGCCCAAGCCGACCTTTCTGCCCGTGGTAACGTAAATAAGGTGCTTTTCGCTGCCCATCGGGTACTGTTTTTTAAGTATAATCACGGCGATATCGTCGTAAGGCTCGAACGCGGCTATGCAGTCGGGCTTGTTCGCCTCGATACCTATTATTATCTTAACGCCGCCCAAAGCCTTCGCGATATATCTCGCGCCGCGCACGATTTCGTCCGTGTGCTCTATCATAAGCCTGTGGTCGCAGGTAAGATAGGGTTCGCATTCCGCGCCGTTCAGTATCAGCGAATCGACGGGCGTTCTGGGCGCAACCTTAACCGCCGCGGGGAAGCCCGCGCCGCCAAGACCTACTATGCCGCAATCTCTTATTCTCGACTTTATTGCATCCGCGTCGGGATTGTCGAGAGGGGGGAAGTACGCTTTTTCGTCCGTGCCGTCGCATTTAATAAAAATATGCGTTTCGTCGGCTCCGTTTGCCGCCCGTGCGGGCTTTATTTCCGTAACTACTCCCGATACGCTCGAAAAGACGTCGGAAGATATAGCTCCGTTCGCACGCGCGATTAGTTCGCCCTCTTTCACCTTCTGTCCGACTTCCACGATAACCTGCGCGGGTTTACCGAGCGATTGTGCCGTGGAAATTGCTACGGATTCGGGGACGGGCAGCTTTTCCGCGGGGCAACCGCTCGACAGCTCTTTACGGCCGCGAGGATGTATGCCCGAGAAAAAGCTTTTGCCTTTTACCGCTTTCACATTTTACCTCCTAAAAACAACTAATTATTAACGGATTTCTCCGCTTTTTGATACGAAGTCAAAACCTTTTCGAAAACCGAAAGGGGTATTTTTTTAAAAGTAAGATAAGTAACCGCGCCGACTATCGCGCCCGACAGCACGCCGACGAGCATAAGGTAGGGCATATAGTACAGAATTGCCGCGGACTTGGTAATAAGCGCGTAAACAGCGCACTGCACGGCGTTGTGCAAAACGGCGGCGGCTACGCTGACCGCAGCAACGCTTATTTTTGCGCGCGTGCAGTATAGAAGAACGGAAGACAGCGCCATTGCGGCGACTCCGCCCGTGAAGCTGTATAACAATGCGGATAAATTCCCCGCGAAGCACGCGCCGAGAAAGGTACGCACGGCGACAACCAGAAAAGCTTCCCAAGGGGAGTAGAGAATAAGAGCGATAAGAGAAAAGACGTTAGCGAGCCCCGGTTTCGCGCCGGGAATAAACATCGGTGGAAGTAAACTTTCCAAAAGAAAGGTTATTAAACTCAACGCGGTCAACGCCGCAAGCACGGCAATTTTTTTCGCCGTGCGCCCGCCCTTATTCATACGGATTAATTATATACCATTTTATATAATTAGTAAATAGTAAAACTGAAATTTCATTCAAAAATTTTACCGTTATCCGCCGTTGACAAAAGTTTTGTTAAAGTATATAATAAATGTTCGAAAGGAGAATTTATTATGCAACACGAATACGTCAGAAAAAACGTTTACAAGGAAGCGGACGCAAAGGAGCTTAAAGCCATCTACGACTACGCGGAAGGCTATAAGGATTTCCTGTTTACTTCCAAAACCGAACGCGGCGCTTCCGTCACCGCAAAGAAGCTTGCCGAAGCGAAAGGCTATAAGCCCTTCAATTTCGGCGATAAGGTAAAGGCGGGCGACAAGCTCTACTTTATCAACAGGGATAAAAATATTTTCCTCATTAAGGTCGGCAAAAACGACATCGCAAAGCGCGGCGTAAAAATTATGGCTGCGCACGTTGACAGCCCGAGGCTCGACTTAAAGCCCAACCCTCTTTTCGAGGACGGCGGGCTTGCGTACTTCAAGACCCATTACTACGGCGGTATTAAAAAATACCAGTGGCCGACTATTCCCTTGGCGCTCTGCGGCGTGGTGGTACTTCGCGGCGGCAAAAGGGTGGAAGTAAACGTCGGCGACGACGAAAACGACCCCATTTTCTATATAACCGACCTTCTTCCCCATCTCTCGCAGGAGCAGAACGAGAAAAAGGTTGCTAAGGCAATCTCGGGAGAAAGCCTCAACGCGGTAGTCGGCGGCGTTCCCGAAAAGGACGAGGATGGCGAAGCGGTAAAGGCGGCGGTATTAAAGCTTTTAAACAAGAAATACGGCTTCGAAGAAATCGACTTCCAGAGCGCGGAGCTTTGCTTCGTTCCCGCGGGCAAGGCTCGCGACGTCGGCTTCGACGGCGCGCTGATTTCGGCTTACGGTCACGACGACAAGGTTTGCGCTTACCCCGAAATGACGGCGCTTTTCGACAGCAATACCGACGACACTTTAATCGCGGTATTCGCCGACAAGGAAGAAACGGGCTCTAAGGGCGTAACGGGTATGCAATCGAGGGTCATTCTCGACGTTATCGATTCGCTCGCT
>CAZRCE010000060.1:0-7329 GCA_964598465.1 uncultured Clostridia bacterium | reverse complement strand
GAATACTATATTTCCGAACCCGTCGTAGAGAACGACGCAAAGGGTACGGGACCGTTCGTTATGGCATATACCGAACTCATTATGCAGAATAAGTAATCGGATAAGTTAAAGCGGCGGGCGCTTTTTGCGCCCGCCGCTTGGATTTTTCGCCGTAAAAGTAAAAAGCAACCTCAAAGTTACATATGTAAACCGCGCCCTTGTTGACTTTTCGGTGCGTTTAGCGGTATTCTTGTAGCAAGGAGAAGCAAGGAGAATTATTATGACGACAGGTGAAAAAATTGCGGAGGAGCGCAAAAAGCTCTCTTACACGCAGATACAGCTCGCCGAAACTCTCGGCGTAACGCGACAGGCCGTTTCCCGCTGGGAGAGCGACGTCGCGTTTCCCGAAACGGATACGCTGATTAAAATGAGCAAGCTGTTCGGCTGCTCTATAGATTATCTTTTAGACTATACCGTGACCGACGGCGAAAGACCTTCGGGCGATACCCCTTCGGAAAAGCCGTCGGGCGTGTCGGACGACAATCTGTTTTCCGTTCTGTTCGGAAGCGGGTTGAAAACCTATTTCGAATACAAGAGCAAAGCGACGCTGTTCGGCGTTCCCCTGGTGCATATCAATATAGGTTTGGGCAGGGTTGCAAAGGGCATACTATCCGTCGGATTGTGTTCCGTGGGCGTATTCTCGTTCGGGCTTCTGTCGCTCGGCGTGTTGTCGCTGGGGGTACTTAGCTTAGGGCTTCTCGCGCTCGGCTCGATATCGGCGGGTGTTCTCGCTATGGGCGGCGTTGCGTTCGGTCTGGTAATAGCCTTCGGCGGCGTTGCGATAGGCACTTTTGCGTTCGGCGGTTGCGCGATAGGCGCGTTTTCCTTCGGCGGATATGCGAGCGGCTCGTATATAGCGGTGGGAGGTCACGCGACGGGCGGCATAGCGTTTGGGAAAGAAGGCGCGTCCGGCTCGGTGCTGTCCGTAACGCCCGAAACCTACGAGGAGCTTAAACCGGTTATAGAGGAGAAATTAGCCGAAATCCCGCCGTTCTGGTGCGGGTTTACAAACCTTATGCGGGGCATGGCGGATATGACTATGCGCGTATTAAAGTAAGATAAAAATTAAAGCCGCCGCACGGCGTACCGTGCGGCGGCTTTTTTCATACTATTAATCCTTATAAAATAATTTGCGTTGCAAGCAAAAACCACGCTTTTTGCTTAGCAGCCACAATTTGCGATTTATCGCCTCGGCGGTTGAATGCGCGCGTTTTCAATAATTGAGAGCCTTAGCATACGCGCGCAGAAGGCAGAGCCTTCAACTCACGGGAATTAAAGTCGTCACGAGTGACTTTAATTTCGTGAACTTGTGACTTTATATTCACTGACATTCAAAACGGTTTCGCCGTCCACCTGCAAAGCGCAGGGCTTGTCGAACTTAACCGTAACTTCCTTTCCGCTTAGAACTTCGACGAATTTAGCTTTTTTGACGTGCTCGCCCTTAAAGAGGGAGGGGAAAATCATAAGCGTTTTAAGCTTGCCCGAGCCGTGGAACACGCAAATCGAAACAGTGCGTTCGGCGTTAAGCCTGTCCTGTTCGGGGGTGGGCATCATTCCGCCGCCGTAAAGCCTTCCGTTCATGGTAGGCGCAATCCAAACCTTTTTGTATTTTTTCGTCACGCCGTCCACGGTTATTTCCGCGTTAGCGGGCTTGAAGTGGAACAGAAGCCCCTTAATCGCGATGCCCGTGTAATTTACCTTTTTTTCAGCGGCCTTAAGCTTATCGCCCACTTCGCAGCAGTAGCCGTCTATGCCGTAACCCACGCCGTTGATAAATTTATAGGTTTTTCCCTTGACTTCCACTGTGGGAAGGTCTTTTATATACGGCGCGATATCGACTGGTTTATCGCCCTTTTTAAGCCCCAAATCCGTCCAGAAATCGTTGCCGTTGCCTGCGGCGTAGTAATAAATCTTCAAGTCCGCGGAAAAGTCGTAATCGTTTATAAAGCGGTTTAAAGTGCCGTCGCCGCCCGCGACGATTGCACCGTCTAAATCCCCGTGTTCGCCGAAGAACGCGCCGTAACCCTCGATTTTGGTCACGTCGTAAAATTCCAGCGTATCGCCATCGTAAATCTTAGCCAACTCATCTCTGAAGGAAACGTCGTTGACTGCGCCCGCAAGCGGATTGTAAAGTACAGCGTATTTCATAGTCATTCCTCTTTTGATTTTATTTTATTATATTCGCTCGGCGGCGTTCCGAAATATTTTCTGAACACCCGAGAAAAATACAGCGGTTCTGCGTATCCGCAAGCCTCCGCGACCTGCGATACGGTGTATCTGGAATATCTGTTAGTTACGCCCGAACGGAGTATGCTCGCCGCAAGCTCCATTCTCGTGCGCGTAAGGTATTCCAGCGGGGTAAACCCCGTTTCTTTCTTGAACAGTTTGCGCATATAGTCGTAGTTCAGCGGCAGTCGGCGCATAAAATCTTCAAGCGAGTAGGAGGGGATACCTACGTTCTTTTCTATATCGTCGATAACCGACTGCACGGCGGGCGAAAACGCGTTACCCGCGGCATATTCCCCTATCAACGCGGCGATAAGCGCGCCCAAAGCGTCCTTTACGCCGCCGCCCTGCAAGCTCATTTCCGCGGCGAGAACGCACGCTTTTTTAAGCTCGGTCGCTCTTTCGGCGGGAATACGTACGGCGCTTTTCAAGGGCAGAAAGGGCAGCTCTATCAGCGCCACGAGGTCGCCCTCTCGGATATCGAAAGCGCTTTCGGCAAGCGGCGGGGTTACTATCGTGTCGCCCTCGGCGCAGCCTTCGGTCACGCCGTCGATTTTTGCGCGGCGCTCGGACGAAAGTATAACTATTTCGAGATATTTTCTCGCCCTTGTTTCGCTGCCGCCCGTGGCGTAGCCCGCGCTTACGAGATTGTTCATATCCGTATTATACCATAACGCGTCCGTTTTGTCTATATATTTTTATTATTTCGTATGAACGCCGCAGCCGTTTATTAGATTTTCCTTTACATATACCGGGCAGTCGAGCTCGCAGTCGGTTTCTCCGCTGTCCTTGTAGCCGCAAGCGGTAAAGAATTTTTCGCTTCCTTCGGCGGGTAAGGCGTAAGCTTTTAAAACGCCGCTCTCTTTCAGCTTCATTTCCGCGGTGTATAAAAGGAATTTTCCCAAACCGTTTCTGCGGCGGTCGGGGGCTATATAAATTTCGCGGATATCGCCCCAGCCTTCCTTTTTGCACCACTCGTTATCGATGCCGTCCGTTTGGTAGAGTATAAACCCGCAGGTTTCGCCTCCGTCGTCTAAAAGCTCCGCCCGAACCAGCCCCGCCTTTATATCGGGCAGGATATATTCGTCGAGCAGATGCGCCGTATCTTCGTCGCAGTCAAGCTCGGTATAGTACGCCTTGAACAGCTTCGAAAAGGAGAGGAGGGAGGTATCGTTTAACGGATAGACCTTAATCATATTTCACCTATAAAAAACGAGAGCGGGAAAATACCGCTCTCGTAAATTTCGTTTAATTATTCGGCAACGGGATAAATGGAAACCTGCTTGCCGTCTTTGCCGACCCTTTCGTATCTTACGGTGCCGTCGATAAGCGCGAAAAGCGTATCGTCCTTGCCCATACCTACGTTGTTGCCCGCCTTGAATTTCGAACCGCGCTGTCTTACGAGGATATTACCCGCAAGCACGAACTGACCGTCCGCGCGCTTAATTCCGAGCATTTTGGGATTACTGTCTCTGCCGTTGTCGGTAGAACCGCCGCCTTTCTTATGGGCGAATAATTTAATAAATAACATAATATTCTGCCTCCCTAGCCTTATTCAGCCGCCTTCTCGGCTTCTTCCGCGGGTTTTGCCGCCGCTTTCTTCGCGCGGGGCTTCTTTGCTTCCGCCTTAGCCTCCGCCGCACCGATTGCAGTCACCTTGATTTCGGTGTAAGGCTGTCTGTGACCCTGCTTCTTTCTTTCGTTCTTCTTGGCTTTGTACTTGAAGACGATAATCTTCTTGCCCTTGCCGGAAGAAACCACTTCCGCGGAAAGCTTTACGTTTTCCACTTCTTTACCTACTGCGATACCATTCTCGTCCGCGGTCATAACCACGGGGAAGGTAACTACAGAACCTGCTTCGGCGTTCAGCTTTTCTACTTTAAGCGTATCGCCGACGGAAGCTTTGTACTGTTTGCCTCCGTTTTCGAAAATTGCGTACATAATAACGCTCCTCCTCTGACCAGTCTCGTCGGATACTTTACGCCAAGGGCGTAGGCGGCGCTTGGAAAAATTTGCGCACTTAAAAAGCCCGTTCCGAACGGCTCGGTATTTACTTTATCACACGGGCGCGCAATAAGTCAAGCGTTTTTCGCGCGTTTGAATAATTTACGGCGTTTTGAAAATAATAATTTCAAGAGGTGTAAATATGGATAATCTTAAAAGCGACAGCGAAATTCTCGCGGAAATATACAGGAACGCCCAGCTCGGACTGACTTCTATCGCGGACATTCTGCCCGAGATAGAGGACGAGGATATAAAGGAAGAAATTCTCCGCGAACACGAGGAGTACGAAAGGATATGCTCGGAAGCGGCGAGCCTTGCGAAAAACTACGGCTTACAGCTCAAAGAGCCTTCGCCTATGAAAAAGGCGATGATGTGGAGCGCAATCAAGATGAACACTGCGTCCGATAATTCCAAGCAGAATATCGCGCAGATGATGATAAAGGGAACGGTGCAGGGCATCACTTCCTTGAAGTCTTCCTTAACCGACGGCGAAAACGTTATGAACGGCGATATCAAGGCGCTTTTGAAGGACCTTATCGCTCTCGAAGAAGGGTTTGAAACCAAGCTTAAAAAATATCTTTAATTTATAGGCTGTTAAAGCCCCGCCCGCAAGCGTTTGCGGGCGGGGCTTATTGTTTTTCGGCAACATACTTTATTATTTGTTTACAAAAACGCGCGGAGTGTGGAAATTTTTTTCAAACGTTTGCCAAACGGCGGGGTTACGTGTATAATTAAAATGTAATAATATCAGCAAAACGAATAATACCACGGAGGAACAGCTTATGATAAACGTTTCCGAAAGAGTTGCCAATATCGCCCCGTCGATGACGCTCGCTATGTCGGCGAAAGCCGCGGAGATGAAGGCGAACGGCGAAAAGGTCATTTCGTTCGGCGTCGGCGAGCCCGATTTCAACACCCCCGAACATATCGTAAACGCGGCGAAGGACGCGCTCGACAAGGGCTATACGAAATACGTGGCGGCGGCGGGACTGCCCGCGCTTAAAAAGAGCGTGTGCAGAAAATTCGAACGCGACAACGACCTTTCGTACAAGCCCTCGCAGATAGTTATCTGCAACGGCGGCAAGCACGCGATTTTAAACGCCGTAGCAGCGGTTATCAACGACGGCGACGAAGTTATAATCCCCTCGCCGTACTGGCTCACTTATCCAGAAGTAATAAAGGCGTTCGGCGGCGTGAACGTGTTCGTTGAAACCAAGCCCGAAAACGCTTTCAAAATCACGCCCGCACAGCTCGAAGCGGCGGTGACGGAAAAGACGAAAATGTTTATCTTCAACAGTCCGTCCAACCCCACGGGCGCGGTATATACCGAAAGCGAAATCCGCGCTCTCGCGGCGGTGTGCGAAAAATACAATATCTGCGTGCTCTCGGACGAAATGTACGAAAAGCTCGTTTACGACGGCGTTAAGCATTTCTCTATCGCGCAGGTATCCGAAAAGATGAAGGAGAATACGATAATCGTAAACGGCGTTTCCAAATCCTACGCGATGACGGGCTGGCGTCTGGGCTATCTCGCCGCGGCGGAAAATATCGCGAAGGCGGTTTCCTCCTTCCAGAGCCACGCGACCTCCAACGTCAACACGATGACGCAGTACGCTACGATTGCCGCGCTCGACGGCGACCAGACCTGCGTGGACGTTATGGTACGGGCTTTCGGAAAGAGGCGCGCGCTTATGCTCGAACGGCTCGACGAAATGAAGAGCCTCGGGCTCGACTACGTCACCCCGCACGGCGCGTTCTACGTAATGCTCGTCTGCTCGGCGTTCTACGGCAAGTCGTACAAGGGCGTTAAAATAAACGGCAGTATGGATATGGCGGATTTACTGCTCACGCACGAAAAAATCGCCGTTACCCCCGGCATATGCTTCGGCGACGACAGTTGTATAAGGCTTTCTTACGCGCTTTCGGAGGCGGATATATGCGAGGGACTTAAACGCATTGCCGATTTCTGCGCCGACGCGAAATAAGCGTAATTAAAGAAATTAAAGCGAAAATTTTGTAAAAGGTATTGAAATTCTTCCCGATAACTGTTAAAATATTATAGACGTGAATATATATTACGTATCAGGAGGAATTCAGATGATTAAAATTATTTGCGGGCCTAAGGGCACGGGCAAAACCAAGCAGATTATACAGAGCGCGAACGACAACGCGAAAAACGCGAAAGGCGTAAGCGTGTTTATTACCGACACCAAGAGGTATATGTACGACCTTGACCGCGCGGTAAGATTTATCGACGTAAACGATTACAACGTAGCGGGCGAGGACGCGCTTTGCGGTTTCGTTAAAGGCGTAGCCGCGGCTAACCACGATACGGAATTCGTATATATCGACGGCGTTGCGAGGATTGCGGGCAAGGAACTTAAAGAGCTTGCGGCAATTTTCTACATGCTCGACAAAATTTCAAACGACAGCGGAATGGTCGTTACCGTTACTTGCAGTTGCGATAAACCGGAACTTCCCGATTTCATCGCGAAATATTGCTGACAATCAAACGGTTTACACGCGGCGTCCGACAAGACGCCGCTTTATTTTTTCAAGCGGGAGCGAACAGATGAATTTTATAAGTACGAGAGGCGGAAAAAAAGTTACGGGAGCGGAAGCGATAGTTAAAGGACTTTCGGAAAACGGCGGGCTGTACGTCCCCGAAAGCTTCCCCGCGGTCACGGGCGAAGAACTCGAAGAAATGCTTTCTATGAGCTACCCCGAACGCGCGGCAAAGGTTCTTTTCAAGTATCTCGACGATTACGACGAAAAGGAGCTTCTTTCCGCGTGCGAAGCCGCGTATTCCAAATTCGAAGGGGACGACCCCGCGCCGCTCGTAAGGCTTGACGACGGCGTATATATCCTCGAATTATTCCACGGCCCTACCTGCGCGTTCAAGGATATGGCTTTAACGCTTCTTCCCTATCTTTTAAGAAAGGGCTGCGATATCTGCGGCATAAAGGAGCAGATTTTAATCCTCGTCGCGACCTCGGGCGATACGGGCAAAGCCGCGCTCGAAGGCTTTAAGGACGCGAAGGGCGTCAAGATTATGGTGTT
>CAZRCE010000059.1:0-7510 GCA_964598465.1 uncultured Clostridia bacterium | reverse complement strand
CGGCAAAAACCACAAGGCTGAAACCAAGAACAGAAAGAGAAAGAGAAATTTGCGTACCAATACGCTCGTTTCTACCACGCAGGAATCTACGGTTAAGAGTATGATTCCTTATAAGAACTGAGAGGAGGACAAGTCATTATGCGTATTAAGAGATCTGTTAACGCTTTAAAGAAGCGCAGAAAGATATTCCGCCTTGCAAAAGGCTACTACGGCAACAAATCCAAGTCTTACAGAATCGCGCGCGAAGCGGTTATGAAGTCCTTGAACTACGCTTTCGTCGGCAGAAAGCTGAGAAAGCGCGATATGCGTTCCCTTTGGATTGCGCGTATCAACGCCGCGGCGAGAATGAACGGACTTTCCTATTCCAAGCTTATGCACGGACTTAAGGTTGCGGGAATTAACTTAAACCGCAAGGTTCTGGCTGATTTGGCTGTAAACGACGCTCAGGCTTTCGCAGCACTTGCGGAAAAAGCCAAGGCGGCAATCTAATTGAAATTTACGGGTAGCGATTTTTTCGCTACCCTAAGCCTTTTTAAGGCAATTTTTTGCGTATGGTAATTTCGTCAAGGTCTAATCCGCTCGTAAAAAAAATCGTCGCTTTAAGCGATAAAAAATTCAGGCGCGAATACGGCGAATACGTCGTCGAGGGCGTAAAGCCCGTTTCGGAGTGCCTGAAAGCGGGTATGCCCGTCACGGAAATTATCTGTACGCAGGGGCTTTCGGAAGCGTTCCCGAACGCAACCGTGGTTTCCGACGGAATTTTTTCGCATATATCGAGCGAAAAGACGCCGCAAGGCGTTCTCGCAACCGTAAAAATCCCCGACTTATCGGTCAAACCGCCGAAAGGTAGCTGTCTTCTTTTGGACAGATTGCAGGACCCGGGCAACGTCGGCACGATAATCCGCACGGCAAACGCCGCGGGCTTCGACGATATCTATATGGTCGATTGCGCGGACGCGTATTCGCCCAAAGCGGTGCGCGCGAGTATGAGCGGTATATTCTTCGTGAATATCCGTTGCGGCGGGTACGAGGAAATATTCAAGGCATTGGACGGCGTTCCGCTGATTTGTGCGGATATGAACGGAAAAGATATCTTTTCTTACCGCCCGCCAAAGCGTTTCTGTCTTGCGATAGGAAACGAAGGCAGGGGCGTGAGCGAGGAAGTGGAAAGAAAAGCGGAAGTTACCGTAAAAATCCCCATGCGCTCCACTTGCGAGAGCTTGAACGCCGCGGTTTCGGCGGCGGTAGCGATGTACGCGCTTAAAAACAACAGTGAGGTTAAATAAATGTCAGGACATTCGAAATGGCACAATATACAGGCAAAGAAAGGTAAAACCGACGCCGCCCGCGGTGCGATTTTCACCAAAATAGGCAGGGAACTCGCCGTCGCGGCGAAGTCCAACCCCAACCCCGAAACGAACAGCAAGCTTGCCGACGTAATCGCCAAGGCGAAGGCGGCGAATATGCCCAACGACAATATCAAAAGGTCGATAGCCAAAGCGGCGGGCGAGCTCAGCGGCAAGGACTATAAGGAGCTGACCTACGAAGGCTACGGCGTTGCGGGCTCGGCAGTAATTATCAAAACTCTTACCGATAACGTCAACAGGACCTCGGGCGACATAAGCTCGACGATGTCCAAGTGCGGCGGTCAGATGGGCAAGCCCGGTTGCGTAAGCTATCAGTTCGATAACAAGGGCGTGCTCGTAATAGAAAAGACGGTCGCCCTCGACGAGGACACGATGATGGAATACTGCCTCGAAGCCGAAGCGGACGACTTCGCGAGCGAGGACGACGTTTACGAGGTTTATACCTCGCCCGAAGCTTTCTCGGCGGTTCGCAAGTATTTCGAGGATAAGGGCGTAACCTTCCTCGAAGCGGAAATCAAGATGGTTCCCCAGAACTACGTAACCCTTCCCGAGGACAAAGTGGCAACCTTTATCAAGATGCTCGACAAGCTCGAGGAGCTTGACGACGTTCAGAACGTTTATCACAACGTAGAGCTTCCCGAAGAAGACGAAGACGATTAATTCAATAATTAAAGCCGCGGCAGAATTTTTCTGCCGCGGCTTTTTGTTTTCGTGAATACAATTTCCCAAATTGAACAACATAATTTTACAAGCGGTAACGCTTTATAATATATTTGCTTTATGATAAAGCGTTTCGTTTCAATTTTGCTTCGTTCCGCTTTTGAATAAAGCGGAGGGGATTATTCCTGGTTGATAGGAATAATCCCCTATGTATTTTTACGCGCAAAACTAAATAAAATAAACTATGTTTACGAAAAAGCGCGTCGTGGCGCTGTTAATCATACTCGCAATAATAATCATCACGCCGTGTATCGCGGCTTTCAGCGGCAAAAACGAGGTCGATGACGTTTCGCAGATGGTCGTTCTCAAAATCTGGCAGATAGACTCGTTCGAGGGCGGAAAAGGCTCTCGCGCGCAGTATCTACAGAATAAAGCCGACAAGCTGTTCAAGGACAGAAATATTTACGCCACGGTCAATTCCGTTTCGGCGGATTCCGCGCGGGAAAACTTTAAAAACGGCAATTTTCCCGATATTTTATCCTACGGCGCGGGCTTTTACGGCTTGGAGCAGTACCTCACGGGCAAAAACGCCGTCAATTTCACTTGGTGCCGCGGCGGCTATTGTCTGTTAAGTCTTGACCCCAACGACGATTTTTCCGCGGTGTCTGGCGAAAATACCGTCGTAAACGAGGGAAAAGATAATCTCTCGGGCGCGGCGGCGCTCTTTGCGGGAGTGAGTAACGCAAGCTTCGAACGCCCGACGGGCGCGTACGTCAGCTTGATTTCGGGCAATTACCGCTATCTTTTGGGAACTCAGCGCGACGTCTTCCGATTAAAAACGCGCGGCGTGTCTTTTTCGTTGAAGCCGCTTGCGGCTTTTAACGACCTGTATCAGAATATCTGCATACTCGGCGCGTCGGAAGAAAAGATTTCTGCTTGCAGGGAATTTACCGACTATCTTAAAGCCGAACGGCAGGATATAAACAAAATCGGAATGTTTACGGACGAAGCGGGGATTTACGACGACGAGTTGAGCTTAATGGAGGGAGTGACCTTCGAAAAAACGCTCAAAAATTTTGCGAGCATCGGATACCTGAACGAAATAAACGAGTGCGTAAAAAACGCCGATATAAATAACTTAAAAAAGTTGTTAAAGTAATTGAAAAAGAGCGCGGAAAATGTTATCATATAAGTATAGCACGAAAAATATCGTCGGTTACCTTGCAGACCCTATGAAATCGGTGGAAACCGAGCGGCGTTTCAGCTTTGCGAAAAACACGACATACGGCTTAGGGGGAGAGGCAACCGTTGCGTATTACCCGAAAAACCTCGTCGAAGCGCAAGCCGTTTATTCCTTTTTGGAACGCAAGAAATTTCCCTTTGTTACGCTCGGAAACGGCTCTAACGTTCTCGCATCGTCTAAGCCTTATAACGGCGCGGTTGTGTGCTTAAAGAAGCTTAAAGGGATAGTAAGGTGCTCACCCGAGGTCATATTCGTCCTCGCGGGAACGACTGTTTCGGAGCTTCTCAGCTACTGCAAATCAAAGTGTTTGGGCGGGCTGGAATACCTGTATAAAATCCCCGCAACCGTCGGCGGAATTGCTTTTATGAACGGTGGAGCGGGAGGAAAGTACGTACAGTCGAACGTAGTCGCTGTAAAAATATTTAAGGGCAAAATAAACAATTTACCCGTTAAAAAATGCAATTATGGCTATAAATATAGTACTATGCAAGACGTAAACACCCCTGTTTTGGGTGTATATTTGTCTGTTTTACCAAAAAGCCGAGAAGAAATCGAAGACGAGCTTTTTCGCGTAAAAACCGCCAGGGCGCATCTTCCGAAGGGCAGAAGCTGCGGCTGCGTCTTTAAAAACGGCGAAGATTACTCGGCGGGAAAAATCATAGACGAAGCGGGTTTAAAAGGCGTGAGGATAGGCGGCGCGTTCGTTTCCGAAAGACACGCGAATTTTATAATAAGCGACGGCGGCACGGCAGAGGACGTCGCCTCTTTGATTAAGTTTGTCAAGCACGTGGTTTTCGTGCGGTACGGCGTAGAGCTAAAAGAGGAGTTGAGATACATAGGTGAATTTAATGAAACTGACGGCTGACTATCATACGCATACTCCTTACTCGCACGGCAAAAACACCGTGCTCGAAAACGTTACCGCAGCAAAGAAGGCGGGGCTTAAAGAAATCGCAATAACCGACCACGGCTTTAACCATCTTTTATTCGGGTTAAAGCGAAAAAATCTGCCTTCTTTACGCGCCGAAATCGAAGAAGCCGAACGGCTTACGGGCTTGAAAGTCTATATGGGAATGGAGGCGAATTTGATATCTATCGACGGCGATACCGATATGAAAGAGAGCGATTTGCCAAATTTCGACATATACCTTTTCGGTCTGCACGAGGTGTTGAAGTACAAGCACTTTTCCGATATGTACAAGCTAATGATGAAGAATTATACCGCTTACAAGTTCGGGAAACGCCCTTCGCAGAAGGTTATCGACGACACCACGCTCGCCTACGTCAACGCGGTTAAGAAAAACCCCGTCGATATTCTTACTCATATCAATTACAAGTGTTGCTGTAATCTCGAAGAAGTGGCAAAGGTCTGCGCCGATTACGGCACTTATATAGAAATCAACACGAAAAAGAGGCACGTTTCCTCGGAAGAACTCAATTTAATGGCTTCAACGGGCGTAAGGTTCGTCATTGATTCCGACGCGCATTCCGCCGACAGGGTGGGTGACACCAAAGTTGCCGAGGAGCTTTTAAAGGACGCGTCCGTTCCCTTGGAGCAGATAGACAATATCGACGGCAGACTGCCTAAATTCCGCTTTACCGAATATAAAAAGTCGCATTTTTAACAAAAATGAGCAAGCGAACGAAAGAAATAACGATTATTTTAATAATTTCCGCGCTTCTCGCGGGGCTTTCTATCGGGTTTATATTTATTTTTCCCGACGAAATGCTCTCGTCGGACGGGCTGGCTTTTTCCTGTCTGATGCCGTTTTGGGCATTCGGCACGCCCGCCGCGTACGCGTGGTTTGTCAGATGGCTGAACGGTTACGGCTTCGAAACGACTTTTTGGCTGGGCTACGTATTCGGACTTTTATTGTTTATTGTGCCGTTATTAATTGCGCCTTTCCTCGCCGTCGTGTATTTTATGCGTTTTGCGACGGACAAAACTTACGGCAGTTAGTTATATGATGAATTTTACCGAAGAAATCAAAAACGAAATAATATCGCAGAAATTCGGGGACGACGACGTAAGGCGTGCGTTCCTTTCGGCGTTTATAAGAACGAGCGGGAGTATATTAAGCCGCGGCGGCGAATACGGCTTCGAGTGCGTGACCGAGAACGAGCGTACGGCGGAATTTCTGTGCGATATGCTCGAAAACACGTTCAGAATAACTTTAAGCGCGGTTGAAGCCAAGTCGGACAAGTTCAGCGGAAGGGACAGAATGACCTTCGGCTGCGTAAGCCCCGAAACGACCGCTCTTTTGTGCGCCCTTAAAATCATTGCCAAGGAGGAGGACGGCGCGCGGCTGATTTTCGGTATAGACAAAAACCTCGTAAAGAGCGCTAAATCAGCGGCGGCGTATATAAAAGGCGCGTTTCTGGGCGGCGGAAGCTGTACGCTCCCCGAGGAGCAGACCTATTCGCGCACGGGCTATCATTTCGAAGTCGTCTTTTCCAACAGAGTAACCGCGTCGGATTTCTGCGACCTTTTATGCGATTTCGAAGTGCTTGCAAAGCTCGTTTCGCGCAAGGACAGCGCGGTCGTGTACGTCAAGAGCAAGGAAGTTATTTCCGACCTTCTGCACGCCGTTTCCGCCGAAAAATGCTTAAAAAAGCTCAATAAAATCGTGGAATTTAAGGATAAAACCAACAACGAGAACAGAATTAACAACTGCTCAGTGTCCAACATAGACAAAGCGGTTACGGCTTCCGTTGCGCAGATTAAGTCTATTGAAACGATTTCGCAGACAATCGGGCTTCAGAGCCTCGATAAAAACCTTTTCGACGTAGCGGAGGCGCGGCTCGCGGACACGAACGCTTCCATGCGCGAGCTTGCGGAAAGGCTCGGCATAACGAAGAGCTGTATAAACCACAGAATGAGAAAATTAACCGAGATAGCCAACCAGCTATCCTGAAAACACCGCAGAGGATAAAAATGACGGATTTCGTACATTTACATTTACACACCGAATACTCGCTCTTGGACGGCGCGTGCAAGATAGACAATCTTATCGATTACTGCAAGTCCAACGGCATTGACACCGTATGTATAACCGACCACGGAAATATGTACGGCACACTCCATTTTGCAGAGAAGGCGGCGGTTGCGGGCATAAAATACATAATCGGTTGCGAATTTTATATGACGGACGATATGAACAACAAATCGTCCAACACTGCGGAGCACCTTATTCTGCTTGCGAAGAACAAGCAGGGCTATAAAAACCTCGTTCAGCTCGATTCTATGGCCTTCGTGGACGGCTTTTACTATAAACCGAAAATAGACTACAAGGTTTTGAGGGAACATTCCGAGGGCGTAATCTGTCTTTCCGCCTGCCTCGCTGGCGGTATTCCGCGCAGACTCCTTGCTGGCGATTTCGAGGGCGCGGAAGCAATGGCTTTAAATCTCAAAGAGATTTTCGGCGACGATTTTTATATCGAAATTCAGGACCACGGACTTGCGGAAGAAAAGCGCGTTCTGCCGCATCTTATAAAGCTTGCCGATAAAGTAGGGGTCGAGCTGGTTGCGACCAACGACGTCCATTATCTCACCAAGAACGACGCGGAAATGCAGGACGTTTTAATGTGCATACAGATGAAAAAGACGCTCGACGACCCGAAAAGAATGAAATTCGGCACGCAGGAGTTCTATTTCAAGTCCGGCGACGAAATGGCCGCGCTTTTCCCCAACCTGCCCAAAGCGATAAGCAATACCCGCGTTATCGCCGACAAAGTCACCGAGCCCGCGTTCAACCTCGACAAAAAGGGCTACCCGATAAGGGATACTTCGCTTATCCCCGGTTACGAACCGCCCGACGGCTCTACGCCCGAAGAATATCTGCGTAAGCTCACGGACGAGGGGCTTTCGAGAAGATACGGCAATGTCACTCAAAGGGAGCGCGAGCGCGCCGATTACGAGCTTGACGTCATCTGCCGTATGGGCTACGCCGAATATTACCTTATCGTATGGGATTTCATAAACTGGTCCAAGGAGAACGGAATACCCGTAGGACCGGGCAGAGGCTCTGGCGTAAGCTCTATCGTCGCGTATTCGATAGGTATAACCGACGTGGAGCCTTTGCAGTACGATTTACTTTTCGAAAGATTTCTTAACCCCGACCGCGTTTCGATGCCCGACTTCGATATCGACTTCTGCACGGACAGGCGCGAGGAAACGATAGAATACGTCCGCCGCAAATATCACCCCGAAAACGTCTGCCAGATAGTCACTTTCGGCACG
>CAZRCE010000058.1:0-7683 GCA_964598465.1 uncultured Clostridia bacterium | reverse complement strand
CGGCGGCTATATCCTTATTGATAAAGTCGCTTATTTTTTCGACGTTGGTGTTGTAACCGTCGAGCGATTTCTGCAACTCCTTTAAGTTGTACGACGAACGCTTTTCCGCAATGAGCGCGTCGATGCGTTCGAGCTGGCTTTGCGCGCTCCTTTCTATCTGACTGAGCGAATCTATTCTTTCGACGACGGAAGAAAACTGCGCCGTCATAGCTTTAACCGCCTGCGCGTATTTCTCGCCAGAGGCGGCGTATTCTTCTATCCTTCTGCCAAGCTCCTGCCCGCTCTTTGCCTGCGCGTTTATCGTGGCGTGAACCTTTTCGAGCTGATTTGCCGCGTTGCCCGAAAAATTCTTCGAAAGCTCGTCGAGGTCGCCCCTTATCTCCTCGTAGGTCTTGCTTACCGAATGCAAGCTCTCCTGCAAGGGCGCAATCAGATTGCGGTACGCTATAAAACTGTCTATAAGCTCTTTAATCGAATTATCGCTCATTATCTTTTCCTCTTAATTCTTGCGTTCGCGGCTTTAAAGGAAGCCGCTATTTCACTGCTGTCTTTATCGAGAGTGTCCAAAATTATCTTCTTAGCCACTTCGTTATCGCCGACGAGCGGATAGAATTGCACGATTTCGGGGTCAAGCACGCCGCCGCCCTGCGCGCACGCGTCCATCAACGGGAACAGCGCCTCGTCGCCCGAACGGATAAACGCCTCCCGCGCTTCCGCGTCCATACCCTGCCGCCAGTACTCTACGCCCGCGTCCCTTATTCTGCCGTATCGCAGATATTTTTCGTGAACGGAGATATATACGAGCTGTTTTTTCCGAAGCTCGTCGGAGGACAGCCTGTCCGCGGTGGAACGCGCGTTTTCGTACTGTTCGAGCGAACAGAACTTTTCGATACGCTCGATAAACTCGTCGTCGTCAATCTCCAACTTGCCCGCGATATCCTTTAAGTACGCGAGCGCGCTTTCCTTACTTCTGCGCTCGAAGCACTCGGAAAACAGCGGCTCGAAGGACTGCGGATAGTCGGACTCGGCGACGAACAGATACTGCCTCGAACGGGAAATCCCGACGTAGAACAAATTAAAATAATATCTGAAAACCGAATTTTCGTCGGCGGTCTTACGGTTTACCGACGCGTTGTGAAGATACCGCCACTTGTCGGCGTTGTCACTCAATACGTCCGCAAGGATTACGGTGTTGCGCTCCAAGCCCTTCGCTTCGGCTACGGTGAGAATTTCCGTCTTGCCCAAAACCTTTTTCAGCTTTTCCTTCTTCTTCTGAGAGGCTACGATAACCGTTACGTTTTCAAACCGTTTTTCGCCGAGCGAGTAAACGAAGCTTTTATCCTTTACCAGCACCGCCGCGGACTGCAACGGCGACGGAACGCTTTCGCCCTTTAAAACGAAGCTGTGCGTGCCGAACCTCTGCATATTCATTTCACTGAGCTTTTCGGCAATCTTTTCTATCGTTTCCGTACTGCGGTAGTTATGCCTCAGCTCGTCCACGCCCGTCACGTCGCCGTACATAAGGCGCTTCAAATACCCGAAATTGAAATACGACGGGTTTATCATCTGCAACGCGTCGCCCACGCAGAACAGCTTTCGGCACAGCCTTTTCATTAAACACAGATTAACCTGCGTAAAATCCTGCACCTCGTCGATAACGCCAACGGAATACTTCGGCGAGGTAACTTTATCTAAAATTTCGCGGCTCATACGGTTGTTATCGGTATATCCGCGCTTTTGCAAAAATTCGGCGTAATCTTGCGCGACCGAATAAATGACCTCGCATTCCCGCCGCGTAAAGCTGTCCGCCCGCGCTTCGGCGTACTCCTCCCGCCCCATCATATCGCGGGGGGCGTCAAGCTCGTACTTGCCGAAAATCATTCCGTAAATTTCTTTGTAAATTATCTCGGAAGCGATATGCTTTATCTTTTCCAGCGCGCCCGAAAGGCGGTAATTTTTACCCTGCCCCAGGTACTCGTTCAGAAATACGCTTTCGCCCGCGACGCGCTTTTCTTTGAAAATTTCGGCGTAGATATCCTCAATTAGAAGATAATCCACCTTTTCCTTTAAAAACGCCGAAACGCGCTTCAAAGCGGAAATAATTTCCCCGTCCTCGTCAACGGAAAATAAAATTCCGAGCTTGTTTTCCACCGCCTTTTTATGGTCGGCGTCGAGGAATATAACGCTCCCGCTCTCGTATGCGGAAATAAATCCGTCGATATTTTTCGTGAACAGCTCCACGCGGTTGCGCGTTTCCGTTAAAAGTCCGCGCGAAAAGGTCGTATAAAGCACGCCGCCGCGGTAATTGCGGCACGCACAATAAACTATTTTTTCAACGCACACGTTGGTTTTGCCGCTGCCCGCAACGCCCTGTACGAGCATATTCGCGTCCTCGGTTTCAACGATTTTGCGCTGCGTTTCGTTAAGATACGGGAAGTTTATTATTCCGTCAGAGCCCGACACGAGATACAGCCTCGTCAAATCCTCGTCCGTGACCTTATCGTCCGTTTCGCGCAATATAAGCGTTATCTTTGCGTTCGCGGAAAGGTATTCGCCGAGCCGCCTGTCCGTGCCGCCCTCGGCGGAATGCGCGCTTATGAATTTGTAAAATACGATATCGCCGTCCGAAAATCTCTTTCCGCCGCCCTTACGGGTGAGGAAAAGCGTGTAAAGTCCGTCCTCCGTCTGCGCGGTAAAACAGCCGTCGGGAAGCGGAATATTCCCGCCGAATATACTTTCCGCAACGCGGGATATAAACGTGTCAACCGCAATTATTCTGCGCGTGAGAGTTATAAAGCTCTCCGTCTTATAGACCGTCCGCGTGGACGACAGCGCAATTTTTTTCGTATCTGCCGTAATTTTTTCTATCATAAAGCCATAAGCCCGTTTATATACGCCGTGAACTGTTCGTCCGATAACGGAAAGGGGATTTTGTTAAACGCTTTAAGCCGCGTATCCGTCAGCGTATTGCCCGCCGTATCGAAGGATATCGGCGTGTTTTTTCTTGAATACTGCGCACATATATCCGCTTCAACGCGTTTTTTCTCGGTTTGCTCCGCGCTCTCTTTAAACCTCTTTTCAAGCGTTTCCAAAGCGCGTTTCTTGTTTTTAAGCTGCGACCGCTCGTCCTGACAAACGACGGTCAGACCCGTGGGTATATGAGTAACGCGTACCGCGGTTTCCACCTTGTTGATATTCTGACCGCCAGCGCCGTGGGAATGGAAAACGTCTATTTTCAAATCGCTTTCCGAAAGCTTTTCCGCCCTTGCCGCGGGAGTTACCGCAAAGCACAGCTCCTCGCTTTTGGCTTGCGCGATATAGACCTTGTGCGCGCCCGTAAGCGGAACGAGGCGGGCAAACACGCTCGCGCCTTCCGCGAAAAAGGAAATTTCCTGAACGAACCCGCCCTTTGCGTATATTAATTTTTCGTCCTCCGTTTTCACGCCGTGCGCCGACAGGTCGGATTTTATAAGTGCAAACAAAGCCGTGCCGAATTTGGACGATGCCTGTTTGAATTTGAACCTGCAATACGCGCGCTGTTCGGCGTATTTACAGCCGAGCGCCTCCGAAAGTGCAAACGATATTTCGGCGGCGTTCCTTTTCAAAGAAGAAATTTCTTCGTAGATAGCCGCGCGCTCCTCTTCCGAGCCCGCGCCCGAAAGAAGCGCCGAAACCGCCTTTTCCTCGACGAGTACGGATATGAGTGCAGAAAGCTTGTCCTTTAAAAATTTAAGGTCGTTATACTTCGATAAAACGGACAGGTAATACGCCTTGTCCGCCTGAATTTCGGGATATTCCAAAAGCTCGGCAGTTTCGTCAAAGCTTTCGAGCGCCCTTTCCGCCGCGCCGATTATATCGTCGTAAATTCCGTACATAGAATAATTATAACACTTATTTTCAAAAAAGTCACTAAATTATATTTAATATGTGCTTATCCACGCTATCCGAGCCGTCGGGTTTTGGGCGCGAGGAAAAATCTGCCGTTAAATAATTCAATCTACCCGTTTCAAATACTTGTAATCCGAGAGGATTTAATGTATAATAAATGCGTATGAACGAAGCCGAACTTTTGGAGCTTAAAAGCGGCACGGACGTGAGAGGCGTCGCCGTAGAGACCGCGAACAAGAAAATTACGCTTACGGACGAAGCTGTGACGTTAATTGTCTGCGCTTTTCTTAAACGGCTTGCGGACAAAACGGGTAAAAAGCGGCTTAAAATTGCCGTCGGCAACGACGTGCGCGTATCTGCGGACAGAATTAAAGCCGCCGTACGCGCGGCGATTGAAAAGTGCGGCTGCGGCGAGGTTTACGCGGGGCTTTGCTCCACTCCGTCTATGTTTATGCTTTTAAAAGAAGCGGGCACGGATATAGACGCGTCGATAATGATAACCGCCTCCCACCTCCCTTACGAGAGAAACGGACTAAAATTTTTTACGCCAGAAGGCGGACTTGACGGCGCGGAAATAACGGAAATACTTAAAGCGGCGGCGCGCGGCGAATACCTTGAAAGCGGTTGCGCCCCCACTTACGAGGAGAGAAACTTCCTCGACGGGTACTGCAAAGGGCTGGTTGACAGCGTGCGCAAAGCGTGCGGCACGGAAAAGCCGCTTGCGGGCAAGAAAATAATCGTTGACGCGGGCAACGGCGCGGGCGGGTTCTTTACCGAAAAGGTGCTTATCCCCCTCGGCGCGGACACGGAAGGAAGTCAATTCTTAGAGCCCGACGGATACTTCCCCAACCATATACCAAATCCCGAGGATAAGCGCGCGATTGACAGCTTAAAGGAAGCCGTCCTTAAAAACAAAGCAGACCTCGGAATAATATTCGACACCGACGTGGACCGCGCGGGCGCGGTTGACGGCGACGGCGAAGAAATAAACAGAAACCGCCTTATAGCCCTGCTTTCGGCAGTGCTTTTAAAGGATAAAAAGGGCACGATAGTAACCGACAGCGTTACGAGCGCCGCCCTTACCGAATTTATCGAAAACCTCGGCGGGAAGCATTTAAGATACAAGCGCGGATATAAGAACGTCATAGACGAAGCCGTTCGGCGCAACGCTGCGGGCGAATTCGCCCCCCTTGCGATAGAAACGAGCGGTCACGCCGCGTATAAAGACAACTACTTTTTGGACGACGGCGCGTACCTCGTGACGCGCATACTCGAAATTCTTTACGCTCAAACTGAAAAGGGCGAAAGCCTTTCCTCACTTATAAAGGACTTGAAAACGCCAGCGGAAGAAGCCGAAGTAAGGCTGGGCTTCACCCCGCTTTCCCGCCATTTCAAGAGCGAGGGCAATAAAGTTATAGAAGATATTAAAGCTTTCGCTGCGGAAAGCGGCGACTGCCGCCTCGCGGACGACAACTACGAAGGCGTGAGAGTTTATTACGGAAAGGATAACGGCGACGGCTTGTTTCTCGTTAGAATGAGCGTGCACGACCCCGTTATGCCCGTAAATTTCGAAAGCGCGGTTAAAGGCGGCGTAAAAATAATTGCCGAAAAGCTTTTGGCTCTTATCGAAGGCTACCACTTTCTCGACGTCGAAAACCTTAAAAAATTCGTAAACTGAGCTTTGCCGCCCAATTAAGTACGGCTTGACAGAGCTTTAAATAAATAAGGAGAAAAACATAATGTCTGTACAGCAGAAAAGCGTTGACACAATCAGAATCCTCTCGGCAGAAGCTATCGAAAGGGCAAAATCCGGTCACCCCGGAATTTGTATCGGAGCAGCCCCCATAGGCTACGAACTGTTTGCGGAATTTCTTAATTTCAGTTATAAAAATCCCAAATGGGACAACCGCGACAGGTTCATACTTTCCGCGGGACACGGCTCGATGCTGTTATACTCGCTCTTGCACCTTTTCGGCTACGACGTAACGAAAGAGGACATAATGAACTTCCGCCAGCTCGGTTCCAAAACGCCCGGACACCCCGAATACGGCAGGACGGCGGGCGTGGAAACCTCGACGGGACCTCTCGGTCAGGGTCTGGGCAACGCGGTAGGCTTCGCCGTTGCGGAAGCGCATCTTGCGGCGATTTTCAACAGACCCGATTTCCCCATAGTTGACCACTTCACCTACGTCCTTACGGGCGACGGTTGCCTTGAAGAAGGTATCGGATACGAAGCCTGCTCCTTTGCGGGAACGCAGAAGCTCGGCAAGCTTATTCTTCTGTACGATAATAACGACGTGACTATCGAAGGCGATATGAAAAAGACCTTCAACGAGGATACTGCGGCTAGATTCCTCGCGCAGGGCTGGCAGGTAATCCGCGTAAACGACGCGAACAACCTCGGCGCGCTGCACAGCGCAATCCAACGCGCAAAGAGCGATTTAACCCGCCCCTCGATAATAATATGCAAGACCGTTATCGGCTACGGCTCTCCCCTTGCCGGTTCGGCTGATTGCCACGGCGCGCCGCTCGGCGAAGATAACGTCGATAAAATGAAAGCCAATTTCGGCTGGACGGAAGAGCCCTTCGAAGTGCCCGAATCGGTAAGAAAACACTGCCTTGCGATTGCAGAAGACAGAAGCGAAAAAGAGGACGAATGGAACATGCTGTTCTCTCAGTACGAAAGGGCTTACCCCGTTCTCGCCGCGCAGTATAAAAAGTTTATGCAGGGCACTACCCCCGATTTCTCGGCGATGGCAGACCAACTGCTCGACTTCGAAAAGCCCGAGGCGACCCGTTCCTGCGGCGGAAAAATTCTGAATATGATAGCGACGGATATGCCCAATATTATGTCTGGCTCCGCTGACCTTGCGCCCTCCACCAAAACGGAAATCAAGGGCAAGGAATATTTCTCGCCCAAGCACAGAGAAGGCTGCAATATTCACTTCGGCATAAGGGAACACGCTATGGCGGCTATATGCAACGGCATACAGCTTCACGGCGGACTTAAAGCCGTATGCTCCACTTTCTTCTCCTTCTCCGACTATATGAAAGCGGGCATCAGAATGAGCGCGCTTATGAATATACCCGTAACCTACGTTATGACGCACGACTCGATAGGCGTCGGCGAGGACGGACCTACGCATCAGCCTATGGAACAGCTTATAGCGCTCCGCTCCATACCCAACGTAAACGTATTCCGCCCCTGCGACGGCAAGGAAACCGCGGCGGCGTTTATAACCGCGTTCACCGAATCCGCCCCCACCGTTATCGTGGAAACGAGGCAGAATTTGCCCGTTTACGAGAGGACGGGACTTTCGGCACGCGGCGGCGCTTACGTCGTAAGCGACTGCAAGGGCACGCCCGACGTAATATTAATCGGCACGGGTTCGGAAGTCGAATGCTGTATGCAGGCAAAGGAAGTTCTTTTGGACGAGGGCTATAAGGTAAGGGTCGTTTCGATGCCCTGTATGGAGCTTTTCGAAAGACAGACCGAGGAATACAAGGACAGTATTCTTCCCAAGACGGTTAAAGCGAGAGTATGCGTAGAAGCGGGTTCGCACTACGCCTGGTACAAGTACTGCCGCGACTACGGCGAGCTTGTGACGATGAAAGGCTTCGGCGTTTCCGCTCCCGCTAAGGTGCTGTTCGATTATTTCGGCTTCACGCGCGACAATATCGTAGAGAAAGCCAAGAAGTCCATGGAAAACGTAAGGCTTGACAGATGCAGCCACTAATCTAATCAATACAAACTTAAAAGCCGCGCGGCGATTACGCCGCGCGGCTTTATATTTA
>CAZRCE010000057.1:0-7949 GCA_964598465.1 uncultured Clostridia bacterium | reverse complement strand
ACCAAAATAAAAGGACGGATTTTCCCGTCCTTTTATTTTGATTTCTGCACGAAAATGCAGGAGTTGAGGGGAGGCAAGCAAAATTATTTTGCGCAGGTCGGCGGATTCTACCGCCGACTAAACAGCACGGTGTGCAGTTTACCGTGCGCGTCCGCTCAAGGCGCAACTCCTGTTGAGTGCACCAAAATAAAAGGACGGATTTTCCCGTCCTTTTATTTTGATTTCTGCACGAAAAATACAGGAGTTGAGGGGCGAAAGTTCTCGTCTGTTACCGTATTAAAATTATATAGCTATGGTTTTAAGTCCGCAAATAATCCAAATCGTGATTTTTTGCGGATTTTTTTACAGTTTTTACCTTATTTTTTTCGTTTCTCTATTGAAAAATAAATTGCTTTATGATAAAATACATTAGGTGTGTTATGAGT
The DNA here is from genome assembly GCA_964598465.1 of uncultured Clostridia bacterium. Lineage (GTDB taxonomy): Bacteria > Bacillota > Clostridia > Christensenellales > Borkfalkiaceae > Coproplasma. Next base: position 7,524 of record CAZRCE010000057.1, on the reverse strand, counting down.
TCTGAACCTGATTTGCTTTTTCATAGAGGATTGGATTGCGAAGCGTACAGGTTTTTCGGTTGTCATAAAATCGACGGAAACGGGTACGTTTTCAGAGTCTGGGCTCCGCACGCTTTGAGAATTTGCGTTTCCGGCACTTTCGGCGGCGACGCCGAGTATCCGATGGCGCAGCTTACCGACGGTGAGAGCTACGAGGTCGTAATTCCCTGCGCTAAGGTCGGCGACAGGTACAGATTTATAATTTATACCCGCGACGGGCGGCGGCTCGTCAAGTCCGACCCTTATGCGTTTTATGCTGATTTCCCCAACAGTAAGGATTCCGTTATATTCGATTTGCCGAAGCCCAACGAAAGGCTTAAATGTAAGGACGACGGCGCAAATCCCGTTAACGTTTACGAAGTAAACCTGCTTTCCTGGAAAAGGAAGAAAGACAATTCGTATTATTCATATTCGGATTTGTGCGACGAATTAGTTCCCTACGTCAAGGAAATGGGTTACACTCACGTGGAATTTATGCCGATTACCGAATATCCGTACGACGGCTCGTGGGGGTATCAGGTAACGGGATATTTTTCCGTAACGGCGCGGTTGGGAACGCCGGACGAATTTGCAAGACTTGTTGACGCTTTTCATAAAGAGGGTATAAAGGTCGTTTTGGACTGGGTGCCCGCGCATTTCCCCAAAGACGATTTCGGGCTTTACGAGTTTGACGGACAACCTTTGTACGAATGTCCGCTTTGGGACAGAATGGAGCACAGCGGCTGGGGAACGCGCAAGTTCGATTTCGGCAGAGGCGGTGTTGACAGTTTTTTATTGTCCAGCGCGGCGTTTTTCTTTAATCAATACGCAGTTGACGGACTGAGAGTGGACGCAGTGGCGTCGCTTTTGTATCTCGATTACGATAAAAAACCGTGGGAGTGGACTCCCAATATTTACGGCGATAACAGAAATTTAGAAGCGATAGAATTTATCAAAAAATTCAATACGCTCGTAAAGAACAAATACGACGGTGCGGTGACGTTTGCCGAGGAGTCAACGGCTTACCCGAAGGTTACCGCCCCCGTGGAAGAAGGCGGGCTGGGTTTCGACTATAAATGGAATATGGGCTGGATGAACGACGTGCTGTTTTATTGTCGTCAGCACCCGTTTTATCGCCATTACCATCATCAGAAAATAACCTTTTCGATGGTGTATTCGTTAAACGAAAAGTATATTTTGCCGCTTTCGCACGACGAAGTCGTGCACGTGAAAGGCGCAATCGTCAACAAAATGCCCGGCGAGTACGCCGATAAATTTGCCGGCGAGCGGCTTTTGCTCGGATTTATGTATGCGCATCCCGGAAAGAAGCTCAACTTTATGGGCTACGAGTTCGCGCAGTTCAGCGAGTGGGACTTCCGAAAGGGCATCGATTTCTTTTTGGAGAAGTTCGAAAAGCATAAGAAGATGCGCGGATTCGTAAAGGATTTAAACCACTTTTATAAAAGCGCGCGCCCGCTGTATGAAATAGAAACGGACTGGTCTGGGTTCGAATGGCTCGTCGTGGACGACGTCGTGAACAACGTTCTCGCGTTCAATCGCTTCGATAAAGACGGAAACTGTATTCTGGCTGTGTGCAACTTTTCGGGCATAGAGCAAAAGTGTTACGTTTTCGGAGAGCATAAAGGAAAGTACCGTCTTGTTTTCAATTCGGACGAGAAACGCTACGGCGGCGACGGAACGCTCGGCAAAAAAGTTTTTATAACAAAGAAACTTCCGAGTCACGGAAAGGAATATTCGCTTTCAATCGATATTCCGAAGTTGACTTGCTTGTATTTAATAAAAGAAAAAAATTAATTTTTTGGGGGAATTAGCAATGCTAAGAAAAAAAGAGTGCGTGGCAATGTTGCTTGCGGGCGGTCAGGGAAGCAGACTTTACGCCTTGACGAGCAATATAGCAAAACCTGCCGTTTCGTTCGGCGCTAAGTACAGAATTATCGACTTTCCGCTTTCAAACTGCATTAACTCGGGAATAGACACCGTAGGCGTACTGACGCAGTATCAGCCTCTCGTGCTCAACGAGTACGTCGGCAACGGACAGCCCTGGGACCTTGACAGAACGTTCGGCGGCGTTCATATTCTTTCGCCTTACGAAGCGAAAAAGGATACGTCCTGGTACAAGGGCACGGCGAACGCAATCTATCAGAATATAAGGTTTATGAAAATGTACGACCCCGAATACGTTCTTATCCTTTCGGGCGACCACATTTATAAAATGGATTACGACAAGATGCTCGCCGCTCATAAAGAGACGGGGGCGGACTGCACCATAGCCTGCATGCAGGTTCCCATGAAGGAAGCGTCGAGGTTCGGCATACTCAACACAAAACCCGACGGTTCGATTTACGAATTCGAGGAAAAACCCAAACAGCCCAAGAGCGATTTGGCTTCGATGGGTATCTATATTTTCACGGCTTCAAAGCTCTTTAAATATCTCGAGCTCGACGAGCAGGACCCGAATTCCGAAAAGGATTTCGGCAAGAACGTTTTGCCCGCGATGCTTAATGCGGGAGAGAAAATGTTCTCTTACCGTTTCGAGGGCTACTGGAAGGACGTCGGCACGATAAGCTCGCTTCTCGAAGCGAATATGGATTTGCTCGGCACCGTTCCCAACTTCGAACTGCGCGACAACGACAGAGTTATCCATTCGAGAAGCCCGTTAGCTCCTCCCGCATACATAGAGGGCTGCGTAGTCAATTCGATGATAGCGAACGGCTGCGAAGTGTACGGCAACGTTGAAAATTCCGTAATCGGCTCCGACTGCGTTATCGAAGCGGGCGCGACAGTAAAAGACAGCGTGCTTATGGGTAACATTTGCGTTAAAGCGGGCGCGGAAGTAAATTATTCGATTATCGACGAAGAAGTAACGATAGGCGCGAAAGCCAAGGTCGGCGCGGATAAAGCGGAAGCTTGCAAAGTGGAAAGCAAGACCAGCGGAATAACCGTTCTCGGCAGAGGCATAACCGTAAGCGACGGCGGAAAAGTACCCGCCGGAGAAATCGTGGACAAAAACGTATAAGGGGGAAAGAAATATGTTTTCGACGGTAGGTGTGATTTTTTCAAGTATAAACGATGAAAACGTGCCCGAGCTTACAAGGGTACGCTCGAAGGGGTCTATTCCTTACGGCGGCAGATACCGCCTTGTGGATTTCGCCCTTTCTAATATGGTAAACTCCGGAATAACGACGGTCGGAATAATCACGAGGAACAATTATCAGTCCCTTATGGACCATCTCGGCACGGGCAAGGAGTGGGACCTCGCGAGAAAGGAAGGAGGACTTATTTTGCTTCCTCCTTACAGCGACGAGAGCGAAATTCTTTATAAGAACAGGCTCGAAGCCCTTAAAGGCGCGACCGCGTTCTTAAAGAAATGCAAAGAAGAATTCGTAGTGCTTGCGGACAGCGACGCGGTTTACAAGCTCGATTACAGTAAGGTTATCGCAAATCACGTAGAAAATAACGCCGATATAACTCTCGTTTATTACGAGCAGGACAGGAAGGGCGCTAATTCCTATATGGTTCTTACCACGGAAGGCGACGGCAAGGTAAAGACGATAGACGTCAATGCGCCGAGCAACGGCGTTAATAAACATTATATTAACGTGTTCGTTGCAAGAACGTCGTTCCTTCTCAATCTCATTCAGACGGCAATCGCAAGAGGCTACACGAGCTTTTCGAGGGATATAATTATTCCCGAACTTAAAGCGGGTAAGCTCTACGCGTACAAGCTCGACGGATATTATCAGGATATCGATTCACTCAACTCGTTCTTCAAGGCGAATATGGATTTGCTCGACAAGAATATAAGGGGCGAGATTTTCGGCGACAGGGACGTTTATACGAAAGTAAACGACGCTCCTCCCGCAAAATTTACGGAAACTGCTAAGGTTTCAAATTCGCTTATTCACGACGGCTGTCTTATCGAAGGCACGGTTGAAAATTGCGTGCTTTTCAGAAACGTCAAAATAGGAAAGGGTACGGTTATTAAAAACAGTATCATAATGAGCGAAAGCATCATAGGCGAGGATTGCAATATTTCTTACGTTATAAGCGATAAGGACAGCTCCGTAGGCGACGGTAAAACACTTGCCGGTTGCGAACAGCAGCCTTACTTTATCGGAAAAGGAATGCGCATTTAAGCTATTAAGGGGGAAAAGATAATGGCAACAGTAAAAGTAGCGGCTAAAAAAACCGCAACGACAAAAACAAACGATAAACCCGCTACGGCAAAAAAGCCCGCGGTTAAGGCGGAGAAGCCCGTTGAAAAGAAGAAAATACTTTTCGTCGCTTCGGAAGCTACGCCGTTTATCGTAACGGGCGGACTTGCGGAAGTTATCGGTTCGCTTTCCAAAGCTTTGGCGTCAACCGATAAATTCGACGTAAGAGTGGTTCTTCCGCTTTATTCGGATATCAAAAAGGAATACCGCGATAAGTTCAAATATCTCGGCAATCTTTACGTGCATCTGGCGTGGAGAAATCAGTATTGCGGCATCTTCTCGTACGAGAAGGACGGCGTAATATTCTATTTCCTCGATAACGAATTCTATTTCAAGCGCCCCGGCTGCTACGGATACTTCGACGACGGTGAAAGATTTGCGTTCTTCTCGCGCGCCGTTCTCGAAATAATGCCGTTTATCAATTTCTATCCCGAGGTTATGCACTGCCACGACTGGCAGTCTGCGCTCGCGGCAATCTATCTTAAAACCAATTACTGTTTCAGACCCGAATATCAGTATATCAGGTCGCTGTTCACTATTCATAATATAGAATATCAGGGGCAGTATTCGCTCGATATACTCTCGAACTTGTTCGATATTTACGGAAAGTATCAGTATCTCGTAGAATACAACAATTCGATTAACCTTATGAAGGGCGCGATTGAGGTATCCGAAAGGTTTTCGACGGTCAGCCCCAGATACGCGGACGAAATCAAAGACCCTTATTTTGCGCACGGGCTCGACCCGATAATAAGACGCAACGATTTCAAACTGAGGGGAATACTCAACGGAATCGACGATATGGGCTATAATTGCGCGACGGATTCGCATATTTTCGCAAATTACACGCCCGAAGATATGAAGAACAAGGCTGTCTGCAAGGCAGAGCTTCAGAAGATGCTCAATTTGCCCGTAAGAGAGGACGTTCCCGTAATCTCGATGATTTCCCGCCTCGTTTCGCATAAGGGACTCGATTTAGTCACCAACGTTATCGAAGAAATTTTACAGGACGACGTTCAGTTCGTAGTACTCGGAACGGGCGATTCCCATTTCGAAGGTTTCTTTAAGGACCTTGCGAGAAGGTATCCCGACAAGATGAGCGCAAACATCGTATTCAATAACGATTTGTCGAGGAAGATTTATTCGGGTTCGGATATTTTCCTTATGCCGTCTAAATCCGAGCCTTGCGGACTTTCGCAGATGATTGCGTGCAGATACGCGACCGTTCCCATAGTAAGGGAAACGGGCGGACTTTACGACAGTATCAAGCCCGGACAGAACGGTTATACGTTCGCGAACTATAACGCGCACGATATGATGTACGTTATCAGGCAGGCTGTCAACGATTATAAAAATAAAAAAGAGTGGGCAAAACTTATGTACAGAGCAGTCACTACCGATTTCAGCTGGGGACACTCGGCTAAGGAATACGAAGCGCTGTATATGGAAATGCTCAAATAATTTCACGTATAGACACAGGAGAACGGAATGAACACTGCTATTACCGAAAAGGAAGTTAAGGAAAGTATCAAAGGAAAAATCGCAAGATACTACGGCGTAAGCCCTACCGAAGCTTCGAAAGAACAGATTTATAAAGCTGTCGTAATGACTGTAAGAGATATCTTATTGCAGAAACGCCAACAGTTTTATAAAAAATGCAGAGCGAAGCGCGCAAAAAGGGTTTACTATTTATGTATGGAATTTCTTTTGGGACGTTCGCTTAAAAACAGCCTTTACAATTTGAGCGCGACTGATATATTTTCCAAGGTTGTTTCTTCGTACGGAGTATCGCTCGAAGATTTATTCGAGCTCGAACCCGACGCAGGTTTGGGTAACGGCGGTTTAGGAAGACTTGCCGCGTGCTTTATGGACGCGCTCGCTTCGGGAAATTATCCCGCGATGGGTTATTCGCTCAGATACGAATACGGTTTATTTAAACAGAAGATAGTGGACGGATGGCAGATGGAGATGCCCGACGTTTGGCTTCCCGGCGGCGAAATCTGGCTCACACAGCGCACTGATAAGTCTTTTATCGTTCGTTTTAACGGTCACGTGGAGGAAACCTGGACTAAAAACGGCTTGCAAACTACGTATTCCGACGCAAAGGTTATCGAAGCGGTAGGGTACGATATGATGATTTCCGGTAAGGACAGCGAAGCGGTATCCGTACTGAGGCTCTGGAAGGCAAAGCCCGTGCAGGATTTCAATATGAAGCTGTTCTCGCAGGGCGATTATTATCAGGCTATGTCCGAAAATAACGACGCGGACCTTCTTACGAAAGTTCTTTATCCTTCCGATAACCATATTAACGGTAAAACTTTGCGCCTTAAACAGCAGTATTTCCTGTGCTCGGCGTCAATTCAGAATATCGTTGACGACCATAGACACAGATACGGAGATTTAAGGGATTTGCCCAAGCTTGCGGCAATTCATCTTAACGATACTCACCCTGCGATGGCTATACCCGAGCTGATGCGCATACTTATCGACGAATATTATTATACCTGGGAAGAAGCGTGGGCGATAACCACGGCGACGTGCGCTTACACGAACCATACGGTACTTGCCGAAGCTTTGGAAACCTGGCCTGAAAATCTTATCGAAAGAACCGTTCCCAGAATACATTCCATAATCAAAGAAATCAACAGAAGGCTCTGCGAAGAACTTTGGAATAAATTCCCCGGTGAATGGGCAAAAATTTCGCGTATGTCGGTTATCGAACACGACAGAGTAAAAATGGCGAATTTGTCCGTGTACGGCGGACACAGCGTAAACGGCGTTGCCGCATTGCACAGTGACATAATCAAGAAGTCGGTATTCAAGGATTTCTACGATTTCACGCCCGAAAAGTTTACGAATGTAACTAACGGTATAGCTTACAGAAGGTGGCTTTGCCAGTCGAATCCCGAGCTTAGCGCGTTGTTAAACGATTGCATAGGCGAAGGGTACGTTCACGACAGTATGCAGCTTGCCGAATTTAAGAAATTCGAAAACGATAAGACCGTAATAGCGCGCTTAGGCGAAATAAAAGCCCTTAAAAAGAAGCAATTTGCCGAATATGCGTTCAAAACGCAGGGATTTATCATAAATCCCGATACGCTTTTCGATACTCAGGCAAAGAGATTGCACGAGTACAAGAGGCAGCTTTTAAACGTTCTTAACATCATCGATACTTATCTCGATTTGCAGGAAAATCCCGACCTTGATATTCAGCCGAAAACTTATATTTTCGGAGCGAAGGCCGCGCCCGGTTATTCGATGGCAAAGCAGA
>CAZRCE010000056.1:0-7956 GCA_964598465.1 uncultured Clostridia bacterium | reverse complement strand
TAGGGCGGGCGGAACAGCTCCACCTTTTTGCCCGTAACGCTCTCTATCGCCTCGGACGAGGTTTTAAGCTCTAACCTGATTTCCTCGGCGTTGAGCTTAGACATATAGCTGTGCGTGGCGGAATGCGTGCCGATTTCGTGCCCCGCCTCGTCGATTTTTTTGACGTACTCGGGATATTTTTCCGCCAGAACTCGACCATAAAGAAAGTGCAGTTGACGTTGCTCATTCTCATTGCGTCTAGAATTGCGTCGGTGTGCTCCGTGCCCCAGGCGCAGTCGAAGGATATGGAAACGACCTTATCCTCCCTCTCGACCGAGTAAATGGGCAACGCGCGGGGCGTTGCGCCGAAATACACCGCGTACGCACCAGAATAATACGCCGTAACCGAAAGCGCGGTTATAGTCACCGCCGCGAGAAAACAGAGCAAAACGCTCTTGAATTTGATTATTACTGCCAAACCGCTCACCTATTTTATCTGAAAAGATAATAAGAGAATTTGCGAAGTTTTATCGGAATTTGCGTTTGTTTGTCGAAAACGAAACCGCCTTTCCGCGTAGCTTGCATTATAATTTATTGTTTGCGCGGACAAAATATGACGAACGATTATTTTAAAAACGGCACTATTGACAAATTTGACATAATATTGTATTATTGGAAAAAAGAGGAAATAGAAAATGCGGAAATTCAAAACTTTACTCGCCTTAATAACCGTAATAATTGCCGCGCTATGCTTTTTCTGCGCGGGCTGCGGGGACGGAGTGAATAACGACTGGTCGGGAGCCGCTTTTATAAAAAAAGCTTACGAGAACAACTATATTACTAAATCCGATTTAGAACAGATTGCGTATTATCACAATAGTAAGCAAAACAGTGAAACAGCATTGCCGGCAGGCGAAAACCGCGCTATACGAAAAGAAGCAGCGAAGCTTTTAAATGAAATTGAAAAACCTACATTTTTTGAATATACTGACAGTGATTTTACAATTAATTATTTTTACGGATTATATTCGGGATGTTACGTTGCTTTAATTAATAATCCTTCAATTGTGGAACCTTGTTTGGTTTCGGAAATCGAACCCGAACCTTTCCCCGATATTGGTATTATTGAACCATTTGAGCCAAGCTCGAATATTTACACAATGGAAATCGACGGAATTACTTTTTACTTTAAAGGAATTAATGACATAATAGTTTGTCGTTTCGGTTCAGATAAAAACAACGGAGGAAATTTAATATGAAAAAACTAAGCTTCAAACCCCTGCTTGCCGTGATTGCGGCATTGATGACCTGCATTTTAACGTTTTTTGCAATTTTTCAGACAAAACAACCGAATGCGGTTAATGCGGACGGAATAGAATTTGCTAACAGCGGCAATATACAGCCTATTGATGTAGCCGAAAGAGATTTTGTCGATGACGAAGTAATCGTGGTTTTAGATAAAAAAATAAGCGCAATAAACAAAATACATAGCAAAAGCTTTTTTAAAGGAATCGAGATAGAAAGCCTGACCGATTTAACTTGGCGCAAATTAAATAAGAAATCGAGTAATAATTTCCGGCAAATTCTTAGCATCAAAATCAAGAACGGAACGAAAGATAAAGTATTAGAAGCTATTGAAATACTTAATCAGATTGACGGCGTACATAGTGCAGAACTGAACTATATAATAGAGCCTATTGTCGCAAGTAACGATCCATATTTTCAAATCAACAACCAATGGAACCTAAACGGCTCGGCGGGAATAAACGCGCCCGGTGCCTGGGAATACACTACGGGAAGTAAAAGTGTGCGCGTAGGAATTATCGATTCGGGAATATCTTACCACTACGAATTATACGACAACCTTGCCGAAGGATATGATTTTTTCAATGACAACACTATTACGACAGATGACGTAAATGGACACGGAACTGCAGTTGCGGGAATTATAGGCGCTATAGGCAATAACTTACGAGGCATAGCCGGAATTAGCTGGAATACCACATTGGTACCACTTCAGGTATACGGCTTTGATACAGAAATTAAAGAATATCGTGTAGATAGAGATTCTATAGTGAAAGCAATAAACTGGGCAACCGAACTTTGGGGAACAGATAAACAGATTGACATATTAAATTACAGCATTAGCAATTTTGGAACCGCCGAATATGTAAGACAAGCCGTTGCTGAATATCCCGGGCTATTCGTCTGGAGCGCTGGAAATAATGGGATTAACGTTGATAATTATGCGGACATATCAAAATACGATATGGACAACCTGATTTCCGTTGGCGCAACCGATATAGACGGAGAACGTTCCGTTTGGAGCAGTTCGGCAAGTTCGTGTTACGGAAGTTACGTTAACATATATGCACCGGGCGGGAGTCAAATATCTGCTGATTGTATTGTAACAACAGCTAACAGCGACAACAGCTACGTTTACTTCAACGGAACTTCGGCGGCGGCACCGCACGTTGCTGGCGTGGCGGCTTTGATGCTTTCCGTGAACCCGAATCTGAATGCCAAACAGCTTAAATACCTTTTAATGGAACGCTCGGATAATATCGAAATATATTACGGCGACAGCTCGGGCGAACAGACCGTTAATAAGTTAAACGCATATAATGCGGTAAAATGCGTTAACGATAATATAGACAAGAACCTTATATTCTTCGATAAACAAGGCGGCATAGACGGCACGGGTACTTTGTGGATGAAAGAAAATACGGCTTTGCCTATGGCGGTAGCGCCTTATCGCCCGGGGTACAGGTTCGCAGGGTATTATACCGCTTCCGGAATACAGATTTACGACAGCAATATGGGACGGTGCGTATCTACCTGGTCGAACGATTACGGTATTACCCTATATGCAAGATGGATTGCAAGATAAATAATTAATACTTAAAAATGAAACGGGCGGTTTGCAAAAACCGCCCGTTTTATTTTTCTATCATTCAGTTGTTTAAAAGCCGTTTTAAAATTTCGTCGGATTTTTTTATATCCGCTTTGCCTTGGGTCGCTTTTTTGATAAAGCCGTAAAGAGCGAATATAGCCTTTTCCTTGCCCGCCTTGAAATCCGCGACCGCCTGAGGGTTTGCCTCTATCGCCTGACGACAGATTGTTTCAAGCTCGCCATCGTCCATTCCCGCAAGGTCCTGCTCCTTGATATAGTAACCTACGGGGTTTCCCTCCTCTATCATTTTCGCGAGGGTCGTCTGCGCGAGGGTTATGTTTATCTTGCCGTCGTCGGCAAGCTTTATGAGCTTTGCCGCCTCCTCCGCGGAAAGTGGAATTGCGAATTTTTCTTTATCGTCCTCCGTCGGGAGTTTGGAATAAATTATGCCGACGGTCAAATTGACCGTGTTTTTTACGCTTGCACCTAAGCTTATCACCCTTTCGACGAAGTTGCAGACCTTGGCGTATTTATACAATAGCCGCGCGTTCGCGGGATTTATTTTGAGTTCGTTTATATAGCGTTTGAGTTTATCGGTAGGAAGCTCGGGCAAAGATTTGCGGATTTCCTCCACCTTTTCCTCGGGAATGATTATCGCGGGGATATCGGGTTCGGGGAAATAGCGGTAATCCTGCGCGTCCTCTTTGGTGCGCATAACCGAGGTTTCGCCCGTGTGCTCGTCAAAGCGCAGAGTGGCTTGCTCTATCACTCCGCCGTTATCAAGGATTTCCGCCTGCCGCCCGTACTCGTACGCCATAGCCTTTTCGATAAAACTTACGGAGTTCATATTCTTGATTTCCGTGCGCGTGCCTAGCTTTTCCTCGCCCTCTCTTTTAAGCGAAATATTGACGTCGCAGCGCATAGAGCCTTCCTGCATTTTGCAGTCCGAAACGCCGATATAGCGCATTATGAGCTGTAACTTTTCGACGTACTCGCGCGCTTCTTCCGCGGACGATATGTCGGGCTCGGAAACGATTTCTATAAGCGGCACGCCGCCGCGGTTATAGTCGATTAAGGTATAGCCGCTTTCGTGGACGAGCTTGCCCGCGTCCTCCTCGATATGGATACGCGTTATGCCTATCCTCTTGCCGCTTTCGAGCTCGACGAAGCCGTGCTCGCAGAGCGGTTTGTCGTACTGCGAAATCTGATAAGCTTTCGGGAGGTCGGGGTAGCAGTAGTTCTTTCTGTCGAGGTGGGTTTCGGTATTGATTTTGCAATGGGTAGCAAGTCCCGCGCGGATAGCGAATTCAACCACGCTTTTATTTAGAACGGGAAGCGCGCCCGGCTGACCCGTACATACGGGGCAACAGTGCGAGTTGGGACTTCCGCCGAAAGCCGTGGTACAGCCGCAGAAAATCTTGGTTTTGGTTGCAAGCTCGACGTGGGTTTCGAAGCCCGAAACGAGTTGGTATTTCATAGCTTCACACCCCCTTCGACCTCGCCGATATCGAACAAATTCTCCCGCTCTGCGTAGTACGCGATATCGAGAATTTTTCCGTCCGCGCCCTTCGCGCCTATTATCTGCAAGCCTATGGGAAGTCCCTCCTTATCCTTGCCGCAGGGCAACGAAAGGGCGGGAAGTCCCGCAATGTTCGCGGGGACGGTACAGATATCGGAAAGGTAGGTTTCGATAGCGTTGCCCCCCGAATATCCCTTAAGGAACGCCGTTCTCGGCGCGGTGGGCGCAAACAGCGCGTCGCACATTCCGAACACCGCCGAAAGCTCCGCGTTCACCTGCCCGCGGAGAAGGCAAGCCTTTTTATAATACGCGTCGAAATACCCGCTCGAGAGAACGTAGGTTCCGAGCATTATGCGTTTTTGCACCTCTTTGCCGAAGCCTTCAGTGCGGGTTTTGGTTATCATATCGTCCACGCCCGAATAGTTGGCGGCGCGGTAGCCGTAGCGTATTCCGTCGTATCTGCCGAGGTTGGAAGAAGCCTCCGCACACGCGATAATATAGTACACGGGCAACGCCCTTTTAAGCGCGGGAAGCTTGACCTTTACGATTTGCGCGCCCGCCTCCTCGTATCTGCATATTGCCGCGCGGACGGCGCTTTCGACCTCTTCGTTTATACCGTCGAAAAACTCCTCCGCAACGCCTATTCTTACGCCCTTGATATCGCCCTTTAAAAGCGTTTTGCCCTGCGGGGTTGCAATGCTCGTGCCGTCGTTTTTATCTGCGCCGCGAATGGCGTCGTAAACTATTGCCGCGTCCGAAACGGAAGTCGTGAGCGGACCTATCTGGTCGAGCGACGAGCCGTACGCGATTAACCCGTAGCGCGACACCGCGCCGTAGGTGGGCTTGAAGCCGACCACGCCGCAGAACGAAGCGGGCTGGCGAACGGAGCCGCCCGTATCCGAGCCGAGCGCGTATGCGGAAATATTCGCGCAGACCGCCGCAGCCGCACCGCCCGACGAGCCGCCCGTAACGCGGGTTAAGCCGCGCGGGTTTAGGGGTGCGCCGTAGGCGGAGGTTTCGCTCGTCGAACCCATGGCAAATTCGTCCATATTCGTCTTGCCGAGAAGAACCGCGCCCTGCGCTTTGAGCTTCGACCATACCGTCGCGTCGTAATAGGGCTTAAAGCCCTGCAAAATCTTAGAACAGCAGGTCGTGGGCAGACCGTCCGTAGCTATATTGTCTTTAAGCGAAAAGGGCACGCCCGTGAGCGCGGTCGCCTTGCCTTCCGCTATCAGTTTGTCGGCAAGTTCCGCGCATGCGTACGCCGTTTCGAAAGTGTTGCAAACGTATGCGTTTATTTGCGGATTTATCTTTTCTATCGCGGAAACATATTGGGCGCAAAGCTCCCTCGCGCTTATTTCGCGGTTTTTCAATTTTTCGGAAAGGGGCAGAATAGTGCTTTTCATTTTACCACCCTCTTTACGGGGAAATACCCGTTTTCCGATTGAACGCACGAAACTATCTTTTCGGCGGGCAGGCTTATCTCCACCTCGTCGCCGCGCAAATCTTCTAACGCGACCGCGCGGGAAGAAACTTCCCTTATCGTTTCCGCGTCGCCCTCCACCTCCTCGTTGATGAGGTTGGCAAAGCCTATTATCTCGTCGAACTCGGGCGCAAATTCTTCGCAGCGTTCGTCCGAAAATTCAAGCCGCGCAAGCCTGGCGAGCGTTTTTATTTCCTGTTTTGTAACTGACATTTTATTTCCTTATTTTTATATGAACTTCTCTGAGTTGCGTTTCAGTGACCTCGTTGGGCGCGCCGAGCATTAAATCCTGAGCGGACGCGCTCATCGGGAAAGCGGTTACTTCCCTTATGTTTTCTTCGTTTTTAAGAAGCATTAGCATTCTTTCGACGCCGGGCGCCATACCCGCGTGAGGGGGCGCGCCGTAGGAAAACGCCGTGTACAATGCGCCGAATTTTTCCTTTAATTCGTCCTCGCCGTAGCCCGCGATTGCGAAAGCCTTTTTCATTATTTCCAAATCGTGGTTTCTCACCGCGCCGCTGGAAAGCTCCACGCCGTTGCAGACAATATCGTACTGGTAGGCTTTTATTTCGAGCGGGTCTTTCTCGGTGAGGGCTTTAAGCCCGCCCTGTGGCATCGAGAACGGGTTGTGGGTGAACACCGTTTTGCCCGTTTCCTCGTCCTCCTCGTACATGGGGAAGTCGTTCACGAAACAGAAGCGGTATGCTTTTTCTTCGGTTAAACCGAGGCGGTTGCCGAGCTCTACGCGTATCTGCCCCGCAAGACAGGGCGCTTTTTTTGCGCTGTCCGCGATAAAGAACACCGTGTCGCCGACCTCTAACCCGACGAGCGCTTTAAGCTCGCCCTTTAATTCGGCGGGAATAAACTTGTCGATAGGTCCTTTATAGGATAAGTCTTCGCCGACCTCGAGATAGCCCAGCCCGCCCATTCCTATGGAAAGCGCGAACGAGAGCATTTTTTCGTGGAAGCCCTTGCTCATTTCAGCGTGGACCTTTATCGCCCTGACCGTTTTGCCGTGGAAGGGTTTGAACGAGCAACGCGAGAAAAATTCCGTAAGGTCGCAGATTTTCAAAGGGTTTCTTAAATCGGGTTTATCCGTGCCGTATTCGAGCATCGCCCGCTCGTAAGATATCACGGGGAAGGGAGCTTTGGTTACATTATAACCCTCGGGCGCGAATTTTGCAAAAGTTTCGTACAACACTTTTTCGCCGACGGCAAAAACGTCCTCCTGCGTGGCGAACGCCATTTCGAAATCGAGCTGATAAAATTCGCCCGGCGAACGGTCGGCGCGGGCGTCCTCGTCGCGGAAGCAGGGCGCTATCTGGAAATACTTATCTATCCCGCCGACCATTAAAAGCTGTTTATACTGCTGGGGCGCCTGCGGCAGGGAATAGAACCTGCCCTTGTATTTGCGGGAAGGCACGATATAGTCCCTCGCGCCCTCGGGCGAGGACGCGCAGAGTATCGGGGTCTGCACTTCCAGAAAGCCCATTTCCGTCATTTGCGCGCGCAAAAAGGATATTACCTGCGAGCGGAAAACTATATTGTCCCTTACTTTTCTGTTGCGCAGGTCGAGAAAGCGGTATTTAAGCCTTATATCCTCGCGCGTTTCCTTGGAAGTAATAACCTCGAAGGGAAGCTTGCTTTTGACCTTGCCGAGCATCTTTACGCTTATACAGTTAAGCTCCACCTCGCCCGTGGGGATTTTGGGGTTATAGGTTTCCTCGTCGCGCCTTTCTATTTCGCCGAATACGGAAATACAGTCCTCCTTATTCAGTCCGTCCAAAAGCGAAGTATCGCGCATTACGACCTGAACTACGCCGTAAAAATCCCTTAAATCTATAAACGAAACTCCGCCGTGGTCGCGGATATTTTCCACCCAACCCGCGAGCGTGAGCTTCTCGCCGACGCAACCTATATCGATTTGCGCCGAGGTTTTCGTGCGGTAAATTTCTGACATAACTGCTCCTTTCCGAACGGGTATAAAAAAACCGCCCGCTCGGGAATAATTATTTCCCGGGACGAACGGTTAAATCCGTGGTGCCACCCGAATTGACGGAAAATTTTCCGCCCTCTTAAATT
>CAZRCE010000055.1:0-8099 GCA_964598465.1 uncultured Clostridia bacterium | reverse complement strand
GTCCTTATCGGGATAGACGAAATCGACTTCGAAGCCGAACGCCTTCATATCAGCCGCGCTCTCTATAACGCAGGGGTGTTCAACGGCGGAAACGAGTATTCTGTTCCCCCTATCCCTGTTGGCAAGGCAAACGCCCTTAATTGCGGTATTCGCACATTCCGTGCCGCCGCAGGTGAAATATATTTCGGACGGATTTGCACCCATTAACCTAGCCGTTTTGTCCCGCGCCGCGACGAGTGCGTTATTCGCCTCCCGCCCGAACGCGTGCTGCGACGACGGATTGCCGAAAACGCCCTTTAAAAAGGGCGTCATAGCTTCGAGTATATCCCCGTCGAGCGGGGTTGTTGCCGCATTGTCCAGATAAATCATCTTAACCGTTGATTGCGCCGTAAATTTCTTCGAGGGCGGCGACCTTGTTCTCGGCGGCGATTACTTCCCTGCCGAGCTGCGTAGTGGTGTTTTTCTTGTTGAGGCGTACCCTGCGCGTGGCGATATTGAGCGAACGCGCCGCAAAAATCAGAACGATAAAGCTTATTACCGTGAGAGCCGCGAACACGATAGCTAAAATAACGAATATGCTCGGCTGAAACGAGAATATCATTTGCGAAAAGACTATTGCAAGCACTAAAAACGCAACGAAAGGAATGCCCGTCGCCGCAAAGAAAATCCACGCCTTTTTCGCGTCCGCTTTAAAAATTTTCGCCCTTTCCGCTTTCTTCGCTTCGTTTTCCGCAGAAAGAGTTGCAAGCTCGCCCTTTTCGCGCGCGATAAGCTCGCCGAGCGCTTCGCCTGCCTTGTTCTTCATTTCCGCCTTTCTTTCCGCGGAAGTGTGCTTTTTGACCTCCTCAGCCGCCTCAGCCGCGCCTTCGAACGCGGAATAGTCGGTGAAAGAGCGCGTATATATTTCAAGTTTCAGAGCGCACACTTCGCCGTTCCCGCCGTCCTCGGCTTCCGCCTCTACCGCCGCTTCGAGCGCGGTCGCGTAGTTGCCCGCGGCAAGCTCACTGCGGCATCTTTCCAGAATTTCCGCGAAGTGCTTTTCTTTTGCGAGCTTTTCCTCCTCTTCGATGCGCCTGCGCGCCTCTATCTGCTCGGGAGTGAGAACGGAAGTTTCGTCGTCGGAAACTTCTTCGGGAACTTCGAATTCGATTTCTTCCTTCGGTTCTTCCTCGGGGCTGTCGTCTATAACCAGCTCGTCCTCGCCGTTTTCGTTCTTACGGAAACGGTATTTTCTGTCTTTGTCGTCGTCAATCAGTCTTTCTTCCGCCATAATTTTTCCCTGTCGGGCAAATAAGTTTTCGCCCTTATTTTTAAAAATTTGCCTTTATATCTGCTCTCCGCATAGCGGGTAAGCTCCCCGTTTTCGAAAAGCGCGTAAACGCAGCTTCCCGAGCCCGTCATATTAACTCCCAGCGGGTCGAAAGCTTTAAGGCTTTCCACCGCCTCCCCGACGTCGCCGTTAAGGCTGTACGCCGCGGGGAACAGTGCGTTGTCCATAGCCTTACCCAAAGCGGCTTTATCGCCGTTTATAACAGCTTCGTAAGCTTGCGCGGACGAGTTTTTTCTTCTGCAATTTATCCTGTCGTACGCGCCGTAGCACTCCGCAGTGGAAACTCCGCTTTGCGGGATTAAAAGGAGCAAATCGAGCTTTAAATTACTTTCGATAAGCTCTGTCCTTTCCCCTCTGCCCGTAAGACGGGCGTAGCCGCCGTAAAGCATATATCCGCAGTCGCTCCCCACTCCGTCGGCAATAGCCTTTATCTTTTGCTCGTCGTCTATGCCGAAAAGGTTTTTAAGGGCTATCAAAACGCCCGCCGCGTCCGCGGAAGAACCGCCCAGCCCCGCGCCCATGGGGATATTTTTATAAATTTCGATATCCGCGCCGCAACAGCCGAATTCTTCCACGAATTTTTCCGCCGCGCGAACGGCGTTGTTTTTTTCGTGCGGAATATCTTCGCTTCCCATACCGTGCATAAGGACGGAAACTAGCTTGTCCTTTTTACGCTTGCGCACGGTAATAAGGTCGTAAAGGTCGATTGAGGTAACCACCGAATCAACCGTATGGTAGCCGCCCTCACTGCCCGTGATATCGAGAGAGAGATTTATTTTTGCGTAAGCCTTGGCGCGCGCGTAGTCCATATAATAATTATAACACGGCGCGCCGTTTATTTCAACGCTTTAAATAAAAAAATCCGCGCGGCTTGAAAAAACCGCGCGGTTCTTTTTATTTCTTTGAACGGTAAACGAGTATTCTTTCCTTACCCGTTAAAGGATAGCTTAAATCGGGGTTGCAGTCGGCAATGGTCTGGGGGGACTGCATAAGCTTTTTGGAAAGCTCCCAAAGTCCGTCGCCCGCTTCGGGGATATATACGCTTATCGCGCTGTCGTTCACGGGGACGGCTTCCCCTTCTTCCGCGCCGCATACGTAGCCGCATTCGCGCTTTTCGACTACGGTCGCGCTTATCTTTATTACGGCTTCCGCGTCGATTTCGCCCTCGCTGCGCTGTTTTACGTTCATTCCGCAGACGGCGGCGTCTATAATAACTTTCTGCCCCGCTTTAACTTCGTTTTTAAGCTTAACCGTAAAGGGAAGGTTGATTTCGGTACTCTTTATCTCGCCGTTCTGCTCGTAAATCAGCTCGGCGAAAATTCCGCCCTCTACAGCGCCGCTCTCCTCGACGAAGGAATACTCCGCACGGGGAAGCGCCGCCGCGCGAAGGAGGCACGAAAAATCGAGTTTGGCTTTGGAAACCGCCCCGCCCGAAACCCTTTCGTTAAAAGTTTCGCTCGTTACGCAAGGCTCGAAAACTTCCTCGGCGGTAGCGAGCTTTAACCGTTTATCGGGACAGAACGCGTCGAGCACGACGTCCGTTTCCTGCAAGTCGTAGAATACGCCCTCGAACGCAAGCCCGCCCACGAAGTTTATTTCGCACTTGCCGCGCTCCTCGTTCACGGTCGCGGTGACGTTCAAATCCTTTATTTCCGCCCTGACGCGGGCTTTGCGACCGATAGACGAATCGTCGCAGGGTATTACGGCTTTAAAGGGTATTACTCTGTCCATACATACGGGCATACTCTGCCGCATAGCGAACAGCGAAAGATATATTTCGCCCTCTACTGTAATTTCGCCCGTACCGCACTCCGCGCTTAAAACTATTGGCTGCGCGCCGGGGATAAGAACGTCCACTACGCTGTCCGCGTCGAAATCGTCCTCCACCTCGCTCTCGCCCGAAAAGGTCACCGCCGAATAGAAAGTCGTTGACGATTTATTGACGAACGCGCCCTCGCAATCGACGATAAATTCCCTTTCCCTGCGGGCGTAAACCTCTATTTCCGCGCCTACTATGGCAGAAAGAACGAAGGAAGAACCGTCCCTTTTGACCTGCAGTCTGTCACAGCAAAGCGAGCACTGCGCAATCTGGGCGGGCGCTATGGATTCGTCGTCGGCAAAGTGCGAAAATTCCGCGCCCTTCTGCATACGGCACAGCTTGCCCTCCTCGTCGGCGTAAGCGACGGTAAATACTATTTTACCGCTGTAATTGACCCTCCCCGACGAAGCTTCGCAGGAGATAAGCGATATCTGCGGATAGACCGCTATTATTTCTGCGACGTCGTTCGTCTGGGGGAAGCGGCATTCCACTACGGACTGGCTTTTTTTCGAGCACGACAGGCAGGTATAGCTTTGAGTGTTTGTTACGGGTTTTATCATACCATACTCCTTAATTTGTTTAGCAGTATGTCGCACTGCTGGAATATAATACGCCCCGCGCCGCCCGATTATGTCAATTTGCGGAAACTTCGTTTAAAGTTATTCTCACCTTGCCGCAAAGTATTTCCGAATACGAATACGCGGTCTTTCCGAGGAAGTTTTTATCCTGCGGTTCGACGGTGAATATAGATGGGTAAATACCCGAAACGCTCGCCGCGAAGGTCACGAATTTGTTTCTGCCGAGATTGAGTTTAACCGTCACTGGTTTATTGTAACAGTCCTTTATCGCCTGTTTAATGGAATTAATGGTAAGATTTGCCTTTATCATAAGATAAGTATTGACAAAACCCGACTTTTTATGCCTGCGCGGAAGCGGGCGGTTTTTAGGCACGAAAAAAGCGGGAAGAATTTCCCGCTTTAAATTATCGATTAAAACAAATCGTCGTCGTCATCATCGTCTTCGTCATCATCGTCTTCGTCGTCGATATCTTCGAGCGATTCCACGTCCTCGTCGAGAAATTCGTCCTCGTCCTCGAACATTTCTTCTTCCTCGTCGTCCTCGCCTTCAAGCTCCTCTTTAAGCTCCTCGTCGTCGATTGTCAAATCGTCGGTGTCGTCGTCGATATAGTTTTTCCATTCCTCGTCCTTCTCGGGGTCGATTTCTTCTTCCTCTTCATATTCGGACTTGGAAAGACATTCCTTGCACATTTTCTCGCCGAAAGAGATATGGTTTACACCGCACACGGGGCAAAGCTCCGACTGTTCGTTTTCAAGCTCCTCCTCGAGTTCCTCGTCTTCTAGGTCGGCGAACTGTAATTTATTGCCCTTCATTTCGGCAAGGCAGATATCGCAATATTCCTGCTCGTCGCCGTTAATCCAATTCAAATCGCATCTCGGGCATTTAATATATCTTACCAAAATATTTTATCCCCCTTGTTCGCGTGCTGAACGCACCGCGTTTAGCCGTATCACATTATATTAATATTTGGATAATTTGTAAACTGTTTTAATAAATTATTTTTACTATTTTATAAAAAATATTTACGCCGAAGAAAAATAATACAGCCGACTTTGCGAAATCGCAAAGTCGGCTGTTCTTTTTGACTTTTTATTCTTCCTTTTCTTCGTCCGCGTAAACGTCGATATCCTTATCGTCCGTGATATCGATATCCTTTTTACGCTTGGGT
Organism: uncultured Clostridia bacterium; assembly: GCA_964598465.1. Lineage (GTDB taxonomy): Bacteria > Bacillota > Clostridia > Christensenellales > Borkfalkiaceae > Coproplasma. The sequence goes on along the minus strand of CAZRCE010000055.1, from coordinate 3,203 downwards.
TCTTCGTCTTCGCCCTTGCTCTTGTGCTTCTTTACGAGCCATACCGTAAGCACTGCCGCGCCGCCGATAACCGCAAGTCCCAATACGCACATTCCGACGATGAACAGTATCTGTCCGACGAGCGTCAGGCGTTCCCACCAGGTGCGCGTATCTTCGGGATATTCGGGCATGGAGTATTCGCTCTTGTACGCGTCCTTAATCGAGGTCGCATCCTCCTCCTTAACCTTGCCCATTACGCTGTAATAATAAGCTTCGCTGTTCGCGTAAACCTTTTCGCCGTTTACCGTCCTGAAGTCGTCCTTATACTCGGTCCAGTCACCCTCGCACGCGGCGAATTCGCGGTAAATCTTCGCGGAGTCGGTAGAGAAGATATAATCTTCTTTTTTGCCGCTGATATCCACGTAAGCCTGTATAAGCTCGTCCACGTATTCGGGGTCGCGGGTACGGAACTGATATTTAAGCGCGGCGGTAAGATTTTCGTAAGCCTTAGTGCCGTCGGAATTTTCTTTCTCGTCGTAATCGCTTATCTTATCCGCAACCGCCTGGTATTTATCCTTGTATTCCTTAAGCTCCTTGTTGGACATCATATCGCCGTCCGCGCTCGTGAGGTCGCAAGCGAAAACGTAATGATATGAAGTCTGAACCGTCGCTTCGGTAGCGTATATAATCTGGTTGCCGACGAACTCCAACGGATACCAGGAGGTCGTAGCGTCTATATCGAGAATCTGCACGCCCTTGTACTTCCAAACGTCGGTAACCTGCATTTTGTTCGCTTCGTAATCGGTCGCCGCGCCGTCTATCGCTATGCGGTAAATATGGCTTCCGTTGCCGCCCGTAAGCGAATAATACGCATAAACGTGCTCCTCGGTGGAGTCCGCGTCGTCAACTTTCGTCGTTTCCTTGCGGACCGCGACGATATCTACTACGGAGTCGGTTATGAGATTGTATTCGCCCGTAACCTTGCCGTCCGTAAGCTCTCCGATTTTAAGTCCGTCGTTCTTATAGAGGACCTTGCCGCTCATACCGTATTCGTCGAGGAATATATAGTCGGTCGAATTTGCTACTTTAAGAACCGTTTCAGCCGTAGCGTTCGCGGAGATTGCGTCCCACGAGCTATCCACTTTGCCGTCCGCATCGCCGTCCAAAGCGGCGTCGGTTACTACGAAAGTACTCTTGGCGGAATCGTTATCGTTTATAACGTCCGTGCGGGTATAGTAAAGCTTGCCGTTTTCGTAGGTTTTTATCGCGTATCTATAGCCGCCCGCGGTCATCGCGTAGTCGGTATCCGTCTTTTTGCCGTGCGTGAAATCCCAGTTGTAATTAAACTGAGTAACGCGGCTGCCGACGCTGTTGCCGTTTTCGATAAGTCCTATACCGTCGTAAACGAAATCGCCGAGGTTGATATACAGCGGGTCTTTATCCGCGTCGAAATCATCGACGTAGGAGAAATCGTACTCTCTGGGCGCTTCCGTAACGTCAGCGCGAACCCTGTAAAGCTGATTGTAATTTTCGCTTATGCTGTCCGTTCCGCCGATATTGCTCGTTACGCTCATCGTGTAATAGATATAGGGATTTTCGGCGTCCTTGTCGTCGAACGCGTATTCGCCGATATTGTAAGCGAGAAGCGTATCTTCCCCCGTGGTCGTATTTACCGAGTGAATATTGGTCGTGCTCGATTCGTAAAGGCTTTCGCCGAGAACGTAAACGAGATATACCGTATCGCCCTGCTTGACGTAGCGGTAAGCCATATCCTTGCCCGTTGACGGAGCGCGGAAGAAATAATCGCCCTCGGCGGAAGTTCCGTCCGCCTTAGCGCGCCTGAATTCAAGCTGTTCGTTCTGAACTACGCCGTTACTGTTCTTTGCCGTGGACGGCGTGGAATAGTAAATATAATCGCCGTAGATATAAATTCCCGAATCGTAATATTCGGAATAGATTACGGACGGAACGACCGTTTCCGTATTAGCGTAATTGCGGTTATTAAGGTCCTCTTTGGAAATCCTCTGAACCGAGCCCTTGACGACCGAGCCGTAAGTGTTGTCGTCGGTATAACTCGCCTTTCCGTTTACGAAATAGACGTACTTACCCGACTCCACGAGGAAGCCGCCGTTGGACGAAACAGCGCTAAGCGAATCGTCCTTGACGGTAACGCCGCCGAAATTATTGCCGCACGCGGATAAAACTCCCGCGCTCAAAGCGGAAATTGCCGCGACGGTTACGCATATAATTTTAGTAAATGATTTACGCATACTCACTCCGTTTCCGCGCCCGCACGCCGCGTGCGCCCGCGCGAAAATAACCTTCGTCGAAATCGGGTGCAATCTTTCCCGCCCGATAGACGATTTTAACTCTACTAATTATATACCAAATCGAGCGTTTACGCAATAAAAAACCCCGACAAATTAGTGAAAAATTTATAAAAGGAGTACAATATTTACGGAAAATTTCGCACTTTTGGATATTATCAAGGCGCTATCCTCGCTCGGCGGACAAAAACCCGAAAAAGATAGCGAAATCAAAACCGAAGAAAAACCGAAAAGCCCCGCTAAAAAAGAAGGAACCGAAACGCAGAGCGTCAACTTTATGGAATCGGTACTGTTCCGCCACGAAGCGGTGTCTAACAGAGTACGCTCGCAAAAAAGCAAATAACCCGCGCGGCGAATGCCGTGCGGGTTTATAAGCGTTATAATTACTTTCTTTCCAATCTGAGATGGCGGGGAAGTCCGTCAACCCAAAGGGGCGTGATTTCAGACTGAATGAGCGGGCGGATATAGTGAACGAGCTCGCTCGTTACGTAAGTGCCGTCCTCGGTTATCCACTCGTCGGGAACTTTCTTTTCGACGTTCGCAATCTCGCTTACTTCCGCAAGCTCGGTTATGCACATATAAGGGTCTTCGGAAACGCGCTTAAGGCAGGCAACCATACCCGTCTTGCCCTCGAACGCCGCTTTAACCGCCGCACCCGCGGAGTTGAAAGCTTCGGTTACGTCTATACGCGAGGTAATGTGCGCCGCGCAGCGCTGAAGGGAAGAAAGCTCTATCGCCCTCGTCTTTACGCCGTACTTTTCCGCTACCTTGCCGGCGAGGAAACGAGCCGTTCCCGCAAGCTGTTTATGACCGAACGCGTCCACGTAATCGACGTGGTCGGAAAGCTCGCAGACGTATCTGCCGTCCGCTACCTTTACGCCTTCGGATACGGCTATA
>CAZRCE010000054.1:0-8152 GCA_964598465.1 uncultured Clostridia bacterium | reverse complement strand
GCGCGCGCCGCTTTATTTGAAGTTTATCAGAAGCTTTCGAACTGGGAATTGTAAAGGCGGTAATACGCGCCCTTCCTTTCGAGGAGTTCACTATGCGTGCCCTGCTCGGTCACGTCGCCGTCCTCCATTACGAGGATTTTATCCGCGTTTTTTATCGTGGAAAGCCTGTGCGCGATGACGAAACACGTTCTGCCGCGCATAAGGTTTTCCATAGCCTCCTGAATGATATGCTCCGTGCGGGTATCGACGTTGCTCGTCGCCTCGTCCAAAATCAGCATGGGGCTGTTCATAAGCATTGCGCGGGCGATAGTTAAAAGTTGTTTCTGTCCCTTGGAAATATTTACGGCGTTGTCCGTTAAAAGGGTGTCGTAGCCCTTGGGGAGCTTGGTTATAAAGGAATGTATCTTCGCCGCACGGCACACCCTTTCCACGTCCTCGCGCGTTGCCGACGGGTCGCCGTAGGCGATATTTTCGTACACCGTGCCAGCGAAAAGCCAGGTGTCCTGCAACACCATCGTGAACGCGCGCCGCAGCGACGAACGGGTTATCGAAGCCACTTCCTTACCGTCTATTTTTATCGTGCCGGAGTCTGCGTCGTAGAAGCGCATTAAAAGGTTTATTATAGTCGTTTTACCCGCGCCCGTGCGCCCGACGATTGCGATTATCTGCCCCTCTTTTGCGGTAATAGAGAGGTTTTTAAGCACGGTTTGCCCCGCAATATAGCCGAACGAAACGTTTTTAAGCTCCACGCTACCCCTAACTTCCGTCAACTCCTCCGCGCCGTCGCTATCGGGTTTTTCGCCGTCCTCGTCCAATAGACGGAACACCCTTTCCGCCGCGGAAAGCGCGGACTGGAATTCGCCTATGACGTCGGCAATCTCGTTGATAGGACCGGAGAATTTGCGCGAGTACAGCACGAAGGAAGATATCTGCCCGACGGTAATTCCACCGAACGCGTACATATACATTATTGAACCGAGCACGCTTACGAGCGTAAGCGAGAGGTTGTTTATAAAGTTGACCGACGGACCGTTGACCGTAGCGAGATATTCCGCGTCGCCGTAGGCTTCCACCGCGCTTATATTCTTCTCCTCGAAAGCCTGAATAACCCGCTCCTCGCAGGCGTACGCCTTAGTCGTTTTCTGCCCCGAAATCATCTCCTCGACGAAGCCGTTCAGCTCGCCGAGCTTTGCGGAACGTTTACGGAAAAGCGGCCTTACGCGCTTGGTCATAAAGCGGGTGAACAGCACTGACATTGGTATCGTAACGACGAATACGAGCACGAGCGGCGCGGCAATAGTGAGCATCATTACGAGCGAGCCGACTATAAGCACCGCGCTTTTGAGTACGAGCGCGATATCGTTAGCGAGCGATTCGCCCACCGTATCTATATCGTAGGAAAGCACGGAAATTATATCGCCCGCCTGTCTGCTGTCGAAGTAGCTTACGGGCAGAGCCGTCAGCTTTTTAAACGCGTCGCAGCGCATTTTCTTGACCATTCTGCGTGCGACGAACGCCATACCGAGCGTGGAAAGATAGGTAATCGCGCCCGAAAGCACGTTCACGCCCGCAAGTATTAAACAGATATTCAGCACGGCGTTGAAATCCGTTCCGCCGTCGGGCTTTATAAGGTCTATCGCCATACCGCTCAGCCTCGGACCGAAAAGCGAGAGCACCACGCCCGCGAGGTTGGCGAAAAACACGAGGATAAAGAGCGGCAGATAGGGCTTTAAATAGCCGAAAAGTCTTTTTACGGTATATTTGGTATCCGCCTTTTTCTCGGCGAATTTTCTGTTGTCGGACAAATGGGTTCTGGGTTCTTTCATACTCTCTCCCCCATTTGCGCCGCGTAAATAGCGCGGTATTCTTCGCAGGTTTTTATAAGCTCGCCGTGCGTGCCCGCGCCCGCAACGCGCCCGTCGTCGAGCACGAGAATAAGGTCGCAGTTCATAACCGAGCTTACCCTCTGCGCGACCGTTATCCTCGTCGCGCCGCCGTAATTTTCCGCAACGGCTTTCCTCAGCGCCGCGTCCGTCGCGTAATCGAGCGCGGACGAGCTGTCGTCGAGCACGAGTATTTCGGGGTCGCCAGCGAGAGCGCGGGCTATTAAGAGCCTCTGCTTCTGCCCGCCTGAAAGGTCGGCGGCTTTCTGCGCGAGGTCGTACGAAAGCCCGCCCGAAAGCCCATCGATAAACTCCTTAGCCTGCGCGCAAGTCACGGCTTTTGCGATAGCTTCATCGGAAAGTCCTCTGCCGTAATCTATATTTTCCCGCACGCTCGCCGCCATAAGAAAATCGTTCTGGAAAGCCGCGCCTACCTTGCGGCGAAGCTCCCTTGCGGGAATGCTGCGAACGTCTTTACCGTCCACGTATATCGCGCCCGAGCCGACCTCGTAAAAGCGCATTAAAAGGTTGATAACCGTGCTTTTGCCGCTGCCCGTCGCGCCGATTATGCCGAGCGACTGCCCGCTTTTTAGCGCGAAATTAATATCTTCGAGGTTGTTTTCCACGCCGTTATACGAAAAGCACACGCCTTTAAATTCTATCTTGAAATCGGCGTTGCCTAAGGGATATTCGGCGGTCTTTTCCTCGCAATCGAGGAAAAGTACTTCCTCTATGCGCCCCGCGCTAGCCACGCCGCGGGAAATTACGACGAATATTTTGGAAAGCCCGAGCATCGCGTTTAAAATTATCGTGACGTAAGATAAAAAGGCGAGCATCGTGCCGCTGTCCGCGCTTCTGTACGCCGCCGCTAATATCACCGCCACAAGCCCCAAATCCAGCATGAGAGTTGCGAGCGGGTTGGTTAAAAGCATAACCTTGTTTGCCTTAAATTCCTTTGCCGCAAGATTGTCGGAAACCTTGTCGAACTTGGCGCGCTCGGTTTCCTCTTTGGAAAGAGCCTTGATTACCCTCACGCCCGTGATATTTTCCTGCGCGGAACGCACCATTGCGTCGCCGCCGCGCTGAATTTCGAAATAGCAGGGGATTATTTTTCTGCTGATAAAGAACACCGCCACCGCGACGAAGGGTACGGCGCACGCGAGAACGAGCGCAAGCTGCCAGTCCATAACCGCGGCGAGTATCAGCCCGCCCGTTAAAAGAATAGGCGCGCGCACGCCCATTCTCAAACACCGCGCGGTCATCTGGTTTACGTGGTAGGTATCCGAGGTCAGACGCGAAACGAGCGACGGCGTTGACACTCCGTCCACCTGCGGGCATTTGAGATAGGACGATTTGGAAAAGAGGTCGAGGCGGATATCGTGCGTCATCTTCGCCGCGGAATTGACCGAAAGCCTGTTCGCTATTATGTTGCCGAACAGCGCGACGAGCGCGAAGCCGAGCATTGCAAGACCGTATAAAATCACCTCGGTCATATTTTTGCGCGGAGCGACGTCGTCTATGACGTATTTTAAAATCAAAGGCAGAAAAAGTTCCGCGACGCTGCCCACAAATTTTATGGCAAGCCCCGCGGCAACCGTCTTTTTATAAGGTTTTAAATAGCCTAACGTCTTTTTCATTTTCTTGATTTATTTAAGTCTTACCGTAAAAGTCGAACCCTTGCCGACCTCGCTTTCCACCGAAACCGAGCCGCCGCATATTTCGAGAATGCGCTTGCATATAGCAAGCCCCAACCCGTTACCTTCAACTTTCGCAGAGGCGCGGTAAAATTTTTCGAATATCTTTTCCCGTTCTTCCTCGGGTATGCCTATGCCGTTGTCCTTTATTCTGACGACCGCGCCGCCGTCCTCTTTTTTAAGGCTTACGCTTATCTCTCCGCCCTCGGGCGTGAACTTAACGGCGTTCGTTAAAAGGTTAATCCATACCCTGCTTAAAAGCTCGTCGTCGCCGAAATAAGTCGTTTCTTCAAGCTCGGAAGAAAGGTTTATCTTCTTTTCGTCCCAACTGCGTTCGAGGAGTATTATACATTCCTTTATCTGCGTGTCTAAGCGGAATTCCTTCTTTTCTCCGACGAACTGCTGATTTTCGATTTTGGACATCGCGAGCGTGCTTTCCGCAAGCCGCGACAGCCGCGCCGACTCGTCGGCGATTATCTTTATTATTTCCTTGCGCTCCTCCTCCGAAAGGTCGCCGTCGAGCAGGAGGTTTGCAAAGCCGTTTATGGAAGCTATCGGCGTTTTGAACTCGTGCGAGAAATCGTGAACGAAATCCTCGCGCTGGGTGCGCACGCTTTTAAGCTCCTTTACCATTTTATTGAAGTTTTCGTACACGCCGTTGAACATATCGAGCCGCTTATAGGGTATCGTAACTTCGTAATCTCCCTCCGATATTTTATACAGACCGTCCATAAGTCTGTTCGAGGTCGATAAAACCATATGTACGAGGTATATAAGCCCGCAGGTAATCAACACGGAAAATACGGGAATTATATAGAGCGGAAGTACGTATTCGTCGTAGCCGCTTCCGCGCGTAAGCTCCTGCACTATATAGACGACCAATTCGCCAATCATCGCGCAAAGCACGAAGCTGAGAGCCGCTATCGTGACTAGATGAAAGTTCCTGCGCTTGTTCTTTTTCTCCCTCATATATCCCTCTTACTGCTTAATTACCGCTTTATAGCCTACGCCGCGGATAGTTACTATTTCGAACTCCGCGAAACCTTCGAATTTGTTGCGGAGTCTGTTTATATGCGTGCGCACGGTGTATTCGTCGCTTTCCGAGGTGTAGCCCCACACGCTGTCCAAAATGTTCTCTTTGGTGAAGATTTTTCCGGGGTAAGACAACAGAAGAAACAGCAGTAAAAACTCCTTGGTAGGCAAATCGTAAACCTCGCTGCCGCGCGTAACCGTGAAAGATTGTTTATCCACCGTTACCGCGCCTATCGTTATCTTTCCCTCGTTGGCTATTTTACTGCGCCGAAGCAGCGCGTCTATGCGCCAGGCAAGCTCCTCGAAATTTACGGGTTTGGTTAAATAATCGTCCGTGCCTACGGCAAAGCCCCTGCCTTTGTCGTTTATGCCATCCTTCGCCGTGAGCATAATTACGGGCGTTTCGTCCCCGCGCGAACGCAGACTTTCCACCAAAGTATATCCGTCCATTACGGGCATCATTACGTCGGTTACTATAAGATGAACGCCGCCGTTTTCGCAGATTTCGAGCGCCTCGCCGCCGTTTGCCGCGCACTGAACGGTATAGCGCGACTTTAAGCGGAGCTGCATAAGTTTCCTTAAATTTTCGTCGTCTTCGACAATAAGTACGTTTGCCATACCTTAATTTTAAAATAAATTACGCAAAAAATCAATCTAAGTTTATAGTCAATTTACGTTTTTACCGTATTATAGTCCGGTACGAGGAAAATTTTTATGACTATCGTAATAGTAATAGACCTCATCGACAAGCTTACCAACGGCTCGGTTATGACCGCCGTGAGGTTTGCCGACGGGCTTAAAAAACGCGGGCACACCGTAAAAATAGTAGCAATCGGCGCAGACGGCGAAAACGACTGCCCCGTTAAGGAAAAATACTTTCCCCTTCTGACCGAGGTTTCGCGGTTAAATCAGGTAAAGTTCGGAAAATTCGACGAAAAGAAAATCCGCAAAACCTTCGAGGGCGCGGATATCGTACACTTTATCTTCCCCTTTAACCTTGAAAAAAAATGCAAAAAGCTTGCCGACGAAATGGGAATACCGACCACTGCGGCGTTCCACGTTCAGCCCGAGCATATTTCGTACAATATCCATATGAGCAAAAGCCGACTGGTGACGAATTACGTTTATCGGCTTTTCCTTAAATTCTATAAGAATTTCGACAGGGTGCACTGCCCCTCGTCTTTTACGGCGAACCAGCTCGTCAAGCACGGCTATAAGAACGAGATGTACGTAATTTCGAACGGCTATTCGCCCGATTTCGTTCCGCCCGAAACGAGGACGGAAAACGAAAAATTCGAAATAGTTATGACGGGCAGGCTCGCGCCCGAAAAAAACCAACAGATTATAATAAGGGCTATCGCCCAATCCAAGTATAAAGACAAAATCCACTTGACGCTTCTCGGCAACGGCGCGAGAAAGAAACGGCTGAACAAGCTTGCGAAAAAGCTTAAAGTCGATTTGACTTTCGGTTTTATGCCAAAGCCCGAGCTTATAAAGAAATTGCAGTCCAGCGATTTATACGTGCACTCCGCAACGGTCGAATCGGAAGCGATTGCCGCGATAGAGGCTATGGCGTGCGGGCTCGTGCCCGTAATTTCGGACAGCAGACTTTCGGCGACATCGCAGTTTGCCTTGGACGAGCGGTCGCTGTTCAAGGATAACGACAAATACTCGCTGGCGGCGAAAATCGACTACTGGTACGAGAACGCCGACGAGAGAACGACTATGAGCGGCGTTTACGCGAATTCCGCAAAGAAATACTCTCTCGATAAATCGCTCGAACAGGCGGAAAAGATGTTCCGCGACCAGATAATGGACGATAAAAAGAAAAATAATTTATGACTTTTCGGCGGCGCGACCTCTCGGTCGCGCCGCTCTTTTTATAAGCGGAAGCAACAGCCCGAAGCCGAGCACGCACGTACAGACGACCACGCCCGCGGCGAGAGCGAAAGCGGGCGTATCCTCCCTTTTAAAGAGCGCGGAAATCAGCCCGTACGCGGCGAGAGCGCAGATTGCCGCGGGCGTTACCGTTTTCAGACATACTTTAACTGCGGGGCGGCGTGAAAAGGTTTTCGCGCACGCCGCGAAAACGAGGCTTTCCGCCGCGGCGATTATAAGCGCGTTCACGGAGTTTGCCGTGAAGTCGCAAACGCTTAGCATATTCAAAGCGGAGTTCGTTACGAACACCGACGACAGCACGAAGCCCGCGCCGCATAAAATTTTTACCGACCTCTCCCTGTTCTTGGAAAGGGCGGGCAGAATTGCCGAAAGCAGCGACACCGCCGACTGAAAAGCCGTGAGTGACAGCGCGGCGTAAAAGGCTATGCCGAACGCTCCCGAAAGGGTTGCGGAAGGGAACAGCGAGGCGATTGCGCGGGGATACACGCCGAAAGCCGTGACGATGCCGTTATCCGAAACGAGCGAAAAAAGTCCGCAGCCGTACAGCGCGCAGAAAAGCCCGACGGAGGACAGAATACAGCCCGCGAAATTTGCGGCGATGATTTTAAACGCGCAGACCGCGGGCGACGAGCCGCGCGGCATTTTTTTTGCGAACGCGGGCATAACGCCCGCGGCGAGCGACAGCGACAAGAGAGCCTGACCGAGCGCGTCCGCCCAAAGCGAGCCGTCCGCAAGATGGGAAAGCTCCGGAAGAAAAAGCGCCGCGAGCGCGGCGGACGAGTTTTCGTAAAACAGCCCGCGCACGGCGAGAACGGCGAACGCTATTACCTGTGCAGAAAGGGATATTTTTGCCGACGAAGCGATAGCGCCGCGCTTTAAGACGGCGTATATGCAGAGCCATACCGCGGCGAGCAAAATAAGCGCGGAAACCGCCGTTACCCGCGGCATATCCCCGTCGCAATGCAAAATTCCCACGAATAAATTTTCGTCCAACGCGGGCGCGCCCGAAAGCGTTTCGGGCAGAATCATACACGCAGAATATACCAGGTAAACTATAATACCCGCGTAATATATGCCCACGAACGCGGAATTGGCGCACGCGGCGAACCCGACAAGCCCGCCTCGCCGCTTCATTTTTTCAAGCGTTTCGGGAAACGCGCCCGCAAGCCGTTTGCCGAGCGAGAGTTCGGCGTACAGCACGGGGAACACCGCCGCGAGCGATAGCGCGTACGCAAATATAAACGCGCCCCCGCCGTGGGAAGCGCACAGCCCCGGGAACCTTAACGCGTTGCCCAGCCCCAACGCCGCGCCGAGCGCGGTAACCGTAAACGAATTCTTTTTCACCGTTTATTATTAGATTAAACGGCGCCGTAAAATATGACGGAAAGACCCGCGCATTACCCGGAATTTTACCACGGAAAATCAGTATAGCGCACCTGCATTGCTTACAAGGCAGGTGCGCTTAATTATTTTACTTTTTATGTCGTTTGTTATATAATAACGGAAAGATAAACAGTAATTTAGCGCATAAGAATTTAAATAAGGTGTTTTATGAACCAGTTAACGGTTAAAGGTAAATATTTATATCTGGGCGAACAGCCGTTTTTTATCCTTGCAGATACGGCTTGGCTGTTATTTGATAAA
>CAZRCE010000053.1:0-8316 GCA_964598465.1 uncultured Clostridia bacterium | reverse complement strand
AACTCTCCACCTGGCACAGTACAAGCATTATAGCAAATCGATTTTGAATTTGCAAGTAAATTGCGCCACATTTATAAATAACTTGACATTCATCAGTCAATAATATAAAATATCTTAAACACCAAAAGGGGATAGATTAATGGCGGATAGTTGCAATCACGATTGTTCGTCGTGCGGGGAAAACTGTTCCTCGCGCGACCCTAAAAGTTTCTTGAAAAAGCCGCACGCAATGAGCGATATCAAGCGCGTTATCGCAGTAGTTTCGGGCAAGGGCGGCGTAGGCAAGTCTATGACCAGCGCGTGCCTTGCGGCGGCGGCTCAGGATAAGGGGCTGGTTACCGCGCTTATGGACGCGGACGTTACCGGTCCTTCCATACCCAAAATGTTCGGCGTGCACGAGCGCGCGAAGGGCAGTGAGGACGGCATACTTCCCGTCGTTTCCGAAAGCGGCGTGCAGATTATGAGTATGAACGTGCTTCTCGAAAAGGAGGACGAGCCCGTTATCTGGCGCGGTTCGCTCATTTCGGGTACGGTTTTACAGTTCTGGACGGACGTTATCTGGCAGGGCGTGGATATTATGTTCATCGATATGCCCCCGGGAACGGGCGACGTTCCGCTCACGATTTTTCAGAGTATCCCGCTCGACGGTATAATCATCGTAACCACCCCGCAGGATTTGGTCGGTATGATAGTTTCCAAGGCGGTCAATATGGCTTCGATGATGAACGTTCCGATTTTGGGCATAGTGGAGAATATGAGCTATATTTCCTGCCCCGACTGCGGCAGAAAGATAAACGTTTTCGGCGAAAGCAACGTTGACGCGATAGCTTTGGAGCACGGCATACCCGTAGTTGCGAAAGTTCCCATCGACCGCGAGCTTACCGCCGCGGCGGACTCAGGCAAGATAGAGGAGCTTAAAAACAATTACCTCTCCGAATTCTTCGATAAAATCTACAAAAATCTTAAATAATGATAAAGCGGACGGTTAATCCGTCCGCTTATCTTTTATCGATTCCCGCAAGGTAATCTATAGTCACTCCAAAATATTCGGCAAGCTTGATAAGGTTGGAAAGGGTTGGCTCGCACCTGTCAAGCTCCCACAAGCTTATTATGGATTTGCCGACTTCGATATCTTTTGCCAGTTGAATCTGACCGATACCGCGCTCACATCTGAGTTCTTTCAGTTTTTCTCCGAACGATTCGCTCATATTTATATTTTCCCACAATTATGGGAAAAATACTTGACTTCCCAGTATATTGGGAATATAATAAAGCAAAAACAAAGGAGAAAAATTATGTTCTGTCATAACTGCGGAGCAGAAATCAGCGATAATGCGGTAGTTTGTCCGAAGTGCGGAGTGGCGGTAGGCAAAAAGCAGACAGTGGATTATAACGACGCGCCCAGCGTCGGTTTCGCCGTCTTAAGTTTCTTTATACCGATAATAGGATTGATTTTATATTTGGTATGGAAAGATCAATCGCCTTTAAAGGCAAAGTCTTGCGGTAAGGGTGCGCTTATAGGATTCTGTGTTTCGGTTGCGCTTTCCGTATTGTCGGGTATTTTATATTCCTGCGCGATTGTATCTGTGCTCTCGGCTTTATAATGGTAAGATTGTAACAATAAAATCAACGCCCGACGCGAAAATCGCGTCGGGCGTATTTCAATCTTTCTTTTCGGGCAGGAATTTCCAGTATCTCACGGGCATATAGCCTTTCATCTGTTTTTCGTGCGGTCGGCTCTCGATATTAACCGATTTATAGTAAAGCTTCCATAAGTCCTCGAACGCCTTTTCGTATTCCGAAAGGTAAACGTCCGCGCCGTCCGCGTCTATCATAAGAAGCGTAACTCCGTCGTACATCGCGGCGATTTTCCGCTTTACGTCGTGAATGACGAATTTCTGATTTTTAAATCTTTCCGCAAAATGCCTTGCGAGCAAGTCCGTAATATCGTTGTCGGGCGAATAGGGGGCGTACAGCACGCCCTCCGTGTTTTCCATAAACCGCAGAAAACCTTTCAGCCTGTGCACTTCACCGAAAACGCGCGTGCGTATCTGCGAAATTTCAAGTACCGTCGGTATGCCGAGCATAGCCCGCACCGCGCTTTTGTGCTTTATAATTAGTTTTATATATTCGAGGGCGGTCTGTTCCTTATGTCCCTCGCAGCTCCTTAGTACGAGCGAAATATCCTCCTCGGCAAGCGGGTCAAGCTCTTTCAGCTTTTTTCTTACGCGCGCCGCTTTTTCTTCGTCCGTCGCAATTTCTTTAATCGTGCTTTCAAAGCCGAGCTGAACGCTTTTACAGCTCGTAATCACGCAGTCTTTATCGTTAAAAGCCGTAAACACGGCGGTGTAAAAACAATCCTCGCTTCCGTCAACAAGATAATAAGTCATAACTCCCCGTTGAGAGCGCTTAAAGAAACCTCGGGCGCGGAAAACAAACTGAGCTGTTTCGCGTTTTGCCCCGCGTATTCGAGGCTGAGCGCGGCTTTCACCGCGTTGCCGCTTTCCGCACCGTAAAATTTGCCCTTGCAGGTAATAAAGTGCTTTGCTCTCTTCAGTATTATGCGCATTTTCGCAAGATTATCGAAGTCGAGTTGCATAAATCTCCGCGCTTCCGTTATGCGGTACGCTCCCCGTGCGCCAATACCGGGGACGCGCAGCAGCGTTTCGAGGGGCGCGCTGTTTATTTCCACGGGAAAGAGGTGCATATTTTTCAGCGCCCAGGCGCATTTCGGGTCGTATTCTTCGGAAAGGTTTTCGCCCGCGTCGCATATTTCGTTCACCTCGAAGCCGTAAAAGCCTATCAGCCAATCCGCCTGATAAAGCCTGTGCTCGCGCAGAAGCCCCGTGCCCGTATCGGGCAAAAGGTTGCTCCTTACCACGGGCACGTAGGAGGAGTAGTAAACCCTTTTCATTCCCATATTGCGGTACAGCGATTCCGAAAGCCGCAGTATAGTTCCGTCGCTCTCGGGCGACGCGCCGATAATCATCTGCGTAGTCTGCCCAGCGGGAATGGCGCGGTTTTTTCTGACTTTGTTTTCCTTGTCGTACAAAAGCGCGTTTTTAAGCTGTTTCATCGGCAGAAGCAGGCTCTCTTTCGTCTTTTGCGGGGCGAGCAGTTTAAGCGATTTCTCGCTCGGCAGCTCTATGTTATAGCTCATTCTGTCAACGTATTTCGCCGCGCGCATAACCAGCTCGTTATCGGCGTGCGGTATGCCCTTTAAGTGGATATATCCGTTGAAGTTATAAACCTTTCTCAGCTTTATTACCGTTTCGGTCAGAAGCTCCATAGTTCTGTTCGGAGAATCGAAAACGGCGGAGGAGAGGAACAGCCCCTCGATATAGTTCCTTTTATAGAAATTTATCGTAAGCTCGCAGACCTCGTCGGGCGTTACGCGCGCCCTCGGCACGTCCGCGCCGTGTCTGTTCGGGCAATATTCGCAGTCGTACAGACACTCGTTGCTCATAAGCATTTTAAGTAGGGAAATGCATCTTCCGTCGGGGGTAAAGGAGTGGCATATCCCGCCGACGGAAGCGTTTCCCAGTCCGCCCGAGTTCGCTCTGCGCGAACCCGAAGACGAACAGGACACGTCATATTTAGCGCTTTCGGTAAGTATTTTAAGTCTTTCCGCGTCCAACATAACGATTTCCTCTACAAACGCTGCCGCGTAACCCGATTGCGGCAAAACGTTTGTTTGTATTATGATTATAGCACGCATTTTTGCGCTTGTCAAACGATTGTTCGTGTTTTTATATAATAAAAATTTAAACTTTCACGGATTTTTCATAAATTGCCATTTACCTTTTCACAATCGGGTTTATAATTAATGTAAGAAGAATTTACAAGGGGTACTTTGATGAAAGTTTTGATAGTTGACGACGAGGATATGATAAGGAACGTTCTGCGCGAATACGTGGAGTTCGAGGGTAACGAAGCGTATGAGGCGTGCGACGGTATGCAGGCGGTGGAAATCTGCCGAAGCAATGATTTCGACGTAATTTTAATGGACGTTATGATGCCTCGGCTCGACGGCTTCTCCGCGGTCAAGGAAATCAAAAAATTCAAGGATATCCCCGTAATTATGCTCTCCGCGAGAGGGGAGGAGTACGATAAACTGTTCGGGTTCGAGATGGGCGTGGACGATTACGTTACCAAGCCTTTTTCGCCCAAGGAGGTTATGGCGCGCGTAAACGCCGTAACCAAGCGCAGGTCGGGCGCGGAAACTTCCGACGTGGTAACCTTCGAGGGGCTTACCGTCGATATGGCGGGCAGAAACGTTTTTGTTGACGGCGAAAAGGCGGAGCTTACCCCCAAGGAATACGAAATTCTTTTCTATTTTATAAAAAACAGGGGAATTGCGCTCACGCGCGAGAAGCTTTTGTACGACGTGTGGGGCTTCGATTTCTACGGCGACGACCGCACGGTGGATACGCATATAAAAATGCTCAGGGCTAATTTGAAGCAGTACCGCAAGTTCATAGTAACCTTGCGCGGTCTTGGATATAAATTTGAAGTCTGAATTACCTATAAAAAAAATCCGCAGCATAAATATTATGCTGCGGCGATATTTTTCCTTCTTCGCGGTGGCTATTATTATTTTAATCGCCGTAATTTGCTATGCCGTTTTGGGCGCGGCGTTCTCGTCGCAGGCTAGCGACAGAATTCACGCCGTGGGTATGGATATAACGCAAATCGTAAACTATTCCCGCGACCGCCGCGCCGTATCTCACGCCGTTCATCGCTACGAGCTGTCGGACGGAATGTACACTTTCATAATAACTCCCGAAGGTCAGACGGTAGTCCCCGTCGATTACGTCGAACCGGACGACTGGCAAAGTATAAAAAACGGCGTTTTTTCCAATATGCGCGAATGGAAAGCGGGCGAGAGTATGATTTACAGCTTGTCGGGAACGCTTAACTACGTTTCCGCCGTCGTGTTCGAGGGCGCGCCGCATTTTCTGCTCGTAAGATATCCTTTAAGCATAATTTCGCAGACCGTGCACAGAATGCAGATTTACGTTCTCTTAACCTCGCTCGTCGTGCTTATCGTCGCGTTCTTCATTTCGTATAGCGTGTCGGATAAGCTCGCCCGCCCGCTCGAAACGGTTGCAAATTCCGCAACCCGCCTTGCAAAGGGCGACTATTCCGTGCGCTTCGAATCCGCGCAATATCAGGAAATAGCAAAGCTTTCGGACACGCTCAATTACGCTACTGACGAAATCAAAAAGAGCGACAAATTTCAAAAAGAACTTCTCGCTAACGTCTCGCACGATTTCAAAACCCCGCTGACTATGATTAAGGCGTACGCCTCTATGATACGGGAAATTTCGGGTGACGACCCCGAAAAGAGGGATAAGCATTTGCAGGTAATAATCGACGAAGCCGACCGCCTTACGGGGCTTGTGAACGACGTTCTCGCAGCTTCAAAGGCGAGCGCGGGGCTTGATAAGCTCAATAAAAAGGTTTTCAATCTCACGGAATTCGTTTACGGTATTTTAAATAAATTCGGCTACTTGCAGGAAACGCAGGGCTATAAATTTATGACGGATATCGACAACAATCTATATACCCTCGCGGACGAGGAAAAGATAGGTCAGGTGGTTTATAATCTGCTGTCGAACTCCGTCAATTACACGGGCGAGGACAAGACGGTTTATATTTCGCTTAAAGACTGCCACGAGGAGAACAGAATAAAATTCTCCGTCCGCGATACGGGCAAGGGCATTTCGGAGGAGGAGCGGGAGCATATTTGGGACAGATATTACCGCTCGGAGGACGAACACGCCCGCCCCGTAAAGGGAACGGGGTTGGGACTGAATATCGTAAAAGAGATACTAGTCGGACACAATTTCAATTTCGGAGTAAATTCGACGCCGAGCGAAGGTTCTACCTTTTTCGTGGACTTCCCCAAGGTTTCGTCCCTTCCCGAGCAATAAAAACCGCGGCAAAATCATACCTAATACAGGGATTTTAAAAAGCGAAGAACTTCATAGTTCTTCGCTTTTATAATAGCCCGATAAATTGGAATTTATAACTTCAATCATCATTATTTAAGTTGAGAATACGACTATTGATAGCATTTATGATTTCTTCATCTGAATATTCATTATCAGCAATTAAACATTCAATTTCATTTCTACACTCAGTTAATCTTTGCTTATCGTGTGGAATAATATCCAACTCTATAATACCATTGTTCGTAATTACCCAATCGTGAACGCCATCTTTAAATTCCTGCACACAGGATAATTTGTTTTTACAAAGATAATTCAAGCACAGAATATAATTATCTGCTATTATTTCTAAATCGGTTTTTGACCGTTTCTTTTTAAACTTAAACATATTGCTTGCTCCGCTAAATTACCGTTTATCTTTCGGCTATTATACAACAAACAATATAAAAAGTAAAATAAGTATAGCGTATTTGATTTATAGTGCCGTATAATATTTTCCGAAGTAAAAATCTCTAAGAGAACCGCGGCAAACGCCGCGGCTTTTTTATTGCTTTAAATCGTATTTGGTGTTATAATTTTTTTATGGACGAAAAATTTTGCAGGACGGAAAAACTTTTAGGTTCTTCCGCAATGGAAAAATTAAAAAATTCAAAGGTCGCGCTTTTCGGCGTCGGCGGTGTCGGCGGCTACGTTCTGGAAGCTCTGGCGCGAAGCGGAGTGGGGGCTGTCGATATCATAGACGGGGATAGCGTTTCGGTCAGCAATATCAACCGTCAGATTATCGCGTTGTCTTCAACGGTCGGCCGCTTCAAGGCGGAGGTCGCGGCGGAGAGGGCGCGGGATATAAACCCCGATATTATCGTTCGCGCGTTCAACGAATTTTACTTGCCCGAAAGGTCGGAAAAATTCCATTTCGGCGACTACGATTACGTCGTTGACGCCATCGATACGGTGAGCGCTAAGCTTTCGATAATCTGCGAATGTAAGGCGGCGGGCGTGCCCGTAATTTCCTGTATGGGCGCGGGCAACAAGCTCCGTCCCGACGCATTCGAAGTGACCGATATTTATAAAACATCCGTCTGTCCGCTCGCTCGGGTTATGCGCGGCGAGCTTAAAAAACGCGGCGTGGAAAGCCTTAAAGTAGTCTATTCGCGCGAGCTTCCCGTCGCCGTATCCGCAGAGGACGAGAGCGGAAAGGGCAAGCGCGTTCCAGCAAGCTGCGCGTTCGTTCCCGCCGCCGCGGGGCTTCTTCTCGCAAGCGAAGTTATAAGGGATTTAACCGCCTCGAAATAGCGTTCGTCGGCATATATCCCCGCACGAACGCGTTTTTTGAGCGCATTTGCCGCTTAAAATCAAAGCGGCTTATTTTTTCTTTTAAAACCGTCGATAATTTGTTTGCATTTTGCGGCGGCTCGCGTTATAATACAATAAACAAACTATCGTTCGTATTGAGAAATAAAATGGAATTTAAGTTAAGTTCGAAATTCGAGCCGACGGGCGACCAGCCCGAGGCGATAAAAAAGCTAACCGAAGGCGTGCTCGACGGAATAAGAACGCAGGTTCTCGTCGGCGTTACGGGAAGCGGCAAAACGTTTACTATGGCTAACGTCATAAAGAACGTCAACCGCCCCACGCTCGTCATAGCTCATAACAAAACGCTCGCGGCTCAGCTTTGTAACGAATTCAAGGAATTTTTCCCCGAAAACAGGGTGGAGTATTTCGTTTCCTATTACGATTATTATCAGCCCGAAAGCTATATCCCGTCCACGGACACCTATATAGAAAAGGATATGAGCCTCAACGACGAAATAGACAAACTGCGCAACTCCGCGACGAGCTCGCTCGGCGAAAGGGAGGACGTAATCGTCGTGGCATCCGTGTCGTGCATATACGGACTCGGCGCGCCCGAGGAGTATTTCCGCCTCGCGATTTCTCTGCGCCCGGGAATGGAAATGGAGCGCGACGCGCTCTTGCGGCGGCTCGTTGAAATTCAGTATCAGCGCAGAGATATCGATTTTCAGCGTTCGTCTTTCCGCGTTCGCGGCGATACTGTGGAAATTTTCCCCGCAAGCAATTCCGAAATCGCAATCCGCGTGGAGTTTTTCGGCGACGAGATAGACAGAATTTGCGAAGAAGAAGCGCTCACTGGCAATATAATTTCGGAGCTTAAACACGTCCTCATTTTTCCCGCAAGCCAGTATGCCGTCGGCGGCGACAAGATGCAGGCTGCGCTGTCTATGATAGAGTGCGATATGCGCGACGAGGTCAAAGCTTTCCGCGACAGCGGTAAGCTACTTGAAGGCCAGCGCCTCGAACAGCGCACGAATTACGACCTCGAAATGATGCGCGAAATAGGCTATTG
>CAZRCE010000052.1:0-8680 GCA_964598465.1 uncultured Clostridia bacterium | reverse complement strand
CGCCGCGCTTCTGGGGGCAGTTGTCCAAAATGGGCGACTTGCTCTTGAAAACCTGTTTCTCCCTTCCGTGCTTGATAAGCTGATTGATTGTAGGCATAAATATCCTCCTTGTTTTACTCGGTAATAAACCTGTGGAATATATCTCTTGCCTTGCACTACCCTTAAATGCAAAGAAGAATATGCAAATTCCTATACCATATGTATATATAGGCGAAAAACCGCAACACATAAAGACCCACTTTTACAGTGAGCAACAAGTATTGTACCAAAGGCGGAAATAATTGTCAAACGATTTGCGCAAAAAAATATGCGCATAAACGCAGAAAATCAGTTCGGTTTAATATAAAAAAGCGGGCGGCAAAATTGCCGCCCGCAAAATATTTACTTTAAATCGATTATTCGCTTACGCTAACGTTCACATCAGTGAAGGTTACCTTAATACTTCTTATCGCGTATAAGCAAAGGTAAACTTGCGAGGGGTCACTCGAAGTCAACGAAATATTGGTAAAAGTCTTCGTAACGGTTTTACCGCCCTGGATAACCGTTGCTGTAACGCTGTTTCCGCTCTTCTCGATTTTAAGAGTGTAAGTAGCCGCCGAAATCGACATCGCATCACTGTTCAACGTTCTCGTTTCGTCCTTCATTGAAAATATTGCATTGCCGTTCAAAACACCTGCGGAAATATAGTTACTTTTAATACTCTTATTTTGTTCGTCAATATAAATATCGTCGCGTAGCATTAAACCGAAGCTCGACTGAGTGCTACTTATGCCCGAACCGGGAACTACCGTTGCAGTTACTTCGGCGGTAAAATCTTTATTTGCGTCAATAGGCATAAATATAGCCGCAATACCTTCCGTATCGGAGAATTTTCCGTTAGTACTCTTACAATCAACGACAAACGTACCGTTACTTGCACTCAAACCGAAGTTGGTCGCATTAATTTTATTCTGACCGCCGATATCGCCGAATACGGTGCCGTACCAGTTTTGCTCGGTTACAGACGTCCAGGTTGCCGACGCCTTATCGGGAGTAAACGTATCCGCAGTAGGCTTAGTATAGCTTGCGTTTACCCTGTCAACGAAATCGTTATCGTACGTAGGTGCGGACTTCTCCGTTCTTACGTGATTTTTTAATCCGCAATCGGTAGTTTTAATCGCCTGCGCAAACTGATATGCAACCATTTTCGCACCGAGCTCGTTCAAGTGGGTAGTGTCGGGATTATCGGGTATTTTAGTAGTACCGTCAGTATCTAATTTGTAGGTATAATATGCGTGATACTGAACCGCAACGGCGTTGTTAGCCGTATATATTTGCTTCGTAATAGCAGTTAAATCGACGAGAGCAACGTTTTTCTCTTCGGCGAGGTCTCTTATCGCTTTCGGATAATCTCCGCCTTTATAAGTTACGCTGCCGACTGTTTTATCCTCCGTTATATGTCCGCTCGAACCCGAATAATTGCCGCTGGGGTTATGTCTTACTACGGGCGTACAGAGAACGGGCGTTGCACCTTTTTCTTCCGCCAGCTTTATATAGTTTTCATATAAAGTGTATTTAAATGAAGGTCCCTGCGTTTTAGAACTGTCCGTCGTAGTGAGATTGGGATTTGTATAATTCGCAGCTTCCGTCTTTTGGTCGTTATGACCGAAGCCTATAATAAGATAGTCGCCTTCGCTAATCGAATTGCTGAGAGTCGTATAATTGTTTTCGGTTAAATAGCTGAGCGAGCTTCTGCCAGAAAGAGCAAGGTTGACGACCTGACTTTTCTCAACGTTTAAATATTCGTGCATCTGCGTGCCGTAACCGTAACGAACTACGTAATAGGAATTTTTCTTAACGTCTTCGTGCTCGCCTGCTTTAACGTAATCACACACCGTGCTGTCGCCTACGACGTATATCTTTTTACCCTCGGGCAGTGGCGTCGAAGTTGTGCCGGACTGCTGAGCCGCGGTTACCGTTACTTCGCACTCCGCGGTCTTGCCGCCCGCTGTCGCGGTTATAGTAGCAGAGCCTACGGCAACGGCAGTTATCAAGCCCTGAGAGCTTACCGTAACTTTCGCGGTATCGGAAGAACTCCATTCCACCGTCGCGTCCGTCGCGTTATCGGGCGTTACCGTTGCGGTAAGCGTATCCGAACTGCCTACGGTAAGGCTAGCGGTCGTTTTGTTGAGTTCAACTTTTTCCACCGCCACGGTTTCGCCGCCGACGGGAGGCTGTTGCTGCGCCGCGGTTACGGTTATCTGCTTGGTGCCGCTCTTACCACCTGCGGTTGCGGTTATCGTAACCGTACCTTCCGCTACGCCCGTCACAACTCCGCCGCTTACGGTTGCTTTACTCGTATCGGAAGAAGTCCACGAAACCGTCTTGTCGGTCGCGTTATCGGGAGCAACGGTTGCCGTAAGGGTTATCGTCTGTCCCGCTACTACCGTTTCATCGCCGCTTACCGTAACGCCCGTTACGGCAACGGGTGCGGGCGCGAGCGTTTCGCTGCAATCGTCGCATTTATTGTCGCTGTCGGTATCCTTATGCTTTTCCGGAGTGGTCTTTTCGTCGCATCCCTTGCATTCCTGCCAGTGCATACCGTTTTCGGACTTCCATTCCCAAGCGTGCGTATGTCCGCACGCGGCGAAAGTAAAGCTCGCGCACGAAAGCACCGAAAGAATTACGGGAATAACTCTTTTTATTTTCTTATTCATATTTTTCCCCCTTAAATTTACAAATAGGAATTTCCCTTTATATTTTTATTTTATCATTTAATTATTAAATGTCAATACGCAAAATAAGATATAAAAAATCGGCGGGCGGCTGAATTGCCGCCCGCTTTAATATTCGGATAAGAATTATTTGACTCTGTAAAGGGTCTCTTCGTTATTTGAATTAATCGTCATAACGAACATATCGCCGATGTAATACCTACAGCTTACACTTTTCAAAATCTCCCCACTGACGGCGTTCGTTATAAATGATTTCAACGACTTACCTGAAAAATCGAAATACTCATACTTATACCGCGTTGTCGACGGAGTGGAAGAAGTATCTAATTCCGTTACAATCTCGTAGACGCCGTAGCCGTCGTAAACGTTAATCTCCTGTACCTTTTTATCGTAAAGAGTATCTATTTTTGTCTCGTTACCGTTTACGTTAACAAAATAATTACTACCGTTTGCACCGTCGCTGTTTTTATACGCGTAAGCTATCCCACCGAAAAACGTGCTGAAATTGCTGTATTTAGCGGCTATCTTAACCGTTCCGTCATATCCCGCAAAACCGTAATTTCCTTTACCGTCGGTTATCTTTACAATTCCGTTCGGTGCGTTCACGTTATTTATGTTCGTAATCATAATAGCATTCAGGTCTTTATCCACAAACGCGAAACCGTTCGACGAGGACAATCCGTAAACTGTAGCTTTTTCGGATTCTCCCGAAGCATTCGTCGCACTTGTTTCTCCCATCTTATATACGCCGGCTAATTTGCCTATCGTAAGATTGTAATCGGTAACGTCGTAAGCAACGTTAAGCTGAGCGTCGGTAACGTATGCAACCGCCGCGGCAGAATTGTCGCTACAAGCCACGCCGTCGGTAGTTTTAATTCCGCTGATACATATTGCGTCATAAGATTTCGTACTGTAGTTATAAAGCGGCATTATATTCGAATGAGACAGAACGACGTAATCCGTATCCATTATAACCTTCGTTCCCGCAATGAAATCGTAACGGTTAAGCGTGACTTTTCTTTTACTCGTACTGCTAGACCCGGCAAAAACGTTGTATCCGTCTATTGCGTCCGAAGGCAGTCTGGTGGATTCCAACCAATACATATAGTTGCCCGCAAATACTGGTTTGTCATCGAGGGAGTTAATAGTTACGCTGTTCTTTTTTTCGTCGTCGTAAAAGAAGCTTACGGTTTTACCGAACACACTGTATTCGTATTTAGACAAATCTCCTTCCACAGGATAATCTAAGCTCTCCTCGTATACTGGCATACGGCGGGAAACTTCCACCTTATCACCTTTATCGTATTTGACTTCTTCGGAATTTTCTTTGTCTATATCCCCTTCCCTTATTTTTTCGTAAGTCTTTTTCCCGTCTACGGTCTTCTCGCGGAACAAAACGGAAACCTTATCTGACCCGACTCTCTTTTTTGCGGTAAACGTATGCACAACCGCCGACTCGTTATCTATATTTACGTTTTTCGTGGCAACTTCTATATAAGGTATTTCCGAATTGGACGTACTGTAAGTTTCATAAATGTCTGAATCGAAAATAGTACCGTATTCGGACACAACCGAATAATAAGTTCCGCTACTCGTAGACGAGGTACCCTCCACTACTACGTAAGGAAATAACGCCTCGCGATATCCGCCGTATTGAAAATAATAATAGCCGTAAATACGAGGTTTCTTCGAATAGAATTTATTATCAATTATTTCGTCCGTATCAATATTATAAATATTGTAAGTAGACGACCCGCCCGCGACTGTCGGTTTAACGGTATGTACAGTTAAATTCCCTACCGCATTGTCAAGCTCGGAACCGGTTACAATAACTTTTTTTAAAGAAACCGCCGATTTTGCCTCATCTGCCTCGAACTCTTTTGCATAATCCGCAATATTCAAAGTAGTACTGCCGGGCGTTACGCCTTTCGCGCCGCCACCGCAAGCCGCCATCGACGCGAGCGAACCCGCTACGAGTACCGAGCTTGCAAGCACTGCAAAAACTTTTTTCATTTTCATATTTTTTACCTCTCAATAAAGTATTTCATCAATAAAATATTTCAAATTTACAAAATCTGACAAAAATTATATTATCACACAGTGTTAAATATGTCAATCAAAATTAGGGATTTTTCCTAAATATAAATATGTATTAGGAATTCTTCCTAAAATATGGGTATGATACACATTTGTGAAAGGCTTAAAGAGCTAAGAAAAAGTAACGGATTAAGCCAAAAACAGCTTGCCGACATTATAGGCACGACGAACAGTAGCATATGCGATTGGGAGCGCGGCAGAACGGAGCCGCCGCTTGAGACGGTTGTAAAAATCGCGGATTATTTCGAAGTGAGTTGCGATTATCTGCTTGGAAGAACGGAATATTAAAGGCGCGGAAATAATTATGCCGCGCCTTTTTTTAATATTTAATTCAAAATAACGTCTTTTAACGCGTCGTATTTTCTGAGCGCGGCGGCGCGCAAAGCCGCCGTATCGAACGCCCCCGAAAAAGCTTCGTCCGAAATCGCTTTGGCGGTAAAAATCGCTTCAACGGGAAAACGCAGATTTTTAAGCTCGGAAAAAGCCCTGCCGCTCTGCCGCGTTCCGAGGAAGTCGCCGCAGCCGCGGAGCTTCAAATCGGCTTCCGCAATGGCGAACCCGTCCGTATTTTCCTTTATAACCGAAAGCCTTTCCCTCGCCTCGGGCGTGTCGTTTCCCATAAGCAGAAAGCAGTAGCTCTTTTTATCCCCTCTGCCCACTCTGCCGCGGAGCTGGTGAAGCTGCGACAGACCGAAACGCTCGGCGTTGTAAATTACCATAATGGTCGCGTCGGGCACGTCCACGCCTACTTCGATTACCGTAGTCGAAACGAGGCAGTCAAACTCCTTTTCGCGGAAGGCGCGCATAATCTCGTTCTTTTCCTTGTCTTTAAGCCTACCGTGCAAAAGCCCGAACCGCACCGAGGGCATCTTCTCTTTCAGCTCCTCGTAAAGCTCGGTGACGGACATAACCGTGCCTTCCTCGTCGCCCTCGATTTTGGGGCATACGAAATAAGTCTGATTTCCCGCGAGAGCCTGCTCTTTGATATATTTAAGCATATCGCCGTACTTGCGCTCGGGAATAACCGAAGTGGTAATTTCCTGCCTTGCGCGGGGCTTGTCCTTGATAGTCGTCACGTCGAGGTCGCCGTAGAAGACGAGCGAGAGCGTGCGCGGAATGGGCGTAGCCGACATAATCAGCGTATCGCAACCCTCGCCCTTTTCGGAGAGCGCGGAACGCTGAGCCACGCCGAAGCGGTGCTGTTCGTCGCACACGGCAAGAGAAAGATTTTTAAATTCGACGTCCGACTGAATGACGGCGTGCGTACCGCAGACGATATTTACCGTGCCTTCTTTAAGCCCCTTTTTTATCGCCCGCTTTTCCGCCGCTGGCGTAGAGCCGGACAGACGAGCCACCTCGTACTCTGGGAAATACTTCTTTATAACCGCCGCGTTCTGCGCCGCCAAAACCTCGGTAGGGGCGAGCATTGCCGCCTGAAAACCCGATTTAACCGCCATATATATGGCAGTTAACGCCACCGCGGTCTTTCCGCAACCGACGTCGCCCTGTAAGAGCCTGTTCATAACATGCGGGGAATGTAAATCCCTGAACACCTCGTTCACCGCGCCCTTCTGCCCGTCCGTAAACCCGAAAGGGAAACGCGAAATAAAGGAGCGCACGTCCTCCGTATCCACCGTGTAGCGGTTCGCGCGTGCGACCTGTTTATCGCCCTTAATCACCTTGAAGGCGGACACCAAAAGGAAGTATTCCTCTATCGCTATCCGCGCGCTTGCCGCGGTAATATCGTCCTGCGAAGTGGGATTATGCAGTTTTTTATAGGCCAAGCCAAGGGGCGCGAGCGAGTATTTTTTTTCGAGGGCGAAAGGTATCGCGCTTTCGCATTTCAAGTTGGCAAGGGCTTGTCCCACAGCCGACCTTACCGCGCCCTGTGTAAGCCCTCCCGCAAGCGGATATACGGGCACTAAGCCTTTCAAGCGCAGGTTTTTATCGGCGCGCTCGAAGCTCGGATTTATCATCGATGCGCCCATACCGTACTTGTTCTGCACCCTGCCGTAGAACAGATATTCCCCGCGCGTAAGCTTTTGCGCGACGTAGGGCTGATTGAACCAGACTGCGGTGAAAAAATAGCCGCCCTGCACGCAGGAAGCTTTTACGAAAGGTCTGCGGGCGTAGCGGTTGTTCTCAACGTTGAGAACCTCGCACAGCGTTAAAATAACGTCGTTGTGGTACGCGCCGCGCAGTGAATCCGTCCTCGTAAGGTCGAGGAAGTCGCGCGGAAAATGGCGTATAAGGTCTTCCTGCGTAAAAATATTCAGTTTGTTGAAGTCCTTCTCGCGCTTTTCCGAGACGTACTTTAAATCCGTTAATTTCATAGTACTAAAAGAAAGGGAAGCGCTCGGCTTCCCTTGATGGTTTTATTCCAGAGATATCATATAGTAATAAACGGGCTGACCGCCGTAATGGTAGTCCACGTCGCAGTCGGGATACGCTTCGGAAACCTTCGCAACGAGCGCTTCCGCGTCCTCCTCCTTGACGTCCGCGCCGTAATACAGCGTTATCATTTCGTGCTCGCTGTTCTTCATCGCCTTGATGAGCGCGAGGGTCGTGCTTGCTATATCGTCGCCCTTGGCGAGAATTTTCTTCGCGTCGAGACCGATTATGTCGCCCTCTTTAAGCTTGAAGCCGTTCATCGTCGTGTTGCGCACCGCGTAAGTGACCTGACCGGAAGCGACGTTGTCTATCGCGTGGGTCATATTCGTCTTGTTTTCGGGTACGGATTCTTCGGGATTGAATACGAGCGCCGCCGCAAAGCCCTGAGGAACGTTCTTGGTGGGGATAACGTGTATCGTGCGGTTGTTGACGAGAGCTTTCGCCTGCTCCGCCGCGAGGATTATATTCGAATTGTTGGGGAATACGAAAACGTTGGATGCGTTTATCTTCTGCACCGCGTCCGCAATGTCCTGCGCGGAAGGGTTCATCGTCTGACCGCCCTCTATTACCCTGTCAACCATAAGGTCCTTGAAAATTTCGGCAAGACCTTCGCCCGCGCAAATCGCGAGCATACCCATTTCCTTTTTCTCGGCTTCGAGCTTCTTTTTAAGCTCTCTGTTTTCTTCGAGCATATTCTCGATTTTAATTCTGTCTATCTCGCCGAGTTCGAGGGCGTAAGTCAAAGCCACGCCGGGCGTGTTGGTATGAACGTGTACCTTTATAAGCTCGAGGTCGCCGATGCAGATTACGGAATCGCCTATTCCCATAAGCTTTTCCTTTAATCTGTCGATATCCGCGAGAGTCGTCATCTGCTTTAAGTTGATAACGAAAAATTCGGTGCAGTACGCGAATTCTATTTCGCCGAGGTCGAGATTGATTATATCCGAATTATCGTCGAAGTCGGGTTCTTTCTTGGTTTCCTGCGCTTCGGTGGGGATATTTTCCGCGCCTATCTCCTCGCCCGTAATCGCCGCGAGGAAGCCGCGCATAATGGTCATAAGTCCCACGCCGCCGCTGTCCACGACGCCCGCCTTTTTGAGGACGGGAAGCAGCTCGGGCGTCTTTGCGAGCGCTTCGTCGCCGACGGCAATAAGCGCCTTTAAGAACTCGACGAAGTCTTTATTTTTCGAAGCGAGCTTGGGAGCGGCTTCGCTCATAAGCCTTACGACCGTAAGGATAGTGCCTTCCTTGGGAATGGATACGGCGGAATACGCGACCTTCGTGCCCGCCTCCATAGCCTTGGCAAAAGTTTTGGTATCGAAAGAGCCGCCCTGAACGTCCCTTATAACCGAGCAAATTCCCCTGAAAATCTGCGAAGAAATTACGCCCGAATTGCCCCTCGCGCCGCGAAGCGCGCCCTTGCTTATTGTTTTTTTAGAATTTGATTGTACATTTCATCATTGACCTCAAAAACCTCT
>CAZRCE010000051.1:0-8906 GCA_964598465.1 uncultured Clostridia bacterium | reverse complement strand
AACGTCACGAAGGAGCTTTATCCGAGCATTGGCGAAAAGTTCGAAACGACGGCGAGCAAGGTAGAGCGTGCGATAAGGCACGCGATAGAAGTTGCCTGGAACAGAGGCAGGGTGGACGCGATTAATTCGATTTTCGGCGTCAGGGTTTACATAGGCAACGAACGCCCGACCAATTCCGAGTTTATCGCCCTCGTTGCGGATAAGCTCATTCTCGAAGGATTAATGTAATAATATACCGAATACAGTATTTCCGTATAATTTTCGATTTTTCCCGCCCGCGGATTTTTTCCGCGGGCGGGAAATTTCATTTCCCGTCTTGACAGTTGCTGTTTATGATAGTATAATAGTATCTGTATTATTGCAAAGTCGGTCATTGTGCCTTGATTTATTAAAGCGGAGGGCGGAACAGGTGAAACGTCGTAAAAAACTGCTGTTTTTTCAAAAACTCAATAAAGCCACCGCCATTAAAGCGCTTATAACGGCGGTCGTCATCATATTAATCGAAATCTGCGTGGGCGTGCTCGTGTATAACAGCTATTCCGACCACGTTTTCGGCGAGGCGTTTGCAGAGAGCGAGCGCACGGTTACCGCGGTTAAGGAAGATATTGCCGAAGCTTTGGGCGACGGGGTTTTGCCCGAAGCGGGTTCAACGGCTTTGGATACTGCAATCGGAAAGCTTGCGGACAGCGGCTTCGATTATTACGGCGTATTCGTCGAGGCGAGCGGCGGAAGGGTAGTCGGAGGAAACTTCGGCACGGCCTCTTTGACCGATTTCGGCGTTGAAAATATTAAATCTAACGGAATAGTCGAACACGGCGGCGAGCATTTCGTATTCATTTCTCAAAGATACGGCGAATCCGGCTATTTCATAGGTGCGGCTAGTCAGTTCAGCGACGAATACAAAATAGTAAGCTCTATGCTCGACAATCTCGTCGCACTGCTCGTAATTGCAAGCGTGCTTACTTTGTGCGCGTTCGTTTTCTACGCGTACTGGGCGGGCGGCAAGACGAGATACGGCAGATTCGACTATAAATTTACCGTTTCGGGCGACGGCAAGGTTCTTCGTTCGAACGCAAAATTAAAGCACGATTTCGGCGAGCTTAAAGAAATAAGAACGGATTTTGCGGTACTCGACAAAAACCGTTACAATCTTATGAAGCTCAGAAGTCCCGAGGAAGGCGACAGGCTTCTTATTTCCCGTCACACGGTAAAGAAGAACGGCGAGCAGTACAAAGTCGTTGCAAGCAACATAATGAACTTTGACAAAATCGTTTCCATTCTCGACGACGACGAGGGCGAGCTTACCGCAAGCGGCAAGGCGAAAACCTCGCTTTCCAGAATATTCAACGACTTTTCAAAGCGCGGCAAGCGTACCTTGCTCGGACTTATATTTATCGCTAACCTCAATCAGATAAGCGCGCTGTTCGGCAAAGATATGGCGCTTAACATTCAGAAAGCGGTAATAAAGAAAATCAAGGACAAATTCCAGTACGTTTACGAGCTTGATTTCGCGCAAATCGGCGTAATCTGTCCCGACGGCAAGAAGCTTGACATAATTCTGAACGAAATAGAGGACGTACTGCACTACGTAAGCCAGCCCATTAAAATGGAAGACAACCTTTTCACCGTTGAAATGAAGTCGGGCTTTGCGTTATGCGACGAAACCATGCAGGAGCTTAGCTTCGATTACGCTATGAGGGCGGCGGAGGCAGCTCGTCAGCGTGCTATCGATACGAAGATAGCCGATTATATCGTTTACCACGAATCGCAGAAAAAGCTGTACACGAAGTATTTCATCACCTACAACATCAAACAGATGCTCACCGAGGGCGCGTTCGAGATGGAATATCAGCCGCAGTACAACATAAAAGAAAACCGCATAGAGGGCTTCGAGGCGCTTTTCAGAGTTAAAAAGAGCTGGAACGTCAACGTAGATACTTTTTCGTTCATTACTTACGCCGAACGCACGGGCGCGATGGTTCAGCTCGGCGATTTCATGTTCGACACGGGTATGCGCTTCGCAAAACAGCTCGAGGGTAAGAACGTCAGCGTTTCCCTTAACGTTTCGCCCGTACAGCTGATGCAGGCGGGCTTTACGGAAAACTTTTTAAGGTTGTACAGAAAATACGACCTAAAACCCGGTTCGATTTGTGTCGAGATAACCGAAAGTTTCTTAATGACCAACTTCCGCGAAACGCTCGACAAGCTCGAAATTCTCAAAAATAACGGTATTCACACCCACCTCGACGACTTCGGAACGGAGTATTCGTCGTTGCTGTATATAAAGAAACTTCCCATTTCGACGATTAAGATAGATAAAGAATTCGTGCGAGACGTCCTTAAAAGCAAGGAAAGTCAGGCGGTAATAAGGTTTATCACCAACATAGCAAAGCTTCTTAATCTGACCACGATATGCGAAGGCGTCGAGCTTCCGCAGGAGTACGATATGCTCGCCGCGCTAGGCTGCGACACTATACAGGGCTGGATAATCGGTAAATCGATGAAACCCGAAAACGCGCTCGCCATAGTCGATACATTCGACTATAAAACGGCTATCGCCAAAAGACAGAATTCGTAACGACTTATAGTCGCAACAAAATGCAGTAAACGCGCGTGCGCGTCCTTATAATATTAAAGGGGGGCTTCTCTTGCAGGAGCGTAACACAATGCTGAATTCATTATTGGATTTGAATTTACAACCCGGCGTGGCAATATTCCTCGTAGTTTTATTCGTGGTATTGTCGGGCGTTGCTATATTTTTCCTTATTCTCGGAATAAAGAAGGACAGAAACAGACTTCTTGCCGAAAAGTATAAAATAAGCCGCCTCGACAGGCGCGCGTTCGACGAAATGATAAAGCACAAGTATTCTATTGCGAACGACGACACGCACTTTTTCGCTATGCTCATTGCCATAGAAGACGCGGAAACTCTTAAAACGACGATAGGCGAAAGGCAGTTTATGCACCTTATCGACACGGTAAAGGAAAGGCTCGTCCGCGTAATTCCCCACGGCTCGAAAATCTGCGACTATGACGATACGCGCATATCCGTATTCACCGAGGAGGACGTGGACAACGTCGGACTTACGAATATCGCCACAATGACGATAATGGAGCTTACCAAGCCCATAACTCTCGTAACCCGCGCGAAGATTACCCTTTCGATAGATATCGGTATTGCCGGCAATAACGAGTTCTCGCCCGACGCTGAAATGTTCTCCCAGAATATCGAAATCGCGCTTGCGACGGCTCGTAAAGATGGCGTAAACAAGTTTGCAATCTATTCCGAAACCATAGCCGAAAGGCAGACCGACGAATACAAGCAGTACCAGGAAATCAAGACCGCAATCGCGCAGAACCAGTTCACGCTGTTCTATCAGCCTATTTTCGACGTAAAGGAAAACAGGGTACTCGCATACGAAACGCTCGTAAGGTGGAACCACCCCGAGCTTGGCATTCTTACCCCCGCGAAATTCCTTCCTATAATGGAACAGACGGGCGACGTAAACTGGATAGGTACCTGGGCTTTCGAACAGATGCTCAAAGCTCAGACTCAGCATTTGCGCACTCACCCGCAGGATACCGAGCTTATATTCTCGTTCAACCTTTCGCCCAAACAGCTTATGTACCCGCACCTTGCGGAGGAATTCCGAAAGGTATATAAGAAATTCAAGATACCCGCAAAGAATATCTGCCTTGAAATAGTAGAGTTCGCGCTGTTCGATAAAGTCCCCGAGGTTTCGTCGAATATTCTGAAGCTCAGCCAGATGGGCTTTAAGATAGCGATTGACGACTTCGGACTCGAAATGTCGTCGCTCAAAATGCTCGAAGACAGAACCTTCGACTGGGTCAAGCTCGACAGGCGCTTTATGGAACAGGCTCAGGACGACTTCCTTATCGGCGGCGTAGTGGACGCGCTCGTATCCTTCGCGCAGCGTAAAAACTTCAAAATCGTTGCGGAAGGCGTAGAGGACGACGTTATCTTCGAATATATCAAGGGTCTTAAAATCGATTTGGGACAGGGCTACTATTTCGGTAAGCCTCAGCCCCCCGAGGAATACGGCATATAGTTAAAATACACAAACTATAAATTATTTTAAAAAATTTTTTACTATTCGTTGACAAATTACATATTATAATGTAAAATGATGTAGTAAATAGTTTAACTTTATCAAAAAGCGAAACAGAATTGCTTTGAGGTTTAAATTATTTGAAATAAACTATCAATGAGCAAAAAGCAAACCGACTGAAAGGTCGGGACGCAAAGCTTGAGAACCTACACATATCCGCGAGCGCGGTATGCACGGTAGTCAGTTGCCAAAGCAGTTCTTTTAAAGGGAAAGGTTTTGGCTTTTTTCATTTGCAAAAAAGCCTCGGCTCGCGACCGTATTCGCGGCGTACTGTGTGATAGGGATAGGGAAATATGAGATGGTCTAAGCGCCTTAAATGGCTCCGCGTATCGAAAATAGTAATACCGATTGCTCTTGCGGTCTCTCTCATATTCGCAGGATTTTCGGTCTATGGCAACGAAGCCCAGAATTTCGTTATCCGCACGCAGGGCGTGCCCGAAGTAAGGCTTGCGTTGACAAACGATTACACTTTCAATTATATGACTTCGGTTCTCGAAATTCCGATTGCAGGCTCTACGACGAACGCTACTTTTATAAAGGAAAGGACGGAGATTACCGACCAGAATCCCAACGTCGGCACTCATAACATAAACGAAATAGCTCTGAACGAAGATATAAGCAAACCTTTCGTAGGCAAAACGGCTAACGGACAATACAATCAATATACCGCTTTCAGCTTCTATCTTTGCAATTATTCCGCGCGCGCCGTCGATTACGATATGGAAATGCATTTCGACGGGTTCACGCATAACGACGACGCTCCTCACCACGTCGAAGACGTTCTTCGGATAATGATAATAGAGGGAGAGTGTACCGTTTCGGAAAACACTTACACGATTTACGCAAAACCTGAAGCAAACGACGAAAACCTTAAATATTTAGACGAGCATACCGATTATTATTCGTTAAATAACCCCGCCGAAAGCGTGGTAAGCTTCTTCGAAGGCAACATAGACGAAGGCGATAATCTTATATTTAAGCGCAGCTATACCGACTTCGAGATTGGCGGAAAAAGAAAATATACCATAGTAATGTGGCTCGAAGGCTGGGATATTGAATGTACCGACGATATTTATGGCGAAAGGGCAAAAATGAGTATTGACTTTTCGGGATATTAATGATATAATATTCTATAGAGTTATAGATTTTAATAAAAATCGTATTAATTTCGGCTTTTATAAACGGGCGACAGCCCGCAAATAATAAAAAAAATTATATAATAAAGGAGAAAATTATGAAAGCATCAAAGAAAATTATTGGCGCGTCCTGCGCACTCGTTGCGGCTGTGGCTCTCTCCGCAGGTTCAACGTTCGCATGGTTCTCGTCCAACGGCGAAGTTACGGCAACCGGCTTGCAAATTGACGTAAATACGAGCAACGCTTATTTGCTTATTTCTGACTCTACCGACTTTTCCGGTAAGCTGAAAACGATTAGCCTTGCACCCGCGACTGAGGCTACGAAGCTGTTGCCTTCCGCTTATGAAACAACCGCAACTTTAGACCCTGCTGATGATACTTGCATTACCAAGGAAGGTAACTGGTACACCGGCGAAGGTAAAGCTGTAGATGACTATGAGCTTGTTACTACCACTAAGAAGGCTCTTACCAGTGGAAATTTCAGCAGCTACGTTATAGTTGATGACATCTATGTTTCGGTAGCTGAAGGTTCCATGGCAGTTTCGAGCGTTAATTTAACGATAGAAGCTACTCCGGCTTGGGCAACCGATGATGGTAATGCTCCTATTTCGGTGGTATTGTTGTATCAGACGATTGATACCGGCGCTAGCATTGGCGAATGGACTAAGGTAGAACTTAATGCTGCGAATAACCATACTCTTACGGGCGGTAAACTTGATTTGGGTGCTCTCAAGGCTGACGGCGCTGATTATATCCAGCTTAAAGTTATGGTTTACTTCGATGGTAATAACGAAGATGTTACTACTGAAAACTCCGGTAACTTGAGCGGCGTAACTCTTAACTTCAAGTTTGTTGACGCTGGTACTGGCTCGGGTAGCGGTTCGGGTACCGAGGGCAATGAGTAATCCGTAATCATAATACTTAAAAATTAATTTTACCGACGGCATAAATGCCGTCGGTAATTTTCGTTATAGGGGGAAATTTGCAATAATTCGTCTGATTTAATAAAATTTTCCTTAAAAAAGTTCCCCGTTACTATTGCTTAATATAATAAAGTATGCTAAAATATATAAGGTATATTGTGTAATATGCGTAATTATATATAGGAAAAGAACGTGATGTCCCCTAAGGCTAAAAAAATTTTAAACGTCATCGTTGACGTCGTATGTGCAATAATTCTCGCTTTCGTTCTGATAATCGCTATCAGTTCGATTTCTTCTAAACAGAAGGGGTACGGCGAATACACCGAAATTTTCGGAAAAGCTTATCTCGGCGTCAAGACCGATTCAATGAAAGGCGATAAAGAAGACAGCTTCGACGCAGGCGATTTAATCGTTATCAGAATTATAAGCGCCGACGAGGCGAAAGCCCTTAAAGTCGGCGACGTTATCACCTTTAACACGGACCAGATAGTAAACGGGCAGTACGTTTTGAATACTCACCGTATCGTAAAGATTAACGGCGAGGAAGGCAACGCAACGAGCTATGTAACGCGCGGCGACCATAATATCGCAGACGATAATTATGCCGTAACCGTTTCGCAGGTCGTAGGTATATTCGAAGGCAAGGCGGGCGGCATAGGCAACGTTATGCTGTTTATGAGCTCGTTCTGGGGCTTCTTTACTTTCGTCGTCGTGCCTTCGCTTCTCGTAGTCGTTTACTTCGGCGTAAATCTTGTCCTTGTTGTAGTGAAGGAAAAGAAGGTTCAGACGGCTGCCGCAGCGGAAGAAAAGGAAAAGGAGCTTGCGGAAGAAAAGGAGAGAATGCGCCAGGAGCTTATGGCTGAATTTGCAGCTCAGGGTAAAATCGGCTCCCCTGCGGAAGAACCCGCACCTATAGAAACTGCTTCCGAGCCCGCGCCGACGGAACCCGAACCCGTTGCAGAAGCTCACGTAGAAGAAAAGGCGGAAGAACCTGAGGTCGAACCCGTAGCGGAAACCCCCGTTGAAGAAAAGGCGGAAGAAGTAACCGAAACGGCTGAAAAAGAAGAAGCGCCCGTAGCCGAAGCTGACGAAAAGCTCGCCGAAAAGAAGACGGCGGCAAAGAGCGCGGCTTCCAAGCCCAAAACGGCTTCTACGGCTAAAAAGTCTACTTCTGCGGCAAAGAGCACGGCTGCAAAGTCGGGCACGGCAAAAAGTACGGCTTCCAAACCGAAAACGGCGACGGCGAAAAAGCCCGCCGCTAAAAAGTCTGACGCTCCCGAAAACAAAGAGTAATTTTAAACTGATTACCGCAAGGTAACAGATATAGGTAAATGATATGGCGGAATTTGCTCAATACTACGTCGAATTTCTTTGGACGTGGATACAGAATGTCTGGTATTTTATAAAAACGTTCTTCTATCTGTTTTATAAACTTTTCATAGAAGACGCTATATCCTATTGCACGAATCTCGGCGCGCACGTCGGCTCGTTCGACGTTTTGGGCTGGATTTGCCTTATAATAGTTTCCGCCTGCAATATCGCGCTGATATTCTTCGTGCTGTACAGGTTATTCCAGCTTGTCCGCAGATATTTTATATTCCGCTCGAAAGAGGTTGAAAAAGACAGACTTTTGGAGGAGGTTGCCCGCCTTAAAGAACAGGCTGACGAACTCGTTAAGGAAAAGAGCAAGATTTTCGCTTTAAAGCTCGGTATGGATATGAAGGGCGGCGAAGGTCAGGGTTCGCTCGAAGCGGGCGAGGGCGCGGACGGCGAGGAGGTCGTTACTACCACGAATTCGCGCTTCACGAAGCTTATCAACCTCGACGACAAGTACGAGCGCGAGCCTAATATAGTTATGATGGGCGACGAAGATATGCTTTCGCTTCCGCAAATCGTAACGAAATTCGTAAATTTTGCGGCTTCCCAGTTAAAGCTGTATTACACCGAAGAAACGATAAGGCTTTTCTTATCCGGTCTTGCTACCTCGAAGGTAATCATTCTCGAAGGTATTTCCGGTACCGGTAAAACGTCGCTTCCTTACGCGATGGGTAAATTCTTCAATAACGGCACTTCGATTATATCCGTTCAGCCCAGCTGGCGCGACAGAGCCGAGCTTATAGGTTACTTCAACGAATTCACCAAAAAATTCAACGAAACCGATTTCCTCGCTTCTTTGTACGAGGTATCGCTCCGCGAAGACCCGAACTTTATCGTACTCGACGAAATGAACCTCGCGCGTATCGAATATTACTTTGCGGACTTCCTGTCAATAATGGAAATGCCCGACGTGGCGGAGTGGAAGATAGACCTTATCGCCGCACCGCAGTCCACCGACCCGAAGAACGTCGTTTACGGTAAATTCCTCGTTCCGCAGAACGTTTGGTTTATCGGTACGGCAAACAACGACGACAGTACCTTCACTATAACCGATAAGGTTTACGACCGTGCCGTAACGCTCGAACTCAATACCAAGGCGGACTATTTCGACGCGCCTCTTACGGAAAGCTATAACTGCTCGTACAGCTATCTCGACAGTCTGTTCGAGAGGGCGCATAACGAATATCAGATTTCCGACAAAACCTTCGAGCTAGTCAAGAAGTTCGACGATTTCATTCGCGAAAAGTTCAAAATCAGCTTCGGCAACCGTATTATGAAACAGCTTAAACTGTTCGTGCCCGTTTATATGGCGTGCGGCGGTTCGGAGTTCGGCGGCGTTG
>CAZRCE010000050.1:0-8907 GCA_964598465.1 uncultured Clostridia bacterium | reverse complement strand
TTATTTACGACAATATCCAGTACGCGGAATTCAACACCAAGAGCGACTACTGCCATGTATGCGGTTTCAGCGGCGAAATCAAGATTAACGCGGACAACGAATGGGAATGCCCCAACTGCCACAATAAAGACCACCGCAGAATGAACGTAACCCGCCGCACCTGCGGATATCTGGGCGAAAACTTCTGGAACGTCGGCAAGACCAAGGAAATCAAAGCAAGGGTGCTTCACTTATAATAGACAATAAGTTTCGCCGCCGCGCAACCGCGCGGCGGCGAAAAAAATTAATCGGTAAATAAAAATTTCGTTGCCGCCCAAAATCACGCTTTTTGGTGGCAGACCCGATTTGCGAATACTTTCGCCTCGGTGGGTGAATTGCCGCATTTTCAAATATTTGAGGGCGTAAAATAATGCGGCAAGAGGGCAACGCCCTAAAAATCGTCGGATTTATTTTTCGCCCCAAGAAAAAGAAATCGACGAGAAGGAAAAAATATGAAATACGCAACAATTAAGTATTACGATATATCCAACGGTCCGGGCGTAAGGGTTTCGCTGTACGTCAGCGGTTGCCGCAATCATTGCAAGGGCTGTTTCAATCCCGAAACCTGGGACTTCAATTACGGAGAGCCTTTCACCGAGGAAACGGAAAAGGCGATAATCAAGGGTATGACGCCCGACTATATCAAGGGCTTCACGCTCCTCGGCGGCGA
This sequence comes from uncultured Clostridia bacterium, assembly GCA_964598465.1. GTDB lineage: Bacteria > Bacillota > Clostridia > Christensenellales > Borkfalkiaceae > Coproplasma. Next base: position 8,198 of record CAZRCE010000050.1, on the reverse strand, counting down.
CCCGTTCGAACCTGAAAATCAAGCCGTGCTCGCGCCGTTTTTAAAGCGCCTGCGCGAAAAGTTCCCTGAAAAATCGTTCTGGTGCTTTACGGGTTACGACTACGAAGCCGAGCTTCTTACGGGCAAGATAGGCGATATGGACGATATTATGACTATGCTGTCCTGCCTCGACGTACTCGTGGACGGACGGTTTATCGAGGAAAAGAAAAACCTTTCGTTAAAGTTCAAAGGCTCGGAAAATCAGCGCACGATACTCGTTCAGCCCTCGCTCGAACAGGACGAAGTCGTTCTCTGGGACGAGGTAACGGTAGTATAAAAAAGGGGTTACGAATGAAAGTAAGAATAAGAAAATTATCGGAAAACGCAAAAGTGCCTTCGTACGGCAGTGAATTTGCCGCGGGCGCGGATTTATACGCCTGCCTCGATGCGGATATAGTAATTCAGCCGCACGAAACGGCGGTTATACCCACGGGTATAGCTTTGGAATTGCCCGTAGGTTATGCGGGGCTTATTTACGCCAGGAGCGGACTTGCGACGAAAAAAGGGCTTGCCCCCGCAAACAAGGTCGGTGTAGTTGATTGCGACTACCGCGGCGAAGTAAAGGTTGCGCTTTTAAACCACGGCACGACCGCACAGACGGTTTCCGCGGGCGAAAGGGTGGCTCAGCTCGTAATAGCGCCGTATATAACGGCTGATTTCGAGGAATGTGACGAGCTTTCCGAAACGGTGCGCGGCGCGGGCGGTTTCGGTTCGACGGGCACGAAATAAGAGATTCACGAAAATTCTTTTCTATTCTGCGAAAAGAATTTTCCGTGAGTTAAAGGGCGTTGCCCTCGCGATTGCAATTTCAGGGCAAACAATGATATAATTGCAATCGCTCACCTACCGAGGCGAAGGTGTTCGCAAATCGGGTCTGCGGGGCAAAAAGTGCGATTTTTGCCCGCAACGTAAAATTATCAAAAAAAGCAGACGGTTTCCGTCTGCTTTTTGTATATGAATTTATTCTTTTTTAAGTCCGAGCAGGTAATCTGCTGAAATATCCAATACTTTACATAATTCAATAACGTATTGAGTATCGGGAAGTCTTTTACCTTTTTCCCATAAAGATATGCTATCTTGTGTTATGCCTAACTTTATAGCAAGCTCTTTTTGCGTCATATTTTTATTTAGTCGCTCTGTTCTGATAATATCACCAATCATAATTAAAATGATTATACTACAAATTGTCGTAAATATGTTGACATACGACAAATTGTCGTCAATATAATTATACAAAGAGGTGGGTTATGCAGTCGGGTTTGGAAAAGCTGTTTAGTTACGTAATGAGTAGCGGATTTAAGACGAGCGAAAAGTGGAGCGAGCATATAGGTAAGCTCGTTAAAGCGGAGGAGGAGTTTTTCGCGCTCGTAAAAGGCGACGAGAGGCTTAAAGAAGTCTATAAAGAAATTACGGATGCTTTAGACGGAGTGATTTTCGAAGAATCGAAATCCTATTTTATGAACGGTTTCCGTCTGCTTTTTGTATGATTTAAGACAATCGTTTAAGGATTATTTGACAACCCAATTAAGTAATCGGAGGAAACGTTTAACACTTTGCAAAGCAAACGCAACATTTCCATATTCGGTTGACTTCTGCCTTTTTCCCACGAATAAATACTATCGTCAGTACTATTTATTAATTGCGCAAGTTGCTTTTGCGTCAAACCCGCCAAAGCGCGCGCTTCTTTTAATCTTAATGCAAAAATATCCATCTATTCTATTATACCGTAATTTTTACGGAAATGTCTTGACAACCGTAAAAATTACGGTTAATATATTTACGACGAAATTATAAAAAGAGGTGGGTTATGCAGTCGGGTTTGGAAAAGCTGTTTAGTTACGTAATGAGCAGCGGATTTAAGACGAGCGAAAAGTGGAGCGAGCATATAGATAAGCTTGTTAAAGCGGAGGAGGAGTTTTTCGCGCTCGTAAAAGGCGACGAGAGGCTTAAAGAAGTCTATAAAGAAATTACGGATGCTTTGGACGGAGTGATTTTCGAAGAATCGAAATCCTATTTTATGAACGGGTTCAGTTTAGGGCTTTGTATGGGCAAGGAAGCCGTCGAAACGGTCAATTCCGAACAACCCGATTAATTCCGAATTTTTACCATACATTTCACGGGCAATAGCACGCGCGCGTGATTGACATATTGACCAAAAAATTGTAAAATTAATAAGTAAAAAAATTACGATTGGAAGGGTTATGGAATATTATCTCGGAATAGATATCGGCGGGACTGCCGCCAAAGTCGCGCTTCTGGACGATAACGGAAGCGTTATAAGCGAAGGCTCGGTCGAAACCCCTTGGGCGGAAGGCTCGGCGGGCGCGCTGGACGAAATCGCGTCCCTTTGCAAAAGGCTCTGCGGAAATATTTCCGTGCGCGGCGCGGGCGCGGGGTGCCCGGGTATGATTGACGGCGAAAAGGGCGAGGTCGTGTTCGCGGGCAATCTTTATCTTAAAAAATTCCCGCTTAAAAGCGAGCTTGAAAAAAGACTCGGCTTGCCCGTATTCGTTACGAACGACGCGAACGCCGCTGCGTACGGCGAAGCCAAATTCGGCGCGGGTAAGAACTATTCGGACAGCGTTTTAGTAACTCTCGGTACGGGCGTAGGCGGCGGAATAGTAATCGGCGGCAAGCTTTTCGAGGGGAATAAAGGCGCGGGCGCGGAGATAGGACACACCGTGATAGAGCGGCGCGGAAACCGCTGTACCTGCGGCAGGCGCGGCTGTTTCGAAGCTTATTCGTCGGCTACCGCGCTCATTAAAAAGACGCGCGAGGCGATGGAGCGCAATCCCGGTTCGGCTATGTGGAAGGAATACGACCTGCAAACCGTTTCGGGCAAGACGGTGTTCGATTACGCGGAAAAAGATATCGCCGCCAAGGAAGTGGTTGACTGGTACGTCGGTTATTTGGCGTGCGGGCTTACTAACTTAGCCAACGTTTTCCGCCCGCAGGTTATTATGCTCGGCGGTGGAGTAAGCGCTCAGGGCGAACGGCTAACCGCGCCCGTACAGGCGTTACTCGACAAGGAAATTTTCGGCGGAAATTCCCACGCGGAAGTTAAAGTTATACGCGCGGCTTTGGGTAACGCCGCGGGCGCTATGGGCGCGGCGGCTTTCGCGCGCGACAAAATGGGGGAAAAAGACGGTGAATAAACAAGTTCCTAAATTTTCGCGGCAGAGAATGCCCGTATATCTCAATTATCTCGCTTCGCTCGAGGACGAAAGCGTTTACGTGTCGTCCGGTTCTATCGCGGCGGCGCTCGGCTACGGCGAGGTTATGGTCAGAAAGGATTTAGCCTATACCAACTGCACGGGCAGACCGAAAGTGGGTTACGTTCGCACGGAGCTTATCGCCGCGCTCGAAGAATACCTTTGCTGTAACGTCAAGGACAACGCGGTTACGGTGGGCGTAGGTATGCTCGGCAGGGCGATACTCGGCTACGGCGGTTTTGCGCGTTACGGCGTGCATATGGTCGCGGCTTTCGACAATGACGAGAATAAAATAGGTACTACCGTTTCGGATAAACCCGTTTACGGTATGGACGATATAGTCGGAAAAGTAAAGGAATACGGCGCGACGCTCGCCGTAATAGCCGTGCCCGCGGGCGCGGCGCAGTCGGTTGCCGACAAGCTCGTCGAAGCGGGCGTTAAAGGTATATTAAACTTTGCACCCGTACAGATACGCGCGGGCGAAAAGGTAAAAGTAATCGATATGGACGTTGCGGCAAACCTCGCCGTACTTGCTTCCTCTATACAGTAAAAGGCGGGATTGCATTAAAATGCGTAAATTCTTTTCTTTCATAATTAAACAGAGCGTAGCGGTAATTCTTATTATCGTTCTGGTTCTGGGGTTGGGTATAATCACGACGGGCAATATGGCTATAAATCTGTTGCCCGATATAAATATACCTATGGTCTGCGTGCAGGTAATCTACCCCGGCGCTTCGGCTACTTCCGTCGAAAAGGACGTAACGACAGAATTGGAGGACGGTTTGAAATCCATTTCGGGCGTAACCTCGGTTTCTTCGTACTCGTACGATAATCTGTCCGCCGTCGTTCTGTCCTTCGATTACGGCACGGACACGAAGGAAAAAAAGAGCGATATCACGGGCAAGTTAAACGGAATAGAGCTTCCCTCGAATTGCGATACTTCGGTGTACGACATAGACTTCAACTCGCAGGCTCTGGCGGTGCTGTCCGTCACGGGCGACAGCCTCGACAAGGCGTACGAGAGGGCGCAGGACTTGAAAACCTCGCTCGCGGCGATAGACGGCGTGGAGCGCGTGGAGCTTAAAGGCGGCGGCGAAAACGTCGTTAAAATCCAGCCCTTCGGCGGCGCGGAGCTTCTTGCCCCGCTGTTCGTGCAGGCGTTTTCCTACGGCGCGCTCGACATACCCCTCGGCAACGTCACGGTGGGCGGCGCGAACGTTCAGATAAGGAACGATTCAGATATAAAGAATAAAGAAGAAATTCTTTCTATGCCGATAGGCGTACCGTCGTCGTTCGTAACGCTTTTATCCTCGGTCAAGCAGATTATGCGCTACTATGAGGACAGCACGCAGGACGATTTAAAAGAACTCGATAAGGACCTGCAAGACGGCGTAGTGTTCGTTCTGTCCGAAATAGACCGGATGACGGCGGAGGAGATAGACGAGCTTGCCGAACTTAAAACCTACGTAAATATTGCATCGGCATACACGGCGGAAAATCTTAAATCCGTCAAAACGAGCAGATATTACAACGAAATTTCCAAACAGGTGGAGGGCAAGACCGACGAGGAGCTTGAGGACCTTTCCGAGGAGATAGGCGACAGATACCCCGCGCTTCCGTTCACCGTTTCGGAAGACCTTTTAAAGGTCGTGCGCGACGGGAAGCTCGACGGGCTGATAGTTTTCAGACAGTGGCTTGAAGAGCGCGACGGCTATAAAACCGCGCAGGAGGAAAACAGCTATTACGAACCTACCGATTACGAATACTTAGTGCTCGCGGGAAGCGGAACGTACGAGGTCGCGGGCGAGCCTACGAAGGTCGGTATGGGCGTTTTCGAGAACTACACCCCGACGGAAGCGGACGCGGACGACCCCGACAACGAATACGCGCAAAAGGTCAAATTCGTAAAGAAAACCTCGGCAACGGGGCTTAACGCCATAGCCGATAAAAAGCGCGAGGAGGGGGACGATTATTCGCCCACGGACGGCGAATGCGCGTTGCTGTTTACGGGTACGGAGCTGTCCTCGGAGCACCCCATAATTACCTCGTCAACCTTCATTGCGTTCGTCAGAAGTCCCAATTACCCCTATAATATGGCGCTTCTAATCGAAAAACGCCCTACTTTCGACGACGAAATCACCGCCGAGCAGTTTAAGCAATTACACGACGAGCTGATACTCGACGACGTGTTCGAAATCAATCTTTCGACGGAGCTTATTTCCTTTATCCTCGATACGGATTTGGGCGAGCTTTCGCCCTCGGCTTCGGGCGGGCAGGTGCTCGTAACTTCCGTCGATAAGCTGGCTACGGTCGATTTCGATTATAAGGAATATACCTCGTACGCGTACTACGCGGAAGGGAAAATGAACGTCGTAAAGGGCATAATCGTCGAGGTCTATAAGTCCAACGGTGCGAACTCGTCGTCGGTCGTTTCTTCCGTAAAATCGGTCTGCGCCGACCTTCCCGACAACGGGGCGAATATCAAAATCAATCTTCTGGACGACCAGTCGGAATTTATTACGGACAGTATTTCCAACGTACTCGTAAGTATGATAATCGGCGGCGTTCTCGCGGTCGTTATAATTTTCGTATTCCTGAAAAAGGTAAGGCTCTCGGCGATAATCGCGGTGACGATGCCGCTTTCCGTGCTGTGCGCGCTCATCTGTATGTACCTTATGGGCATAACCTTAAATATGGTTTCGCTCGGCGGGCTTGCCGTCGGCATAGGTATGCTCGTCGATAACAGTATCGTCGTAATAGAGGCGATTTCCAAACACCACGATTCGGGCAAAACCGCCTACCGCGCCGCGGTGGACGGCACTTGCGAGGTGGGCGGCGCGCTTATAGGCTCTACGCTCACGACGGTCTGCGTGTTCCTGCCCATAATTTTCTCGGGCGGACTGACGGGCGAAATTTTCACCGATTTAAGCTGGGCGGTCATATTCTCGCTCGCGTTCTCGCTGTTGATTGCGGTTACGGTAATCCCCGTTCTGTACAGCCTTACGGGCGGCGGCGATAAGCAGATGCTTAAAGCGGGCGAACAGGCAACTTCAATTTCCGAAGTCGAAACGGTCGAGGAAAAGACCGAACCCGAGCAGAAGAGCGGCTTTAAGAAATTTATAGAAAAAGCCCGCACGCCTTACGTAATGTCGGGCATAGACAAACTGTATAAAAAGATTTTGCCCGCCGTTATTTCCAAAAGGATAATCACGGTATGCGTCGCGCTCGTAGTATTCGGCGCGAGCGTCGGGCTGTTGCTTCTTACGGGCACGGAATTCCTTCCGTCCATCGACAAGGGGCAGATAGAAGTTAATATGAGCTACGGCGCGACCGCAACGCTCGACGAGGTGAGAGAGGACGTTCTCGCATTCGCCGAAATTATAAATACGGATATAGACAACGTCGAATACGTTTCCGCAAACATAGGCAAAAACGGCTTGCTCGCTCTGAAAGATACGGGCATTATCACCGTTCAGCTTACGACTAACCGCGACACCGATAAAACGGTGGAAGCTATACGAAATCTCGCCAAAGAAAAGGGCGTGGCGGGCAAGGTCACGGTAAGGCAGATAGACGGCGTAGTTGCTTCGCTTACCGCGGGTACTAACGATTTGTCCGTTTCCGTTCTCGGACCGAGCGCGGAAACTCTCGGTAAAATTTCCGCGGAAATACGCGCAAAGCTCGAAGAAGCGGGCTTCACCGACGTTTCTGACAGCTTCACGGAAACCTCTACGCAGTACTCCTTCGATTTCGACAGAAAGAAAATCGCCGAATACGGTCTGGACTACACGACGCTCGTTACCACGCTCAGAATTGGCATTGCTTCTTACGACGCGGCAACGGCGGAGCTCAGAGGCGAGAGCTATACGCTGAGGGTTTCGTTTATCGACGGCATTTTCGACGGCGCGACCAAAGAGAAAGCGGCAAAGAAGCTTTCGGAGTTTATCGTCGGCTACGACGGAACGGAGGCGATAAAGCTTAAAGATATCCTCGAAACTCCCGCCCCCGCCGAGGGCAGGGAAATCCTTTACAATATCGCCGTGGAGGAAACGGACGCGTGCATAACCCGTTCGGACGGCAAGGGCGTAATATCCGTATCCGCCGCGCTTCCGGGCGTGGACTCGGGTACGGCGGGCAAGCGTATGCAGGCAATCGCAAGCGAAATTCTCGCAAAGGAAGAATATTCCGATTACAGCTTCGAGAGCAGCGGCGTGTCTAGCTACCTCAACGACGCGTTCTCGGGGCTTGCCGTGGCGCTCGTAATTTCGTTCTTCCTTTTATACGCGGTAATGGCTGTGCAGTTCTCGTCGTCCGTAAAACCGCTGATAGTTATGTGCAGTATTCCGTTCTCGTTCACGGGCGGGTTTATTGCGCTGGTAATAACGGGCACTTCGCTTAACGTCGTTTCGTTTATCGGGCTTATAATGCTGATGGGCGTAATCGTAAACAACGCGATAGTTATGCTCGAAAAGATAGCTCAGTTAAAGGACGAAACGACGCATCTGGAAGCTGTTAAAACGGCTTGCACGGAAAGGCTTCGCCCCATACTTATGACCACGCTTACGACCATTCTCGCGCTCATACCTCTCGCGATAGGGGTAGGCAACGGAAGCGAGCTTATGCAGCCGCTCGGTATAGTGGTTATGGGCGGACTGTTAATAGGCACGCTCGTAACGCTCGCGCTCGTGCCCGCGGTGTACTGTCTGTTCTACGGCATTTCCGAAAAACGCCCGAACGGACGGCAAAAGAAAGAAAAGAGCAAATAATAAAAACCCCGCGCAAAATGCGCCGCCCTTAGGGAATATAAAACTTATTTTCAAACGATGACAAAAATCTCTCGAACAATTTGTTCGAGAGATTTTAACTATTTAGAATTGTGTGGCTAAGTAAAATAAATTGAAATTTAGTTTTCACATTATTCTTATTCTATGCGAAAAATGCAAGTAT
>CAZRCE010000049.1:0-9012 GCA_964598465.1 uncultured Clostridia bacterium | reverse complement strand
GGGGCGATTGCGTTTACGTTGATGCCGTACTTCGCCCATTCGTTGGAAAGCGTCATCGTAACGCCCTTAATCGCCGACTTGGAAGCCGTATAAGAGGGAACTCTTATTCCGCCCTGATAGGAAAGCATAGACGCGATATTGATTATCTTTCCGCCCGTGCCCTGTTCCATAAACTTTCTGGCGACAGCCTGAGTCAAGAAGAACACCGTCTTTAAATTGACGTTCAAAACGCTGTCCCAGTCGTCTTCGGAAAATTCCAGCGAATCCTGCCTCTTGATTATGCCCGCGTTATTGACGAGAATATCGACTTTACCGAACCTTTCCACGGTTTCGGAAACGACCCTCGGAATGACGTCGAGCGACGACAAATCGGCGATTACGTTATAGAACTTGTCCTTGCCGATTAATTTTTCCGTTTCGTCCGAAGGTCTGCGCGAAACGCCGACGACCTTTGCGCCCGCTTCCGCAAACGCCCTGCATATGCCCTGTCCCAGCCCCGTATTCGAGCCGGTGACGATTGCAACTTTACCGTTTAATGAAAACGAATCTAAAATCATATCTTCCCCCGAAATTAATTCTACCCATTTATTATAACATATAGCCACGATTACCGCCCGCTTTCTATGAACGAGTATAACAAGGCGAACGAGCATTTTCGACGGGGAGTTTACTTTTCGTAAATGACCCAAGAAAAGCGCAGTTCAACGACGTTAGACGAAGTTCAGAGGAAGTGCGCCCGTAACTATGTTTTTATTATACAATAGCCCCCTTGCGTTTGCAAGGGGGTTTTTGGAATTATTTATCGAAAATCACTTCTTTTCCGCCGTCTATTTTATAAGTCTTTCCGCGGACTTCTATCCACACGGGCATATGCGAGGGGTTGAACGCCCTTTCGCCGTCGAGCGAGAAAACGAGGTTTTTATAAGCTTCGATATAGTCGCGGATTTCGATATTGGTCGCGTACCATATATCCGCCCTTCCGCCGACTTCCCGCGCGAACTCTTCAAATAAGTCCCAGTTATTATTGTCGTCAAACTCGAACGAATGCCCCCACACGAAATATAATAGCGGCTCGCGGTTCTTGGTCTGCGCGGACGGGGAAAAGGATAAAAACTTTTCCGTAAGCGCGGCGAAATTCCCGTCGGTATGGTGACAAGTGGGGTTCCATTCGAGGAAGTCCCGGGGGATAGCGAAATCGGAAGTAGAACGCGTAGTTCGCGCATATACCACGCCCAAATCGCGCAATACCCTCTTTATGTCCTCGTTGAACGCGCCGTAGGCGTACGCCATTCCGCGCACTATCCTTCTGAACTTCTCTTCGAGATATTCGCGGTTGGTCGCAACCTCCCTTACCGCTTCCGCGAGCGGAACTTTATCCAGAAAGACGTGCCTTGCGCCGTGCAAGGCAATCTCCTGTCCGCAGTCGGAAAAGAGTTTAAGCGTTTCCGCCTCGTTCAGTTTGCCGTGCCAGCACTGCGCGTCGAAGGTTTTAGAGTTGAGGTTAAAAGTACCTTTGAGAGCGTACTTTTCAAATAAGTCGAGCAAACGGCGGTCGGCTTGCACGCCGTCGTCGTAGCTGAAAGTTATTGCCTTCTCCCTGCCTTCGGGGAAGCGCATATATTTTTCTTCGTACATCTGAATAAACATTTTACACCTCGTCGGATTCTTCGGGCGCAGGTTCCTGCACGGGTTCTTCGGGAACGGGTTCAATCGTAACGAGTTCTTCGGGAACGGGTTCGACGGTATCCTTTATAAGACCGGAGGATTTCTTCCACCTGCCCGACAGCGTACGCGCGCCGAAAAAAATTGAACGCAATCCCCAGTCGGAAATCATACCTATCCACAGTCCGACCGCGCCCATATGCGCGCCCGCCCAGTCGCAGGTCAAAATATAGCACAGCCCGACGCGCATTAATATCATCGAAGTGACGGCGGCGAACATTACGTATTTTACGTCCGACGTCGCTTTAAGCACCGCGGGCAGTCCGAACGACAGCGGATACGTTACGAACTGAACGGCAAGGCACATATTCAGGCAGTTCCAGGCAATCGCACGCGCCTCGCCCGAGATATTGTAAAAATTGAGAAGCACGGGCGAAAACCCCCATACTACCGAAACGCAAACCGCATTGCCCGCGTAGGCGACCAAAAGCATCTTTTTTATGTAATACTTGACGCACTTCATATCGCCCGTGCCGACGGCTTGACCGATAATAGTAAGAAGCGAAGTATTTATACCGTTGCCGACCACGCTGGAAAGCGTGTTTATATTGTACGCCACGGAGTTTGCGGCAGTGTTATAGTTCGTGACGTTGCCCGCCGCAAAATTGAGTATGTTTCCGTCGAGGAAAACGTTGTAGCTTTCAATCGAGATAAATACGATTACGAGAATTTTGCCGAGCTGGAATAAACTGCTCTCTATACCGCTCGGAACGCCTAGGCGGAAAATCTTTTTCAGCTGACCCCAGTCGAAACGGAATTTTTCGAAAATTTTAATCCTGACTATATTATCCTTGCGCCCAAGAAGGAAAAGAGTGAAGAACGCGGGGAATATGCGGGCAAGCAGCGTTCCGAGAGCGACGCCCGCTATACCGAGATTGCAACCGTAAATAAACAGCGCGTTGAAGCCGATATTTAGGAAGAAGCTTATTATGCCCGAAAGCATAGTGTTCATACTCTTTCTCTGCGCGCGAAGCAACGCCGCGCACGAATTGAATATCGCCAAAAACGGGAAGGACGCCGCTATTATGTAGAAATAGATGTAAGCGTTTTCGAGCGTGCTCTGACCGGCCCCGCCGAACAGCAGACCGATTATCTGATTATTGAGCGTAAGGCACAGCGTCATAACGACGAGCGCCAAAGTGAGCATTACGACTATGAGCTGTTTCGCGCTCTTGTTCGCTTCCTCCGCTTTGCCCGCGCCGAGGAATTGCGAGGTTATTATCGCGCCGCCCGTGCCGAACGCGGCGAACAACTGAATTAAGAGGTTGGATATCTGGTCCACGTCGGTAATGGCGGTTAAAACGTCGTCGCCCGCGCCGCTTTTTGCGTAGGAAGCCATAAGTCCGTCTATCATACCGAGCGACATCGATAGCGCGGATTCCACCACTATGGGCAAAATTAAAAGTAATAGCGCTTTATTTGTGAACAGGGAATACTTTTCCCTTTTGACTTTAACCATCGCTTGGAACACCTCTTGCAAATATTATAGTTCTTTAAAACTTAAATGTAAAGCGGCGCAAGCAGGGCGTTTTGTAAAATATTTTTAAACATTTATAAATTTATGCATTCTCGCGTTGACATAAACGGGAAAAAGTAATAAAATGTATATATACATGAAAAAGAAAAAGTTTTTTAAATCGGTGCCGTTCGCATTTATCATGATGACGGTGGGTTGCTTGCTTTATTCGCTGGGAGTAACCTTGTTTCTGGAATCGAGCAACCTCGCTTCCGGAGGGCTGACTGGCATTGCGATAATAATAAGCGAAGCTATTTTACAGAGCACGGGATTTTATCTGAATCCAGGCTATATTATCTTCGGGGTAAACGTGCCGTTAATTATTTGGGGCTTGTTTTATTTCGGAAAAAAATTCTTCTTTTATACCACCTATTCCGTCACGCTTTCCTCACTTCTTATGATAGCGTGGGAGTACGCATTTAAGGGGCTTCTCCCGTTTTCTGATAATATCCTTTTAAACGCCTGCATAGGCGGCGCGCTTTTCGGCGTGGGTATGGGTATAATTTTCCGCGGCGGTGGCTCGTCGGGTGGAATGGACGTACCAGTAAAGATTCTGAGAACAAAATTCAGACACATACATACAAGCACTATTCTTCTTATAAGCGACTGTATTATTGTAGGTTGCTCGGTGTTCGTATTCAGAAATATAGATATACTGTTCTATACGCTTATTTCGGTAATAGTTTTCAACATATTTTGCAATATGGTGCTTTACGGCGGAAATTCCGCAAAGGTTATCTATGTGATATGCTCGCCCGAAAAGGCGGACGCATTGGCGGCGCGCATACTCAGCGAAATAGATTCGGGCGCGACTTTTATAAATGCGGAAGGGGCTTATTCACGAGCGAATAAAAAAGTGCTGGTCTGCGTGGTTAAGCCCCACCGCTACCCCGCCTTGAAAGACGTAATTCACGAAGAAGACGACGACGCATTTATGATAGTTTCGACCGCGAACGAGGTTTTCGGCGAGGGATATCAGAACCCCGACGACGGAATTGTATAAAGATTTCACAAAAGTAAAAAGCGGGCGCGGATTTTTCAATCCGCGCCCGCTTTACTGTTACTTTTTCATTGCTAAACTGTAACTCATATCCAGAAATCCGCATATAATTTCCGCGTTCACTCTGCCGTCGAGCGGTATCGTCAGCCAACTCTGCTTGTTCATATGATAGCCTAGGAAATAATTTTTTCCGTCCGCGATGCGGGCGGGCTCTCCCTTCGGGACGAGCACGTCGATTATTTCGAGTTTTTTATCTTCGTCAAGCCCGAGCTTGGACGCCTCGACCGTTAAAATTGCCGCGTACCACTTGCCGCTTTTCGCGCGCAATACCGCGCAGTCGGGCAATTTCTTCCATAAAAATTCGGGCGAGGTAGAAAAGGTTTTCTTCGCGTATGCGAGCACTTCCCGCGTCACGCTTTCAAAAAAGGGCGAATCCTTTTTGAAGCATTTTTTCGCAATATCGTTCAGCACGGCTTCGTACTCGGCGCGAACCGCTCCTACGAAACCGCCCTCCGCTTCATCCACGAGGTGCAGAAAGTATTCCTCGCCGTCGGCTAAATCGTAAACGTTTGCAAAAACCGCGCCTTCCTCGACGCGCACTATAAGCTCGAACTGCTCGTCCGCAATGAGTTTTGCAAAGCGCCAACCGCTTTCATCTTTTGTAAATCCGTAAAGTTTCAGGGCGGAAAGAGAAGCTTTTCCGCCCCCGAAAACCGTCTTTAAATCTAGCATACTATCCCGTTATTGCGCTGCCTTTAAGATATTGTAGAAGTCTTCCTCGCCGAGCTTTTTCGCACTGCCCTTGTGCCCGCCGCACGCGTCGGCGGCGTTTTTCGCCATAAGCCTCAGCTCCGCCTCCGTCGGGCGCACTCCGAGCTGTCTTAAATTAATAGGCATATCGATGCCCCTTAAAAATTCCTCGAACGCCTCTATACCGCTTAGCGCAAGCTCCTCGCGCGTGCCGTTGGGGCGTACGCCCATAACCTGCACGGCGAAAAGGTGAAAGCGTTTGAGGCAGTTTTTATAGACGTAGCGCGCCCACGAGCCCCACACCGCGGCAAGCCCCGCGCCGTGCGCGACGTCGTACAGTGCGCCCAGCTCGTGTTCGAGTCCGTGCACGACCCAGTCGCCGCCGTCCGTGCCGCAACCCGTCAAGCCGTTGTGCGAAAGACTGCCCGCCCACATTATTTCCGCGCGGGCTTCGACGTCGGCGGGGTTAAATTTCAGTACTTTTGCCGCCGCCAGAACGGTTTTCATAACCGCTTCCGCGACCGCGTCGGTAAGCTTCATCGTCCTCTTTTCGCCAGTGAAATATCTTTCCATAGTGTGCATAAGGATATCCGTACAGCCGCAAGCCGTCTGATAGTCGGGAAGCGTCAGCGTGAGTTCGGGGTTCATAACCGCGAATTTAGGGCGGACGAAGTTCGTATTGCAAGGGCGTTTAAGCCCCTTTTCCTCGTTGGTAATGACGGAAGAATTGCTCATTTCGCTGCCCGCCGCGGCTATAGTTAAAACCACGCCTATGGGGAGCGCGCCGACGGGCTTTCTTATCCCTTCGTAAAAATCCCAGACGTCGCCGCCGTCGTAAACGCCGTAGGCTACGGCTTTTGCGCTGTCTATAACGCTGCCGCCGCCGACGGCGAGAATAAAGTCGATATTTTCCTTCTTGCAGAGCGCGATACCCTCGTTGACGAGCGAAAGACGGGGGTTGGGTTTAACCCCTCCAAGCTCGCAGAATTCTACCGCCGCGCCTTTTATAGCCGAGCGGACTATGGATAGAAGTCCGCTTTTTTCCGCACTGCCGCCGCCGTAATGTAAAAGTATCTTCTTACAGTTCTGCTTTTTGATAAGTTCCTCTAAAACGCTTAACGACTGTGCGCCGAAAGCGACTTCCGTAGGTGCGTAATACCTGAAATCCAACATATATTTCCCCCTTGATATTATTATATAATACCGCCGTGCGATAATCAATACCGATAAAAAATTTATTTGTAAAAACGAACGCCGCGCGTCTTTAAGACGCGCGGCGTTAATATTATTCTTCTAATTGTTTAATAGCGGCGATAACCTTTTTGTACGCCTCGTCGAGGGGAGGCATAAGACCTTCCACGTTCATATTTCCCGCACGCAGCATTTCGCATACGAGCGAAGCCGACGTATAGAGAGCGACGAAACCGAGATACTGGCATACGCCTTTAAGCGTATGTGCCGCCCTGAACGACTCCTCCTGTAAACCCTTTGCAAGGTTTTCTTTAAGCAGATTATAGCTGGGGTCCGCACCGAACTTCAATGCGAATTTCTTCATTCTGTCCTCGGTCACAAAGCGCGATAAAGTACCCTCGTAATCGCCGCCTACAGCGTCATAGAATTCCTTAACAGTCATTTTTATTCCTCCCTTTAAAAGGTTAAATTATTTTTATATTGCCGATTACGCCTGTAAGCGACTTGCCGTTGTACCATACGGAACGCATCTTGACTTCCGTTTTGCGCGCGTTTCCGCCGATAACCATCTCGCAGGTGAAAGAAGCGTCGGTGTTTTTCGCGGTAAAGCTCTTGCAAAGCTCGAAAATCTTATCCACCGTTTCCTTGCCGAACGCAGCGAGGATTTTCGCGTCTTCCTGAGGGTTAAGCGTCGTCGGCGATACGGCGAGCATCTCCGCACCCGTTTCGGAAAGATTTAAAATCGTCGGCTTGAAGATTATTTCGAAATGGATATCGCTGTTGAGCGACGCGAGGAACGCGGACCTGCTCTTTTCGAATTCGAGAAGCTCGAGCGTCCTTTCGGGAGCTTTAAGCTCGCTGTCGTTCATTACTTCCTCGGTAATCTTCTTGACGTCGGCGTAGTTGTCGGGGTTTTCCGCCTTTTCGTTCATTTCGTCGAACTGTTCTTTGGTTATGGTCGAAAGAACCTGCAAAAGGAGCGGGTTAAACGAACCGCATTCGCCGTTGTTTATCATTCTTACCGCTTCCTCGTGGGAATAAGCGGGCTTATATACTCTGGGGCTGGTAAGCGCGTCGTAAACGTCCGCAAGCGAAACTATCTGCGCTTCGATGGGGATTTCGTCGCCGATGAGCCTGTCGGGATAACCCCTGCCGTCGAACCTTTCGTGGTGCCAGCGGCAAATGCGGTACGCCGTCTTTACGAGCGGTTCGTCCTTGTACATAGGAAGCTTATCGAGCATTTCGGCACCCGCCGCGGAGTGCGTTTTCATTATGGCGAATTCCTCGGGGGTGAGCCTGCCGGGCTTATTTAAAATACCGTCGGGAATAGTGATTTTACCGATATCGTGAAGCGAGGAAGCCATGCAGATGCGCGAAGCTTCTTCGTGCGTGAACTTATAATCGGAAATCTTCTGCAAACCGTTTATAAACAGCTCGGTAAGGGTGCGTATATGCTGAACGTGCGCGCCGCTCTCCTCGTTTCTGAATTCTACGATATGGCTTAAAATAGCGACGAGCATAGAGTTGTCGCGCTGTTTTTCGTATATCTGCTCCTCAACGAGCCCGAAAAGCTTTTTCTGCTTTTCGTAAAGCTTAATCGTGTTGAATACGCGCTTCTGAACGATGTTCGCGTCGAAAGGACGGTTGATATAGTCCGTCGCGCCGAGGTTATAGCCGCGCTTTGCGAAAGATATTCCGCTTTCCGCAGAAATGATAATTACGGGGATATCGTCTATCCACTTATGCTCGCGCATAGCTTCGAGAACCTCGAAACCGTCCATAACGGGCATATTGATATCGAGAAGCACGAGCGAAATTTCGTTGCTGCGCGTGCTTAAAACGTTGACCGCTTCGAGTCCGTCCTTCGCTTCGAGGAAATCGTAATCTTCTTCGAGGAAGTCCTTTAACAGTTCGCGGTTCATCTCAGAGTCGTCTGCTATAAGAATAATTTGCTTCTTCATAATATCTTAGTCCTTAATCGTATTTCGAATTAAATAATATAATCCGTTTATTATTTTATCATATAAATATAAAATTGTCCATAGCTTTTTTTAAAAATATAATGCAGTCAACAAAAAAAGCAAGCCGATTTTCGACTTGCTTAACTGTTTTTTACGTAATTTTCCATCATTGTAAAAGTTGCTTCGGAAACGACGTGCTCCATTTCGCACGCGTCCGCGTCCGCGTCCGCGGGGTTTACGCCGTGAAGCTCCAAAAACTTCCTTATTACGCAGTGCCTGTTATAGACCTTACCCGCATACTCCTCGCCGCGCGCGGTGAGATAGATATGCAGTCCGTCGCTATCTACGAAACCGTTGCCTTTCAGAATTTTCAACGCCTTCTGAACGGCGGGCTGCGAAACGCCCATCTTTCGCGCCACTTCTATCTGATGAACGAATTCGAGCTCGCGCGATAAAAGCAAAATCGCTTCGAGATAGTCCTCGCCCGACTGATTTTTTTTCATAAGTCTTTCCCCTTAACTAACGCTTTAATCGTTCTCTCCCGCGAGCAGAGCTTCGCGCTCCGCAACGGCGAGAGCCGCCGTCATTTCCTCGATATCGCCCATTATAAAGCTTTCGAGCGAGTACAGCGAAAGCCCTATTCTGTGGTCGGTAACTCTCCCCTGCGGGAAGTTGTAGGTCCTTATTCTTTCCGACCTGTCGCCACGCCCTACGATACTCTTTCTGTGCGCGTCCTGTTCCGAACGGTTCAGCGAATTGTAATAATCGTAAAGCCGCGATTTGAGCACACGCATTGCTTTGTCTTTGTTTTTAAGCTGACTTCTTTCGTCCTGACAGGTAACGACTATGCCCGTGGGAAAGTGCGTTATCCT